>NZ_PPPD01000001.1:2962500-3262500 GCF_002901445.1 Deinococcus koreensis
GTCTTCAGGACGGCCGGATCGGCGCCGCCCAGCAGGCTCGCCGCGAAGGCCCCCGCCGCCAGGCTGATCCCCCCCTGCACGACCAGGACGGTCAGCGCGCTGAAGCCCACTCCCAGGCCGTACACGCCGGCCAGCGCCAGCCCGGCGATTCCGTCCAGCACGCTCTTGAGCACGTAGGTAGAGCTGTCGCCGGTCAGGCCGTTCTGCAGGCCGCCGATCACGGTCATCGGCCCCACACAGAAGAGCAGGCTGGCGGCCACGAAGCCCTCGGTGAAGCGGCCCCCGCCCCGGAAGCGCGTCCTCAGCCGTTCGCCCAGCGATTCCAGCCGGTCTTCGATGCCCAGCGCCTCGCCGACCACCGCGCCCAGCGCGAGGCTGATCAGGGTCAGGATCACGCCGGGCACCACGCCGCCGCTCACGCGGTTGACGCTGCCGGCCATGTCCAGCCCGATGAACAGCACCGCCAGACTGAGGGTCTGCAGCAGCGTGCGCTGGGTGCGTTCGGGCAGCCGGCCGCCCAGGGTCAGGCCCAGCAGCGTGCCCAGCAGGACGGTGGCGACGTTCACGAAGGTGCCGGACAGCTGGGAGAGCAGACTCATCGCCCGTGACTGTAGAGCACCCGTGTCTGGAGAGCCCACGGAACCGGAGGACACTCTGCGGGAAGGGGGCAGCAGAAGGCCCCGTCCAGGGCAGGACGGGGCCGGTATGGTGAGCTTCAGTCCACGCGGAAGCGCGGCTCGATGACCTGCTCGCGCCCAGCCAGATCGAGCCCGTCCAGGCCCTGGGCCGCCGCCCCCGGCACGCGGTAGGCGTCGGCGGCGGCGTAGTTGACCGCGTAGCCCATGTCCTGCAGGGAACCCACGCTGATGCGGGAAAGCGGGTTGGGCACGCCGCCGTTCAGGAAGCCGGTCATCAGTTCGGTCTGGAAGGTGGTCTCGCGCCAGTGGGCGCCCCGGGTGCCGCTGCCCCCCTGGTTCTCGACCGGCACGCTGCTCAGAGTGCCGCCCGCTGCGCGGTATTCGCGCACGCCGTTGGCGCCGGAATAGGTGGGGTTGTTGGTGTTCACCCGGTTCACCAGCCGGAAGCGCGACCACAGCGACCCGATGCCCAGCGAGTGCCCCAGCTCGTGCACGGCGATATCGGTCAGCTGGGAGCTGAACTGCGCGAGGTCGGAGGAATCGAAGATCAGGGTGCTGTACAGCGTCAGGCCGCTGGCACTCCGCACGCTGCAGGGCCCGCTCTGGGCGAGGATGCCGCCGGGGCCGTCGATGTTCTTGCTCCCGGTGAACACCAGCAGGTCGTCGACCGTGCCGCTGAAGGCCGGGTTGCTGCCGCAGGTGTTGGCGGCGATGTTCACGGTGGCGTCCGGCAGGCCCTGCGTGACCACACCCTGCCAGCGGCTGGCGGCGGCGTTCATGGCGTTCACGACGCTGCTGGCGCTGCCCGGCGCGAAGTTCAGGCTGATGGTGTAGCTCTCGGTGGCCTGGGGCTGCAGGGCGCTGATCTTTGCGTAGGGGTCGACGGCCAGGTCGGACACCTCGGGCCGGTTTCCGGAAACCACCGCGTCCGGGCTGGCCTGGACACCACCGGGCTGGGCCCCGGTCTGGGGGCTGCCGCAGGAGGCGAGCAGGGCGCTGAGGGTCAGGGTGCTGCAGGCGAGGGTCAGCAGGGGGCGGGGCAGCGTCATGGGAACCTCCGGGGGAGAGCGCACTCTGGGCGCGCGAGAGGGGGCGGATCAGCTTCCCGACGGAGTCCGGGGACATGGGGCGGGCACGGGCGCTGACGTTGTTTCGACTGAACGGACGCTACCCCCCCGGCCATGAACAGGATGTGAAGGATCATGAAAAGTGATCCGCGGGGGCATCCGGAACGCCGTGTGGGAGAGCGCCGGGCCGGAACTCATGAAGAGGCTACGGACGCTGGATGGTGGCCTCCACCCCCTCCCCCCACAGGGGTGACGTGCGGCTGACACCGGGTATGGTACGCTCCGCGCAAGTTGGAACGAGTGACCGCCCGTCCAGATATCGCGCCGCCCTCCGTGGGTGTGCCGGGTGGCGGCGCACGGACGACCGCGCACAACCGATCTGAAATCCTGCTGGGGCTGCCGTGTGGCGGCCCCGCGCCCGTTCTGGGTGCACCCTCTGGGGGTCTGACATGACGTTGACCGAGCAGTTCCACCACCTGCCCAAGCTCCTGAAGGTCACCGAGGTCGCTGACTTCACCGGCACGCACGAGCGCACGGTGCGCCGCTGGATCAGAGATGGCCGCCTGAGCGCCGTGGAACATCCAAACGGCCTGCGGATTCCCCGCCGCTCGCTGTGGCGCTTCCTGGGACTGGAACTCGCCCTCAGCGCCTGACCAGGCCGCACCGGGCATGGGGCATGATGGGGAAGATGGTCGTTTCCTCCTTCCTCGGGGACTGCTCCCCTGACGCCGCCGACCCCCGCCTTCGGCGGTACCTGTGTCGCTCCCGTTGCCCGTGACGGATCACCGCCGCCTGGAAGAGGCTCTGGAACTGGGCGATGAGGCCGCCCTCGAGGTCTACGCCGACCTGCCCCCGGATCGGCGGGCGGGGGCAGCCGGCCTGGCTCTGCAGCACGGTCGGCCCCGGCTGGCGGCCGACTGGGCTGAGCACGAGCCGCTGACCCGCGCGGCCGCCCTGCTGAGGTTGGGTCGTGCGGCGCAGGCTCTGGAAGGGCTGCACACTGAGCCCGACACGGCGCGGCCCGCCCTGCTGCAGGCGCGGGCGCAGTGGCAACTGAAACAGGGGCAACTGGAACAGAGGCACCTCACCACGACGAACTCTCTGGACGCTGCCTCTCTGGACGCTGCCCAGCACGCCCGCACCCTGGCCCGCCGCGAGGGCGACGCGGCCGCGCTCGTGGCCGCCGCGACCCTGATTGGCGAGCAGCTTCTGAGCCAGCCCTACGCGGCCCTGCGCGCCCTGGCCGAGGGGCTCAAGGTGACCGAGATGGCCGCTCAGCCCTCCGACGCGCACCTGCTGGCCGTGCTGGCCCACGCCCAGCTGCGCCTCGGCGGCCCCAAGGGCCAGCGCACGGCGGCCAAGGCGCTGGAGCGCAGTCTGCCGCGCAGCCCGGCACGCGTCATGGCGCTGCTGGCCCTGCACCGACTGGAGGAGGCAGGGGCGGAGGCGAGCGCAGGCCAGCTGGCCGAGGTCTGGCTGAGGCCGTTCAGGACGGCGACCAGTACAGCTGCGGAGCCCTGAGCGCGGCTACCCGGCCCGCACGTCCAGCCGCGCCAGACCCCGGATCACGAAGCCGCCGGTATACACCGGATCGGCGTCGGGGTCGGCCAGGCGCAGGCCCGGCAGGGCGCGGCACAGGGCGCGCAGGCTCAGGGCCAGTTCCAGGCGGGCCAGCGGCGCGCCCAGGCAGTAGTGGATGCCCAGGCCGAAGCTCAGGTGCGGGTTGGGGTCGCGGGTCAGGATCAGCTCGTCGGGTCGCTCGAAGCGCGCCGGGTCGCGGTTGCCGCTGGCGTAGAGCAGGGCCACCTTCTCGCCGGGACGCAGGTCGGTGCCGTGCAGGTTCAGCCCCTCCAGCACGATGCGCTCGAACATCGGCAGGGGGGTATCGAAGCGCAGCAGCTCCTCGGCCGCCGAGCGGAAGACGCCCAGGCTGTCCTCCTGTGCGGCCGCGCCCACCAGGGTGTCCCAGTGCCCGCGCCCTCGCAGCAGGGCCAGCACGCCCGCCGCCAGCCCGTTCACGCTGGCCTCGTGCCCGGCGTTCAGCAGCAGGATGCAGGTGTCGATCAGTTCCTGCTCGCTCAGGCGGTCGCCGCCCTGCTCGGCCTGCACCAGCGCCGTGATCAGGTCGTCCTGCGGGGTGTGGCGGCGCTGGGCGGCCAGAGAGCGCAGCAGGGCGCTGAAGTCCTGCACGGCCTGTTCGGCGCTGTCCTGATCGGCCCCCGTGGGCGCGGGCTCGTACAGCTTGACGATGGCGGCCGACCAGGGCCGCAGGAGCCCGCGTTCCTCCTCGGGCATGCCCAGGAGTTCGGCGATCACGGTCACCGGCAGGGGCTCGGCGTAGTCGGCCAGCAGGTCGAAGGTGCCCCGGTTCCCCAGGCCACGCAACTGGGCCGCCAGGATCGCCTCGATGCGCCCCTGCAGGGCCTCGACCCGCCGCGGGGTGAAGGCCAGCTGCACCAGCGATCTCAGGCGGGTGTGCTTGGGCGGCTCGCTGTCGAGCAGGTGGTTGGCGTTGAAGGCGTCGAAGGTCGCCTGCCGGGGGTCGGGCGGGGGCCAGCCCAGCTCGTCGCGCGAGTAGCGGTGCAGGGCGCTGCGCCCGAAGCGGCGGTCGCGCAGCAGGGCGCTGATGTCGGCATGGCGGGTCAGCACCAGGCGCTTCATGCCCGGATCGTAGAAGGCCGGCGTGCGCTCCCGCAGTTCGGCCAGCAGCGGGTAGGGGTCGCGGATGAAGGCGGGGTCGGCCAGCGGGAGGGCGAAGGTAGGAAGGGGCGTCATGTCAGGACGAGGTGGAGGTGATCTGCGCCTGGGCCTCGGCGTCATGGGGAGCGTGATGGGGGGCTTCAGGGGGCGTGACCGTTGCGGAGGAACCGGACGGGGTGGGTGCCCCCGCCGCCTCTATGCTTCCCATCTGGAGGGGGGGCAGCAGCTCGTGCTGGGGCAGGCGTGGAGCGGCCAGCGCCAGGTCGTCCGGCAGGCTGTGCCGCGCCGACATCTCCGAGAACGAGGTCATCAGGGCGCGGTAGGTGCTCAGGAACTGGGCATATTCCAGCCGGGACGCGGCGAGCCGACCGCTCAGCTCCACGTGGCGCTCGTTGAACTCGCGCTCCAGTTCCATCAGCCGCTGGGCCTGCACCCGGTCGCGTTCCAGGGTCAGGTCGTGCAGCTGGCGTTCCAGCTCGGCGAAGCGCGTGCGGAAGCTGGCCTCCAGCGCCGACATGCGCGCCTGGTGGCGGGCCTCGAGTTCGCTGCGGCGGCTCTCGGCGTCGCGCATCACGCCCTCGTGTTCGGTGGTGGCCTGCGAGATCAGCAGCTGGCTCTCGCGCACGGCGTTCTCGCGCACCTCGTGGCCGATGCGCTCGGCGGCGATCACGGCGCGGCGGATCTCGTCCTCGTGCTGCTTGCGCTCGTCGAGCTGCTTTTCCAGCGCCAGCAGGTACTCCTGCTGCTCCTGCTGCCGCTGCAGCAGGACCTCCACCTCCTCGGCCAGGTCGCTCAGGTAGGCGCGCACGCTGGCGCGCTGGTAGCTGCCCAGGCGCTGGGGAAACTCCTGATGCCGGATGTCGAGCGGGGTGAATTTCACGAGAACAGACTCCTTCCCACCCGGATCAGGGTGGCGCCGGCCCGCACCGCCAGGGGGTAGTCGCCGCTCATGCCCATGCTCAGTTCGCTCAGGCCGAGGTCGTGGGCGCGGCGGGCCGTCTCCATGAACACCTGCAAAATACGCCGGCTGGAGTCGTCTTCACCCAACCGGGGGGGATCGGCGCTCGGGGGAGCCGCGCTGGGGGGGTCGGTGCTGTCCGGCCCGGTGCTGTCCGGCCCGGGGGTGGGCTGTCCCGAAGTCCCCCGATCCGGAATCCCCTGGGCCGCCGCTTCGGGGGCCATGACCATCAGGCCGCGCACCGTCAGGCCGGTCGCCTGAACCTCCCGCAGGGTCTGCGCCAGATCGGCCGCCGGGATGCCGTGCTTCTGGGGCTCGCCATTGTGCAGCTGCAGCAGCACCTCCGGGGCGTGCCCCCAGCGCTCGGCCGCCTGGGCGATGGCCTCGGCCTGCCAGGTGGCCTCGATGGTGTGGATCAGGCGCACCGGGGCCAGGTACTTGATCTTGTTCCGCTGGATGGGCCCGATGAAGTGCCAGTCCAGATCGGGGCGCAGCGCCGCCTTGTCGCGCAGCTCCTGGCCCCGGTTCTCGCCCAGGGGGAAGGCGCCGTAGTCCAGCACCTTCGCCTGGATCTCGGGCAGACCGTGGCCCTTGGTGATCGCCACCAGCCCCACGCTGCCCTGGGGCCGCCCGGCCTCGCGCTCGGCTGAGCGCAGCCCCGCCAGGACGTCCGGCAGGCTCACGCGTTCACGCGGCGCCGCCCGCCGGGCGCAGACGGCGCAGGCCCGGTCAGGCTGACGGTGGGCGGGTCGGAAAACAGGCTGTGGCGGAAGACGGGCACGCCCGGTATTGTCCTCCACGCCACCAGCGGACTCAAGGGGCCGGCACCGGGAGTGGGGTCAGCAGACAACGGGGCCAGGGGAGATGGGGGAGCACCGGGCTTGCAGGGAACGGAGCCTGAGGGCAGCAGGCTCTGGAGGGCCGCCGACCCGCTCGACCCCGTTCCAGACCTTCAATCCCTGGCACCCTCCGGCGGCGCCGGCCGGGCCGCCCGGACGTGGTGCTCGACCGGCCGCTGGACGAACAGAACGACGACCAGAACCCGGTCACCTGGGCTTCACCCTTCTCAGGATGAGAGAGGCAACTGTGGAGACAGCTTTCGCCGTGCCCGGCCCCACCAAACGTCACCGAGCGGGGCGAGTTCAGGGTCACGTGCGACACTAGGAGAAGCATGCGACATCCCCTCACACTCGCCGTTACCGTCCTCCTTGCCGCGCCCGCCGTTGCCCAGACTGCGGGCACGGTGCAGGATGTGGCGGTAGCCGGCACCAGCGAACTGCTGGCCAATTTTATCCGCGCGACCCTGACCGTCCAGCCCGGCGCCCCCCTCTCCAGCGTGAACCTGCGCGCGGTCGAGCAGGAGGTGATCGCCACCGGGTACTTCAAGACCGCCGTGGCGGAACTGAAGACCGTGGCCGGTAAGGACACCCTGAGCATCACGGTCACGTCCAACCCCACCATCAGCGCGGTCGAGGCCACGGGCCTGACCTTTCTGCCCGCCGAGGGCTTCAAGAAGTCGATTGGCGAGCTGCTGAACATCGCCCCCGGCGCGACCCTCAACACCCAGCGCCTCGATCAGGCCAAGGAAGCGCTGGCCTCGAACTACGAGGGCGAGGGCTACCCCTTCACGCCCAGCATCAGCGCCTCCGTGAAGACGGGTGCCGACGGCACCGCCGCCGTGAGCTTCGTGGTGGACGAGACCGCGCCCATCAAACGGGTCGAGGTTCAGGGCGTGACCCTGCTGCCCTCCAGCGTGGTCACGGGCATCTTCAAGCCGCTCTACGACGCCCGGAAGTTCACCCCGGACGTCTATTACCAGGCGGCGGCGCAGCTCCAGCAGGCCTACGACCAGGCCGGCTTCCTGCAGGCGGGCGTGGACACCCGGGGCAGCACCCTGGTGGACGGCGTCCTGAAGATCAAGGTCGTGGAGGGCAAGGTCAGCGCCGTGGATCTGAGCGACCTGGGCGATCCCAAGGTGACCCTGCAGACCCAGACCGGCCAGCCCCTGACCCTGGCGAGGCTGCAGGCCGACGTCCGCACGCTGGCCAACCAGACGGGCAAGCCGGTGGGCTTCGCGCTGCAGCCTGACCAGACCAACCCCGCGCAGGTCACGGTGCTGTTCGGCGCCGCCGACGTCGCCAGCGGCCCGGTCAAGAGCATCGCCTTCACCGGTAACACCCTGGTGCCCAGCGCCCAGCTCCAGAAGGCCGTCAAGACCAAGGTGGGCGACACCTACAGCCCCCAGCTGGCGCAGGACGACTTCCTGGCGCTGCGCGACGTGTACCGCAAGGCGGGCTATGAGATCAGCACCCGCGACGCCATCAAGTTCGAGAACGGCGCGCTGACCTACACCATCCGCGAGGTCAAGCTGGTCGGCTATCAGCTGCAGTGGCAGGGCAAGCACCGCACGGTCGACCGCGTGATCCTGCGCGAACTGCCCGAGCCCGGCGGCGCCTTCAACCTCAACGCCCTGCGAACCTCGCTGGGCGCGATCGCCCGCCTGGGCTACGTCAAGGTGCTCACCACCGAAGCGCGCAGCGCCGATCCCAAGAACCCCGAAAACGTCACCTATGTCCTGGGCATCTCGGAGACCGCCAGCGGGATTCCCGTGAACCTGGGCCTGACCTACGATTCCTTCGCGGGCGGCTGGGGCGGCGACGTGGCCTACACCAACCCCAACGCCTTCGGGCTGGGGCACAACTTCACGGTGGGCCTGGGTGCCCAGCAGAACGACGCCGGGCAGCGCTTCGTGGGGAACGTCAACTACACCATCCCCTGGCTTGACCTGAACTTCCTGGACTTCCGCAGGAACCGCACCAGCCTGAGCTTTGACGCGGGCACCCGCGTGACCGGCAACAACGGCCTCTACACCACCGCGACCAGCGGCAACCTGACCGGCACCGACGGCACGGCGGTTACGCCCAGCGCCGGCGCCGATACCGGCTGGGACTACACCACGCGCGAAACGGCCTTCAGTACCCGCATCGGCCGCAACCTGACCAAGAACCTGGTCGCCAACGTGGGCGTCGGCGTCACCTACCGCACCTACTACCTGGAGCCGCTGGTCGAGGATGACAACGTCACGAACCAGGGCGGCTCGGCCAAGGTGACGGTCAAGGCCAAGCCGGTCGGCGCACCGGCCGCCGATCCGGCCGCCGACAAGGAAGTGCTGGTGCCCGAGCCCTACGTCAAGGCCCTGGTACCGGCCGACTCGCTGACCACCCGCGTGAGCGGCAACCTCAGCTACGACTCCACCGACAACGGCGAGTTCCCCGGCCGGGGTGTGCGTGCGGGTCTGGGCGCCGGCTACAACGTCGGCTCGCAGGGCAACACGCCGCTGTCCTGGACGGACGTGCAGACCGGCGTCAGCGCCTATTACGGCTTCGGCCGCACCCTGGAGAAGGAACTCGGGGTGGAAACCAAGCAGCAGGTGTTCGCGGTGCGGGCCAACGCCGGCAGCATCCTCAGCCCCAAGACCGCGCCCAGCGGTACCGGGTACTCGGTGGGCGGGGGCAGCACCTCCACGGCGTTCCAGCTGCGTGGCCTGGACAACGGCGCGCTGTTCGGCACCAACTACCTGACCGCCAGCGCGGAGTACCGCTACGACTTCGGCCTCAAGGCGGGCATCGCACAGGGCCTGTACGGCGTGCTCTTCGCGGACGCCGGCAGCGCCTGGAGCGACGTGAACCCCTTCGCGCTGAACTACGGCGTGGGCGCGGGCGTGCAGCTGAACCTGGGCATCGGCGGGGCGCTGCTGCCCAGCCTGCGCTTCGACTACGGCTACAGCCCCCAGAACGGCAGCGGCAAGTTCTCCTTCCGTCTCGGCAACTTCTGGTAACCGGGCGAGGGTAAAGGCAGGGGAGAGGCGGGCTGAGGGCTCGCCTCTCCCTTCTGCCGTGGCCCCCTTCTTTCCAGGGTGCAGTCTTGCCAGGGCTCCGTTCCGAGGTTCGGATGGAGGATCGCCGGAGTCCGCGCCTTGCCGGTGCGTGCCTGATCGGCCCCGCAGCCGCTACCATGCCCGGATGATTCCCCACTTCCTCTTCCTCCCCGCCGGAGGTGACCTGTGGAGGGCCTGATGCTGGCGCGCGTGCTGCGTGAGCTGCAGCCGGCCCTGCCCCTGCGGACTCTCGGCTGGGTCTTCCCGGACGAGACCACCGCCGCGCTGCTGCTGGACGGGCCGGGGCTGGACGGCCGGCGCAACATGGTGCTGTCGTACCGGCCCCCCCAGCCGGTGCTGTTCCTGTCGGGCGAGCGGCTGCGGGGAGAGCCGCGCAGCCCCTTCCAGCGCCTGCTGGCGGCCCGTGCGCGCGGCGACCTGTTGGGAGTCGAACAGCTCAAGCTCGACCGGGTGGTGGTACTGCACCTGGGCGGCGAGAGCGGCTTCGTGGATCAGGCGCCCACCCGGGTGCTGTTCGAGGTCACCGGCCGCAATGCCAACGTGCTGCTGCTGGAAGAGGGCCAGGGCTTCGCCGGGAAGATCGTGATGGCCGCCCGCGAGGTCGGTGCCGGCCGCAACCGCTTCCGCACCATCCGCTCGGGGGGGCTGTATTCGCCGCCGCCGCCCTACGACAAGCTCGACCCGCGCACCCTCACGCCCCAGCAGGCGCAGGGCCTCGCGGCCGTGCCGGTGGGCCGCTGGCGCGAGCAGCTCGACGGGCTGGGGCCACTGCTCAGTGCGGAACTGGTGCGCCGCTCGGGGCTGGAGGCGGGCGAGGCGCCGGGCGAGCGCTGGCCGCAGGTGCTCGCGGCCCTGCAGACGCTGGTGGGCGACCCCACCGTCTCCGAGGGCACCATGCACGGTGGAGCGCGCGAGGCTGCCCGCTTTGAAAAGGCGGCGGCTCTGCGCAAGGCCCTGCGCGAGCCGCTGGAAAAGCGCGTGAGCCTGATCCGCAACCAGCTCGCCGACGTGACCCGCGCGGCGGCGGGCCTGGAGGTCGCCGCCGCCGACCGCGAGGAGGCCGACCTGCTGATGGCCTACCAGCACGAGGTCGCGCCGGGAGCGCCCAGCGCCGAACTGACCGCCTTCGACGGCAGCGGCCCCCGGGTGATCGCCCTGGAGCCCAACCTGAGCGCGGTGCAGAACGCCGAGAAGCGCTACACCCGGGCCCGCCGCCGCGAGGAGGTCTACGAACGCCTAGCCGAGCGTGAGCCCATGCTGATCTCCGAGCTGCAGGAGGCCGAGGAACGCGTCCGGCACCTGGACACCGCCAGTCTGGAACAGCTCGATACCCTGGCCGAGACCCTGCAGGCCGAGCGGCCGGAAAAGAGCCAGTACGGGATGCGCTTCGTCACGCCCGGCGGCCACGAGGTGCTGGTGGGGCGCAACAACAAGGAGAACGCCACCCTGACCCACCGGCTGGGGCGCAGCCTGGACTACTGGTTCCACGCCCAGGGCTATCCCGGCAGCCACGTGCTGGTGCGCTCCGGGGGGCGCGAGCTGGCCCAGCCGGACATCCTGTACGCCGCCCAGCTCGCCGCCGCCCACAGCAAGGCGCGCGGCGGCGGCAGCGTGCCGGTGGACTACACCCGGATCAAGTACGTGTGGCGGCCCCGTGGCGCGCCTGCCGGGCAGGTGCATTACACCGACCAGAAGACGGTGTTCGTGGACGCGGCCGCTCCCCAGGGCTGAAGATTCAGCTCCGACGCCCTGGGCTGACTTGTCCTTTCCTCGTGCCCGCCGCCCGTCCCCCGAATGCCCCCAACGGTGTCGCTCACAGTCTTTAGACAGACTTCATGTGGTGCTACACTCCGGGGGTGTCCCGGCCACAAGTCTGGTCTTATTTGCTGCTCCTGCTCAGTCTGGGGGGGATCGGATACGCCGCCGTCACCGATCAGCAGGTGTTGCTGGCCGGCTCGGCCCTGATGCTGGGCATGGTCACGTGGCCGCTGGGCGGGCTGGCGCGCTGGCTGTCGCCGGTCGTGTACGCCGCCGCCTTCGTCGCCTCGCTGACGCTGCCGGGCAACCGGCCGGATCTGCTGGAGCTGCTGGGGGCGCTGCTGCTGATCGGCGGCCTGGGCTACATCACCCTGCGCGAACAGGGCTCGACGCATGAGCTGGCGTGGCAACGCAACACCATCGCCGCGCTGCGGGCCGGCAGCGAGCGGCTCGCCGAGGCCCGCGACGCCGACGCCATCATCCGCGCCGGCATCGGCATTCTGGACAAGCTGCAGGTCGCGCCGAACATGGCCTTCGTGGCCTACCGGCAGGGCACGCCGCACATCCTGGCGGCGCGCGGGGTCTTCGAGGCCTTCCTCGACCGGCCCATCCACCCCAGCGATTCCGACAGCCGCTCAGTCCAGGCCGACCACTGGGTGGCCGAGGAGGTGCTGGCCCTGCTGAAAAAGCCCCAGCGGCGCAGTTACCACGTGGCGCCGGTGTACGGCCGCGCGTCCACGCACCTGGGCGTGCTGATCCTGACCCGCGACACCGAGACCCCGTTCGACGAGGACGAAACCTCGGTGATCGCCTCCTTCGCGCGCCTGCTGGGGGCCCAGCTGGGGCAGTGGAACGCCATCCGCGAGCTGCGCGACGCCAACGACCTGACCCTGCGCTCGCTGGGTGCCGCGCTGGAACGCCGCGACGACGACACCGGCGGCCACACCAACCGGGTGGTCAGTGGCAGTGCCCGCCTGGCCCGCCGGCTGAGCTGGGCCGACGATCAGGTCAAGGCCCTGCGCTGGGGCGCCTACCTGCACGACCTGGGCAAACTCGCCATTCCCGACTCCGTGCTGCACAAACGCGGCCCCCTCGACCCCGAGGAGCGCCGCATCATCCAGACCCACACCACCGTCGGCTACGACATGCTGCAGGATCTGCACTTCCTGCCGGCCGAGACGCTCGATCTGGTGCGCTACCACCACGAGCGCTGGGACGGCACCGGCTACCCCGCGGGCCTGCGCGGCCCGAACATCCCGGACACGGCGCGGCTGTTCAGCATCGTCGACGTCTACGACGCCCTGACCAACGCCCGACCCTACAAGCCGGCCTGGACGCGTGAACGCGCCCTCAACGAGATCCGGATGCAGGCCGGTCGGCAGTTCGATCCCCAGTATGTCGAGGCCTTTCTCCGCATGATGGCCGAGCAGGACGACGCCCACCTGGTGCTCTGATGGAGCGCTCGTCCCGGCGTTCATGGCGGAGCAGCCGGCCTTAAAGCAGGCTGGACGCTCCCAGGTCGCTGCGGGTCGGCGCGTAGGCGCCCGCGTGCGCGCAGGCCGCCGCCGCCGCCTGGAGGCCCACCTGCAGGTGTTCCTTCCAGAGGGCGCCGGGCCGCTCGGTGGCGCTGACCAGCAGGCCCGCACACAGGGCGTCGCCGGCCCCCACGGTGTCCACGACCTGGACGGGCGCCGCGGGCAGGGTGACCTGACCGGCCGCGTGGTACAGGGTCGCGCCCTGGGCACCCCGGGTCAGCACGATGGGCACCTGGGAATTCATGCCGCGCAGCCGGCGCAGCACGTCGTCCTCGGACACGCCGGGGAAAAAGAACTCCAGATCCTCGTCGCTGAATTTCAGCAGGTCGGCCTGCCGCACGACCCGCTCGAACACCGCCGGGTAGTCCGGATGCCGGTGCGTGATGCGGGCGTTGGGATCGAAGCTGATCTTCACGCCCGCCGTACGCGCCGCCGCGATCACCCCCAGCAGCGTGTCGGCCAGCGGCCAGCGGCTCAGGCTGATGCCGCCCACGTGCAGCCAGCGCGCGGCGCCGAGCCAGCCCGCAGGCAGCCGGGAAGGGTCGAACTGCAGGTCCGCGCTGTTCTCGCCCAGGAAGCGGTAGGCCGGGGGCTGGGCCGAGTACACCACCGCCACCAGGGTGGGCTGGGGAACGCGCTGGAGGAAGCGGCTGTCCAGTCCGGCGCGCGCACTCTCCCGGGCCAGGTCGTCACCGAAATTGTCCTCACCGATGGCCCCGGCGAAGGCGCTGGGCACCCCCAGGCTGGCGCAGGCCCGCGCGACGTTCCAGGCCGCGCCGCCCGGATGCGCGTGCCAGGTGTTTCCCCCGGCGGTCACGAGGTCCGTCAGGGCCTCACCGGCACTCACGATCAGGGGCAGGTCGACCGGTGAAGGGGGCGGGGACGATGATCCGGGCTGGGACGGCAGTGACATAACTGGCCTGATCCTACTCTGCGCCTGCCGGAGAACCGATCATGGCCTGATCATGGCTGCTGCCCCAGGATGTGCACAGGCGTGCATCCGGCCACACTTCCGGGGGGGAGAAACCGGCCGGGTCACGCCCACCAGGCCAGAGTGGCGGCTCAGGGGAAGATCCCGAACCTGGGCCGCCTCATCGCACCGGGGTGCGGTGTCGAGGAGGCGGGATGCAGGCTGTTGCGCTGCCGCCGCTGCCGGCTCCGCATCTGGCGCGCTGATTCCAGGGCGCCCAGAAATCAGACCTGCAACTGGTACAGGGTCACGGCGAAGTCCAGCATCTCGCGCGATCCCACCGCCTCAAACCCCAGGCGTTCGTACAGGGCGCGCAGTTTGGGGCGATCCGTCGCAGTGTCCAGCCCCAGCGTGGGCCGGCCACGCCGCGCCGCTTCTCCGGCGGCCCAGTCCAGCGGCGCCGCGGCCAGCCCACGTCATCGTCGGGCCAGATGCGAGGATCACGGTCGAGCAGGCAGCAGCAGGCCGCGGCCCGGTCGACCTGTCAGGCCACCACCCAGCTGTGGGATGGCCCCCCTGCAGGCGGCGGCCTCCGGATCGTCGACCGTCACGCGGAGATCAATCGTCATCTCGGCGCGCTCGCCCCGGCGCAAGAGACTCCATCCCCGTGGCGTTACAGGCTGAGCTGCACGATCAGCCGTTCCAGGGTCACGGAGGGGTCGAGGCCGCGCTTCATGGCCAGATCGGCGTCCAGAATGCGCCCCAGGTGAGCGCGGATCTTGCCCTCGTTCAGGCGGCGGGCCACCTCCAGCGCCTTCTTGGCCGGGAACGGTTTGACGCCCAGCCGCTGCGCCGCCGCCGTCTCGGTCACGCGGCCCTCCTCCTGCAGCAGGGCCACGCACCGCGCCACCAGGCTGTACTGCCAGACCACCGCGCCCAGGAGCCGGAAGGGGTCTTCGCCCGAGAGCATCAGCCGGCGCAGCTGCGTCACGGCCTCGCCCGGCCGCCCGGCGGTGGCGGCGCCCAGCATGGCGAAGCTGTCGCCCGGCGGCTCGCGGCCCACCACCCGGCTCACCTGCTCGCGGGTGTGCGGGCCGTACAGCAGTTCCAGCTTGGTCAGCTCACTGGCGATGCCCGCGAGATCCAGGCCGAACACCTCGGCCAGGTAGCCCGCCGCGTCCTTGTCGAGCGGCAGGCGCATGGCCCTGGCCCGCGCGATCACCCAGCCGATCACGTCGCCGGGCCGCGCGGGGCTGGCCGTGGGAATCACCTCGCCCCGCGCCTCGTAGAGCTTCAGGCGGGTCGCGTTCGGGGCCTCGTCCAGTACGGCCACGGTCACCGGCGCGCCGGCCAGCAGATCGAGCAGCGCCTTGTCGGCCTTGGCGCCGGCCAGATCCACGATCACCCCGCCGTCGCCGAAGAGGCCCGGCGAGAGGTGGGGCCGCAGCCCCTCCGCGCTCACCTCCTCGGCGGCCAGCCGGGGCAGCTCGGGGGCCGACAGCCCGCGCTGGCTCAGGGTGCGCCGCAGAGTCTCCTCGGCCAGGAAGGGATGGCCCGTGAAGGCGATCAGGGGCATGGGGAGACGTCTGGAAAGCGGTCGGCCACCCGCCCCAGGCCCAGCTGCTGGCGGGCCTGACAGAGCTGGAAGCGCAGCTCGTTGGCGCTCGCCGGGCGCAGCGCCGGATCTCGGGCCAGGGTGCTGGTCAGGATCGCGTGGAGGGCGACGGGGCCGGGCAGGGGGGCCAGGGTCTGGTTCAGCCCGGCCAGCCAGCCCAGGGCGTCTTCAAAGGGGGGATGGCCGGCCAGACAGTCGAACAGCAGCACCCCCACCGAATACAGGTCGCTGCGGGCGTCGCCGCGCACGCCCCGGAACTGCTCGGGGGCCATGAAATGCGGGGTGCCCATGCGGGTGCCGCTGTGGATGTCGAGCGGCAGCTGGCGCGAATGGCTCATGCCGAAGTCCACCACCCGCACGTTCCAGAAACCCGGCTCTCCATCGGCCAGCAGCACGTTCTCGGGCTTCAGGTCGTGGTGGGTGACTCCCTGGGCGTGCAGGTAGCTCACGGCGTTCAGCACCCCCAGCGCGACCTCGGTGGCCTGAGCGGGGCTCAGGGCGCCCGTCATCAGGCACTCGCGCAGGGTGCCGCCCTCGACGAAGGGAAAGATCAGCTGGGTCTCCGACGCAGCGATGGGGGAGACGATCTGCGGATGGGACAGCGAGGCGGCGACCCGGCCCTCGTGCTGAAAGCGTGCCAGGGCGTCCGGGTCGTCGATGCCCAGCGTTTTGACGAAGACCGGGCGCCCCTGCCAGAGCGCGGCCTCGCAGCGCACCCCGGACTGCTCGCTGATGGCCTGCCGGGCTGCCAGAGTCGGGTTGTCTTTTAATTCCTGCACGGTTTCACTGCGGCGATTCTTTCATGAATATTCACGCCCGTTCGTGAGCGGAGGGCGACCATTCGTTGTGATGGCAGGGGGATCCAGCTCGAAGCGGTCAGCCGGGGCGCGGGTCTGCTGGACACCATGACAGGGCAGTGGGCCGGGCGAGCGAAGCAGCTCAGCCAGCCCCACGATCCCTCCCCGTCTCAGTTCAGGCGGACACTGTTCGTCAGGGTACGCACCACGGCCTCGTTGCGCGAATAGTCCTTCATGTTGCCGGCGATGGTGAGCACCAGCATCCGGCCCCCCAGGCTGGTCACGAGCAGTTCGCGGCGCAGGTCGTCGCCCTGGCTCTGGCTGGGGGGAGTGGTGAACACGAACTGGGCCCAGGGGGCGCCGCCCAGCTGCAGCAGGCTGGCCTTCAACGTCTTGACGTTGGGCACCTGGGAGCGGATCACCGCCGGGAACTGCGCCACCAGCTTCTCGATCTCGTTCACGGCCAGTTTGCTGCCGCGCCACTCGAAGGCCACGCTGACCTTGCGGTCTTCGGTCATGAACACCGCGTCGGGCCGGCCTGCCGCAGAGGGGAAGGCGGTACGGATACCGGCCGAGCTGAGCGTCAGCAATTTAGCGTTGGGCTCCACAGAAAGGGGAAGAGCCCCCAGCTTCACGGGCGCACCGAGGGCCGTGCCCAGGAGGGCAGTGGCCAGCAGCGTCGGGATCAGGGGGGTACGGATCATGTCGCTGTCAACCCTAACGGCCTATTCCTACCTGCTCATGAGTCAGGCATGAGGATCGTGCGCCCGGCGTCACCTGGGGGTCAGTCGGCGGGAAGATGGGGCGGAGGTGAACACACGTCTGGCGGAATGCTGGACGAGGGTTCCGGTCGCCCCTGCCTGTGCACCGCGCCACGTGGTGTCCCGTGCCTCGTGCCCTGTGCCCGTCTGTCCCGGTCTGTTCAGGGGCCGTCCAGGTCGCTGCGGCTCAGGTCGTGGCCGCCGGGCGCGGAGTCGGTCAGGGGGCCGACGAAGAGGGTGGGATGTCTGGAGCTGGCGTCGGGTTCGGGATCGTCGAAACTGGCGGCCGCCGCCAGCCAGCGGCCGTGGCGGGCCAGCACGATGCACAGGTCGGGCAGACGCAGCACCAGCAGATCCTGGAGGTACTGCGCGGCGTGACCGGGAATGACGGCCGCCAGCCGGCCCTGGAAGTCGTGGCGCAGGGTCACCGCGCGGGCCCCCACCAGCAGCGTCAGGGGTTCGTCCGGCACGAGCAGGCTCACGAACACGCCGTTCATGGGCAGCTCGACGTGGGTGGCCGAGACCGGGCTGGGCAGGGTCTCCGGCTGGAACTGCGCGCGGTGCAGCGCCCCGCTCAGGCGCGTGGCCCGCTCGTCGTCGACCGCGATGGCCCGGCCCGCCTCCAGCACCTTCAGGGCCGTGGCGTCGGGGGAAAGCGCCGCCAGACGCGAGAGCAGCGCGCCCACCCCCTTGCGCGCGAAATTCAGCAGGGCGTCTTGCGAGGCCACCTTGTAGCGGTCGGCGCTGCGGGCGCCGAGGGTGCGGGCCTCGACCCGGCCGTCTCGCAGGAGCTGGGCGGTCGCACGGGCCAGCCGCAGGTAGGCGTAGTCCCCGGAGGGATCGAGCAGCACCGAGACGGCCCGGCCCAGGGCGGCGCGGCGGCCCAGCTCCTCCTGCGGGGAAATCTCCGCGCGCAGCAGCAGGTACGCGCCGCTGAGGAAGGCCTTGAACTTGCCGTGCGGGCCGTCGATCAGCACGTGGCGGGCCGCCGCGGCGTCTTTCGGGCGCAGCAGAAGCACCTGTGAGCCCGCCTGCAGCTGCCAGTTGGGCGAGATGTACTGCCAGCGCCAGTCCAGCCCCCGCCACTGCACGGCCTGTCCGCCTTGCAGGAACAGCATCAGCTCATCGGCCGAGTCGTCCGGGGCGGCCTGGGCCAGGTCGGGCTGCGCGGCGTACAGGATGCTGTGGGCCGGCACGGTGCCCTGGCTGGGGCGCGGGGCGCTGCTCAGCAGGGGCTCCAGCTTCTGTGCCAGGGCCTTCACCGCTTCGCGGATGGCGGGCCGGTCGCGCGGGTCACGGGGCAGCGGGTACTGCTCCTGCAGGGCGCGGATCAGCGACTCCCGCTCCTCGGCCGTGCGGCGTTCGCGCTCCACGGCGGCGATGCGGGAGGCCAGCACGTCCTCGTCGGCGTGGCGGGGAAAGGGCGTCTCGTGCAGTTCCGAGAGGGCTGCCCGCAGGCGCCCCTCGCCGCCCTGGGCCAGCAGCAGGTTGGCCAGGGTCTGGGTCAGCTCCTGCACCACCGAGCGGTCGAGCAGGTTGACCAGCGGGTCGCTGGCGGCCGGCACGGTCAGCCGCTCCTGGCTGGGGTGCAGCAGGCGTTCGGCGTTCTCGACGGCGGTGTACAGCACCCGCATGGTCAGCAGGTTCAGTTCCTGCGTCCACTGCGAGGTCAGCGCCTGCACGCCCTCGAGCACCCGGTCGTGCCACGACAGCCGCTGGAGTTCGTCCCAGGCCAGCGCCTCCTCGGGATTGACCGTGATGGGCGCCTGCCAGCTCGCGGGCGCCGGAAAGCTGGGGGCCGGCGGCCGGGCCGGGTGGGGCGCCTGACCGGTCTTCGTGAAGGCCCGGAACAGCCGGTCGGCCACCGCCAGGCGGCGTTGCAGCGGCGGCTCCAGCGGCGCGGCCAGCAGCTCGCTGCGGAGGTCGGCGAGCGACCGCTTGCCCCCACGGGGCTGGCGGCCCTCCAGCACGTCGGCGACCTTGTATTCGAACAGTTCCACCAGTTCCGTCCAGGGCATCATGGTCTGAGTCCGCCGGTAGACGGGCACAGCCTGGGCAGCTGTGCCGGGGCGGAGAGGGCAACGCGGCGCATTGCCGCCCAGTATGCGCCAGGGTCTCGCACAGAATCCTCTCTGAAGGTGGGGGGCCAGATCGGAACAGCGCCGGCTCGGGCGCAGGGGCCACGAACCTACCGGGGCGCCGTTCGCATCGCATCTGGCACGTCGTCCCGGCCCTCGCCCGGCCCTCTTGCGAGTGGTTCCTGGCTGGCCCGGGGCGCGGAGACTGCCCTGCCGGACGACTGGAGGGCGCCTCGCAGGCCGGGTCGGGAGGAGCAGCGGCAGGGGGCGGCGGCGCGGAACCAGGGGCCCGCTGCCCCGCCGGATCGCCCGCGGCGCGCCCCCACTGTAAGTTTGCCGCAAGGGCACTCAGGTATAACTGGGGACAATGAGTTCGCCTCCCCGCACCCCTCACCGCCCGGCGGGAGGTCGAGAATGACCCCGCTCCTGCTGACGGCCCTGTTCGTGGTGGGCCTGCTGATCTCGGTGCGGGCGCCGGAGCGGGTGCTGAGCATCGTCGCGGCGGTGGCCACGCTGATCCTGGTGCTGACGCTGTGCGCGCTGGCGCTGGGGGTGCCCCACCAGGGAGGCCCGGATCACGTCACGCTGGCCGGGCTGACCCGGGTGCAGGGCCTGCTGGCGGTCGGGGCGGTGATCCTGGCTACGGCGCCCTTCGCGCTGGGCCGCGCCACGCAGGGCGCCGTGAAGCGCCGGGGCCGCGCGCGGCCCGCACCCAGGCCCGTGCGGATGCAGCGCACGGCCACCCCGGTGCCGCCGACCCGCCGTTCCACGATTTCTCAGACGGCGACCGAACTGCGCTTTCAGGATTACGAGGTGCTCGACCGGATCGGGGTCGGCGGCATGGGCTCGGTGTTCCGCGCCCGCCGGCGCCAGGACGGCCGGATCGTGGCCCTCAAGGTGCCGCAGGAGAAGTACCTGGCCGACGCCAAGTTCGTCAAGCGCTTCTACCGCGAGGCCGAGGTGCTCAAGCGCTTCAACCACGCCAACATCGTGCGGGTCTACGACTACCGGATGCAGACCCCCGAGCACTACATCGCCATGGAATTCCTCGACGGCGACTCGCTGGAGGGCCTGCTGGAGAGCCGTGCCATGACCTTCAGCGAGAGCGTGCAGGTGATCCGCGCGCTGGCCGACGCCCTGCGGCACATCCACATGCAGAACGTGGTTCACCGCGACATCAAGCCCGCCAACGTGATGGTGCTGAAAAACGCCTTCGTGGACGGGCAGCTGCGCGAGGGCGGCGTGAAGCTGATGGACTTCGGCATCGCCGTGGGCAAAGTGCTGACCCGCCTGACCATGACCGGCGCGCGGGTCGGCACGCCCATCTACATGGCCCCCGAGCAGGCCAAGGGCAACCGCGTGGACGCCCGCAGCGACATGTACTCGCTGGGATTGCTGGCCTACGAGATGGTCACCGGCCAGACCGCCTTCCGCGGCTCCTACGAGGCCGTGGTACACCAGCAGGTCTTCGAATCGCCCAAGCCCCCCAAGCAGGTCAAGCTGGAGGTGCCGGGCAAGCTCAACGACCTGATCCTGCACATGATCGAGAAAGACCCCGCCCAGCGCCCCACCCTGGACGACGTGATCGCCCGCATCGACGCCGGCGTGATGAGCGACGAGGTGTTCAACGATCCGGTCGCCCTGGCCCTGAGCGTGGGCGAGAAGCGCGGCACCCTGCGCCTGCTCGACCTGCGCGGCAAGCTGCGGATCAGCCTGCGCGACCAGGGCGGCGCGACCTCGGGACTGCCCAGCGCCCCCAACGCCGTGGCCGGCGACCAGGACGGAAACCTGTACATCACCATGCAGGAGTACCGCCAGGGCAAGGCCGGTGCGCTGGTGCGCAAGCTCAATCCGGACGGCCGTGAGCTGCTCAGCTTCGGGGCCTACGGACTCTCGGAAGGCGAGCTGCTGCAGCCGGTCGATATCGCGGTCGCGCAGGGCCACGTCTACGTGCTGGACGCCGAGGCCCACCACGTCGTGGTGTACGACATGCAGGGCCGCTTCGTGCGGAAGTTCGGCGGGCAGGGACAGGGCCTGGGCCGCTTCGAGAAACCGCGCTCCATCGTGGCCTCGCCCGACGGGCATATCTATGTGCTCGACACCGGCAACAACGAGGTGCAGCGCTTTACCACGCAGGGCGAGTATGTCAGCCGCTACGCCTTCCGGCTCGACCGCACCTCCGAGAACCTGCGCCAGCTCGACGGCCTGGGCGTGGACAGCTTCGGCGCGGTGTACATCGTGGACGGCGTGGCCCGCAAGCTCCGCAAGATCGAGGCCGACGGCACCCCCGGCGTGACCTTCGCGCTGGAGACCCTGGTGGGCGAACCCACCGACGCGCCCTGGCTGATCGAGGTCGGCCCCGAGGGCCAGATCTTCGCCGTGCGCCAGGGCGGCCAGGTGCTGCGAACCTTCAGCAACGTGGGCGACCTGATCACCCAGACCGACATGTACGCCCCGGTGCTGGCCATGTCGATCCTGCAGCGCTCGCAGATCGCCCACAGCGCCCTCGCCTGAGCCGCCATGCCGCTGCCCGAGCTGACCCTCTACACCCGCCCCGGCTGCCACCTGTGCGTTCAGGCCGAGGAGCACCTGCGGGGACTGGAGTTCCGCTACCGGGCGGTGAACGTGGACGGCGACCCGGCGCTGCGCGAGCGCTTCGGGGACGACGTGCCGGTACTGGCCCACGGCGAGCGGGTGCTGGCCAAAGGCGTGCTGGGCCGGGGGCGCCTGAGCGGGCTGAAGCTGCTGCTGCTGCGCGAGCAGCCGGCGTCCTGACGACCTGCGCCCAGCCGCCCATCAGATACGTCCTGGCCGGGATTCGGGCTGGGCGCTATGGTGAGGCCATGACGATCCACCCCAGCCCCCACTTCCGGCAGGCCCAGTTCTGGCAGGCCCAGCCGTGAGCTGGCTCGAACGCCTGCGCGACGGCCTGAGCAAGACCCGCAAGCAGATCAACGACACCGCCGGCTTCCTCGGCAGCGACGTGCGCGATGTCCTGACCAACCGCCTGGACACCATCGAGGATCTGGAATACGCCCTGATCGCCGCCGACGTGGGCAGGGCCGCCACCGAGGAGATCCTGGCCGACGTGCGCCGCGCCGAGGGTAAGAACCTTCAGGACGCGCTGATGGACGCCCTGACCCTGCAGCTGGAGCCCGACGCGAGGCGCGCCGAATTCCGCAAGCTGGGCTTCGCCCCGGACGCCCGCCGCAAGACGGTCGATCCGCAGGGCCACGTCGTCATGGTGATCGGCGTGAACGGGGTGGGGAAGACCACGACCATCGCCAAGCTGGGCCAGTACTACATGACGCGCGGCAAGAGCGTGATGTTCGCGGCCGGCGACACCTTCCGTGCGGCGGCCGGGGCGCAGCTGGGCGAGTGGGGCGAGCGACTGGGCGTGCCGGTGATCCAGGGCCTGGAGGGAGGCGACCCCGCCGCCGTGGCCTTCGACGCCGCCAGCGCCCGCACCTCGCGCGGGACGGATCTGCTGTTCGTGGACACCGCCGGGAGGCTGCACACCAAGCACAACCTGATGGAAGAGCTGAAAAAGGTGCGCCGCGTGATCGAGAAGGCCGATCCGGGCGAGCCCGCCGAGGTCTGGCTGGTGCTGGACGCCGTGACCGGCCAGAACGGACTTCAGCAGGCCAAGAAGTTCCACGAGTCCACCCCGCTGACCGGCGTGGTCGTCACCAAGCTGGACGGCACCTCCAAGGGCGGCATCCTGGTGCCGATCGTGCGCGAGCTGGGAGTGCCCATCAAGTTCATCGGTGTGGGCGAGCAGCCCGGCGACCTGCAGCCCTTCGACAGTCAGGAGTTCGTGCGGGCGCTGTTCGATGTGAATATTCCGAAGAGCTGAAGGGGAGGGGCTATGAGCTCTGAGCTATGGGCTTTGAACCTTCAGAGCTCATAGCTCACAGCCTACGGAATCACCAGCTCGCCGCGCCAGCCGGGCTCCAGCCCCAGCAGCAGCTCCAGCGGCGTGTCGCCGTGCTTGAGCAGGAAGGTCAGGAAGTTCATCTCGCGCTCCTGGGGCACGCCGCCCGGGAGCAGGTGGGCCCTGAGGCGGCCCAGCTGTCCGCTGCGGTCGTCCTCCTGGCGGGCCAGGGCGCGGGTCGCCAGGGTCTGCAGGTGGCTCAGGCGGGCGAGGCTGCGCGTGCGGGTGCGCTCGGCCGCGCCGACCAGCGTGGGATCGAGGGCCGCCAGCTCGCTGCTCAGGGTCTCGAACTGTCTGCTCAGGCTGTCCAGCACGCCGTCGGCCAGCGCTCCGGCCTGCCGCTCGCGGGCCAGGGCGCGGCCCAGCACGCCCTCCGGGTCGGCCTGCAGCTGCGCCGCGCTGGCGCCCAGGCGGCGAAGGAGCCGCGCCACGTTGGGCTCCAGCCAGGTCACGCTTAGGCGGGGCCACAGCAGCGGCTGTTCCAGGCCATGCAGCGGATAGACCTCGCGCAGCTGCGCGCCGTAGGCGATCTCGCCGGGCCCCACCACGAAGGCCAGCGTGGGCAGCAGCGTGTCCTGGATGATCGGCCTCAGTCCGGCCGCCGGCGTGATCCGGCTGGGGTCGCCCTCCAGCACGCTCCGGAGGTCGGCCGCGCTGTAGATCCTTGTCTCGGTCTGGAAGCGGCCCCCCTCCACCCTGAGCAGGCGCCGTCCCCCATCGTCTTCCTCGAGAAAGAGGTTGGTCGCGCCGGCCGGGCGGCGCAGCTGGGGCGTGAAGCCGGCCCCCTCCAGCCGCCGCGCCGCGTCCTCGATGCGTGCCGAGGAGGCCAGCGGGTCATCCAGTTCCCGCGCCAGGGCGGGCGCCATCAGGCGCGCCAGGGCGGGGTGCAGGGGGTCGAGCACGAGCAGCCCGGCGGGCGAGAGCAGGCTGTGGATCAGGCGGGCGAACACGTCGGCGTAGCTGCCGCCGGCCCGCACCGCCTGCTCGATCCGGGCCCGGACTCTCTGGACGTGCTCTGGGGGGGCCTCGAACCTGTCGAGCAGCGCCATCGCCTGCGCCGTCCACTCGCCCTGCCACGAGACGCGCCCGATGGGCCGGCCCTGGGGCAGGTCGAAGCTCAGGTGGTGCAGGGTCTCGGCATGGTCGAGCAGGGTGGTCGAGGCGACCTCGGCGGCGTCGTGATCCTGGCTGGCGACCCAGTAGACCGCCACCACCGGGGCGTCTTCCGTGTCCAGCCGGCGGGCCAGCAGGGCGGCGTCGGCACCCTTGTGGACGGAATAGGCCGGGCCACTCAGGGCGCCCGCCTGTTGCCCGGTCACAACCACGCGCGAGGCGGGATGCGCCAGACGGGTCAGGAGGAACTCCACGGAGGCGTCCAGCGTGCCCAGATCCGCGTGGTAGGCCCGCAGGGCCTCGGCCAGCGCTGTGTGGTCCAGCTCCGGTCGGGGAGAGCGCGTCCGGGCCCCGTCCAGTTCCCCATGCGGCAGGCGGAAGAATTCGCCGAGCCCCCCTGCCTGAAATTCCGCTGCCACACTCCGCGCCATGTCGTTCCCTTCCCTTCCCGCTTCCGGGCAGAGCGCCCGGACGATCGTCCCAAACTATTCAAACCGGCCGGTCAAGACTGCATTCCCGGCGCTGTTTCAGGCCGCCCCTCTCTACCTCAGCGGCTCCTGGGTGGCGCGCAGCAGGCCGTCGCGGTCCGTGAGCACGATGCGGCGGTAGCCGATGTCCAGCAGGCCGCGCGTGCGGAAGTCGCCCAGCAGCTTGGTGATGGTCTCGCGGGTGCTGCCGACCACGTGGGCGAGGTCCTGGTGCGACACCCGGTCCTTGAGCGCCAGCGCGCCGCCCGGCGGCCACTCGCCCTCGCGCTCGGCGAGGCTGAGCAGGGCCAGGGCCAGGCGCTGCGAGACCTCCAGGAAGACCAGCCCCGAGAGCCGTTCCTGCACGCCGCGCGTCTGCCGCGTCAGCTGCTCGCCGAGCGCGACCGCGACGGGGGGTTGCGAGCGCCGCAGCCGCCCCAGCACGTCCTGACCGAGCTGCAGGGCCTCGGCGTCGTCCATGGCCTCGGCGTACATGCCGTAGGTCTCGCCGGGCGTGAGGCTGGACACGCCCAGCAGCGCCCCCGGCCCATGCACGTCCAGCGTGACCTCGCGGGCGCCGCTGCCGAGCCGGTAGAGGCGAACCGACCCGCGCATCAGCACGAACAGCGTCTCGGCCGCGTCCGCCGGATGGAACAGCAGCCCCCCCCGACTCCAGCGGCCTACCCTGCCAGCGGCGAGAAGTTGCGCCTGCGCGTCTGCAGGCAATGCACCAAACGCTCCGGGCAACATGCGTAGCAGTATGCCGCACCTGTGGCCTGCGGGCGGTGGCTCTGTCCGTCCACCCCGCTGCCCGCCGGACATCAGGACTGCCGACCCCGGGCACGCCCCCTGCGCCGCGCATTACAATCCGTGCAGCATGAGCGCCCCGCCTGACTCCCCGCGCCTGTCGCTCTTCGACCTGCCGCTCGACGTGATTTCCCTGCCCCAGACCCTCGACCGACTGAGTGGCTGGATGTTCGGCGGCCCGCGCGCCGCCCACACCGTGGTCACGCTGAACCCGGAATTCATCGTGCAGTGCCAGACCCAGCCCGATTTCGTGCGGGCCATCCAGTCCGCCGATCTGGTCACCGCCGATGGCGTGGGTATCGTCTGGGCGGCCCGGCAGCTCCATCAGACCGAGGTGCCCCGTGCGCCCGGCTTCGACATCGTGAAGGGACTCATGGAGCGGCACGGGGCCGAGCTGCGGGTGTTCTTCCTGGGCTCCAAACCCGGCGTGGCCGAACTCGCCGCGCAGAACGCGGCGCGCGACCACGGCATCCAGGTGGCGGGCACCCACCACGGCTATTTCGATCTGGACGAAGATCAGCGCGTGGCCGAACTCGTCGCCGCCAGCGGGGCCCACCTGCTGCTCACTGCCATGGGCGCGCGGCGCCAGGAGACCTTCAACCAGTACTGGCGGCAGGTCATCGGCGTGCCCGTGATGATCGGCTGCGGCGGCGTGCTGGACGTACTGGCCGGCTCGGCGCAGCTGGCCCCCGACTGGACACGCCGGGCCGGGGTCGAGTGGATCTGGCGCGTAGTGGGCGACCGCAAGCGCTGGGGCCGCGCCCCCCGGCTGCTGCAGTTCGTCCAGATGGTGCAGGCCGAGAAGCGCCGCCCCAGAGCGAGGGACGGGTCAGGCTCAGCCTGAGGCGGTCAGCGCGGCGTCCAGCATGTCCAGCATCTCGGCCACCTCGGCCTCGCTGATGCTCAGCGGCGGCCCCAGCAGCAGGTGATCGCCGCGCCGCCCGTCGTGCGCGCCGGAGCCGGGGTAGGTGATCAGGCCGCATTCACGCGCCGCCGCCGCCACCCGCTCGGCCACCCCGGGGGTGGGGTCGGCCTCCCCGGTGGCCGGGTCGCCCAGCACCACGCCCAGCAGGAGCCCGTGCCCGCGCACCTCCAGCACCCTGGGATGACGGGCTTTCAGCGCCTGGAGCCCGGTCAGCAGCTGAGCCCCCCGCGTCCGGGCGGCCTCGCCCAGCCCCTCGCCCTCCACGATGTCCAGCACGCTCAGGCCCGCCGCCACGCTGACCGGATGCCCGGCGTAGGTGAAGCCGTGCTTGAAGGCGCCGCTGCCCTGCATGACCGTGTCGTAGACCTCTCCACCCGCCATCAGGCCCGCCAGGGGCGCGTAGCCGGCCGCAAGCCCCTTGCCCAGCACCACGATGTCCGGAGTCACGTCTCCCTGCGGATGAGGGCCGCCCAGCCGCACGGCCAGCGGCGCGCCGCAGCGGCCCATGCCGCTCATGACCTCGTCGGCGATGAACAGCACGCCGTACTCCCGGCAGATGGCGGCGACCCTAGCGTGATACCCGTCGGCCGGCGCCAGCCCGGCGTCCGAGGCCCCGACCACCGGCTCGCACATGAAGGCGGCGACCGTCTCCGGCCCGGCAGCCTCGATCACCGCCCGCAGCCGCTCGGCGTCCTCTGCTCCCGCAAGAGCGGGGTCAGGCCGGGGCATCTTAGGCCAGGCGTCCGGATTCATCAGCGGCGTGTACAGCTCGCGCCGCGCGCCCATGCCCGACGCCGCCAGCGCCCCCAGCGAGGCCCCGTGGTAGCTGGGCAGGCGCGTGATCACCTTGAAGCGGCCCGTCTCGCCCCGCTCGACGTGGTACTGCCGCGCCAGCTTGATCGCGCTCTCGTTCGCCTCCGAGCCGCCGGAGACCGCCCAGAAGCGGAAGTCCGGCAGGCCCAGGAAGTGGGCGAGGCGCGTGGCATACGTCTCCAGCACCTCGCTGGTGAACTGCGAGCCGTGCACGAAGGCCAGCCCCCGGGCCTGCGCCGCCATCGCCTCGGCCACCGCTGCCCGGCCGTGCCCGACATTGGCGACCAGCGCGCCGGAGGAGCCGTCCAGCAGCCGGTGGCCCTGGTCGTCGTAGAGGTACACGCCCTCGCCACGCACGGCGGTGGGGTAGGGCTTGCTGGAGCGGTAGAACACGTTCGACATGGGAGTCCTTGAAGTGGGTGGGAGTGGAGTCAGTGGGAGAGGGCTACCACGTGTCGCCGCCGCCCGGCGGGGGCCAGAGCCCCAGCGCCCGGCGCACCGACACGACCTGCCCCAGGTGATAGATGCTGTGGCCGGCGAAGTTGCTGAGCGTCACGCCATGGGGGCGGCCCTGGCGGTCGAGCGTCTGGACGAAGCCTTCATCCCTGGCGCGCTCCCGCAGTGCGGCCGAGTCCCGCAGGAAGGTGGCCCTGAGTGCCTCCCACTCCCCTGGTTCCGGCCAGCCGCCACTGGCGTGCTCGGGGGGGGCCGGATCGTTCCCGGCGATCACGCCCAGCAGCCAGGCCTGCCAGAACTGCACGTGCGCCACGATCTGCGCCGCCGAGTGGGGAAGGGCGGCAGGCACCCGCATGGCGTCCTCGGCGCCCAGGCCCTCCAGCGCCCGCTCCCAGGAGACATTGGCCGGCCCCCCCAGAAACAGGTTGCCCACGGCCCTGCCGATGACCTCGCCTACCACGTGTCGCCGCCCCCCGGAGGCGGCCAGGCCCCCAGCGCCTGCCTGACCGTCACGATCTGCCCAAAGTGGTGGGCGGTGTGCAGCGCGAAGTCGGCCAGCAGCTCGCCGATCGTCTCCTCGTGGTTGACCGGGTTGGCCAGATCCGGCCGGGCGGCGTGCGTGTCCACGCGCGAGAGCAGCTCGTAGAACTCGTTGCGGACGCGCCCCCAGTCGCCGGCCTGCACGGGCGGCCAGGTGTCGGCGGCGCGTTTCGGGTAGGGCTGGGCCTCGCCCATCTCGATGATGTCCAGCATCCAGCGGTTCCACCAGTTCACGTGGGCGGTGAGTTCCGCCACCGAGTGCGGCAGCCCCGCCGGGCGGGTCACGGCCTGCTCGCCGTCCAGGCCGCTCAGGCTGGCCTCCACCCCTACGAAGGCCTGCCCGCCCCGGAACAGCTTGGGCAGCAGGCGGGCCAGGGCCAGCTGGGCACGCTGGGCGCGGTCTGGATCGTTCATGGCGGCGTCAGTCATGGGAGGTAGTGTTACAGAAGTCGGAACCAGGGGGTGGGTGCGTTGACGGATCATCAACCTGACATCTACAGCGCGGCCCACCATGGGCTTCGCGTCGACAGCGTCACGGACGTTCCGGAGCTGCTGGGCGCCGCGTACGGCTCGGACGGGCTGCTGCTGCTGGAGACCGACCTCGGCCCGGCGTTCTTCCGGCTGGGCAGCGGCGTGGCGGGCGAACTGTTCCAGAAGCTGGTGAACCACCGCGTTCCGACGGCGCTGGTGGTCGAGGACTTCTCGGCTTACGGCGAGCGCTTCTCCGAACTGGCCTCCGAACACACCCGGCATGGGCAGGTGCGCTTCGTTCACACTGAGGCGGAGGCCCGCGCCTGGCTGGAGACCGTGGCGGGCCGCTGATCCCTAGTACTCCCTAATACTTCTGCGCCACCGTCTTCGTCTGCAGGAACCAGAACAGGTAGTCCGGGCCGCCCACCTTGGCGTTGGTGCCGCTCATGCCGTAGCCGCCGAAGGCGTGCGTGCCGCTCAGGGCGCCCGTGCACTTGCGGTTCAGGTACAGGTTGCCCACGTGGATGCGCTTCCTGGCCTCGGCCAGCTTGTGCGGGTCGCGGCTGTAGAAGGCGGCGGTCAGGCCATACTGGGAGTCGTTGGCGAGGTCGATGGCGTGCTCCCAGCTCTGCGCCCGGCTGAACGCCAGCACCGGCCCGAAGATCTCCTCCTGAAACAGCGGGTCGCCCGGCTCGACATCGGCGAAGATGGTGGGGTTGAGGAAGCCGCCGGTGCGCCCCCCGGTGTCCGGGCGGTCGCCGCCCAGCACCAGCCGCGCCGTGCCCCGGCCCCGCTCCACGTACTCCATGATCCGCTCGGCGCTGCGCTCGTGGATGACCGGCCCCAGCGCGGCGTTCTCCTCGGGCAATCCCCCTTTCAGCTCGCGGGTCAGGGCCACGACCTTGTTCAGCACCGCGTCGTACACGGCGTCCTCGACGATCACGCGGGAGCAGGCCGAGCACTTCTGGCCGCTGTACCCGAAGGCCGACTGCACGATGCCGTGCGCGGCGGCGTCCAGATCGGCGTCGGCACACACCACCGTGGGATCCTTGCCGCCCATCTCGGCCACGACGCGCTTGAGCCAGCGCTGGCCCGGCTGCACCCTCGCCGCGCGCTCGTAGATGCGGCAGCCGACCGCGCGGCTGCCCGTGAAGGCGACCATCCGCACGTCCCTGTGGTCGACCAGCGGATCGCCCAGCACGTCGTTCGTGCCGGTGATGAACTGGATCACGTTTCTGGGCAGCCCGGCCTCGAACAGCAGCTCGACCAGCAGGAAGCTCGACAGCGGCGTCTCGGGAGCGGGCTTCCAGACCACGGTGTTGCCGGCCGCGATGGCCCCCAGCGCCATGCCCAGCGGGATCGCGCTGGGAAAATTCCAGGGGCTGATGCAGACCACCACGCCCAGCGGCTCGTACACGGTCGTGACGTGCTCGTCCGGCATGGGATACACGGCCTTGCCCTGAGACCAGCGCAGCGTCTCGCGGGCGAAAACCTCGAAGTGATCGACGCTCTCGGCCACCTCGCCGTCGGCCTCGGCCCAGTTCTTGCCGTTCTCCAGGGTCATCACGGCGTTGAATTCCAGGCGGCGCGCCCGCAGCAGCTCGGCCGCCCGCTTGAAGATGCTCACCCGCTGCAGGGGATCGCTGTCCTTCCAGTCCTCGAACGCCGCCTTCGCCCCCTGGATGGCGGTCTCCAGATGCTCGGGCGTGGCCTTCGGGAAGCGCCACACGACCTCGCGGGTATCGGCGGGGTTGCGGACGTCGGTGGTCTCGGCCGTCTCGACCCGCTCGCCGTTCAGGATCATCGGGAAGGTGCGGCCCAGGTACTGTTCGCGCACCATCCGGAACGCGGCGCGCTGCCGCCCCTCCACCGCGGGGTCGGAAAAGGCGTGGTACGGCTCGTGTTCAAAGGGCAACAGCCCCGCCATCAGGGTGTCCGTCATGGGTCTCTCCTTGTCTCTCGCGCGAGCCTAACATGCCCGGCGGGACGCAGAAAGAGGCGCTGTCAGACGGCAAATCCCCGATCCCCTCTGCGGTGTTTGGATCGTCCGGCGAAGCCCGTGACCTTACAAATGCCAGGCGAACCCGGGACGACCACGGTGGCTCGCGCCTCACCCCCTCTGAAGGACGCTGGCCCCCACACCCGGCAGCCATGTCCCCACCACCCGGCACTCACCCCCCGTCAGGCAGGGGCGCGTGCAGGTTTCAGGACTGTGCTCCGGCTGCCAGCGCTTGGAAGAGCTGGCTCAGGTGCTGAGGCGCCGTCCACATGGGCACATGGCCTGAAGGGAACTCCAGTACATTCCAGCCGTCCGCCCTGGCCCGCTGCGCCGACGCCAGGATCGCGGTGTCTACCGGCGAGTCTTCCCGATCCGTGCATAGTATGTAGGTTCGGGCGACTGTGGGCGAGGAGAGGCCCCCCAGTTTCACCGGCTCCAGATAGGGCCGCCAGGGAAAGGCGGTATGACGGCCCCGCGCCTCCCGCGCATCGACGCTGTCCTCTGCGGGCTCCAGGCGCGGGACGAACCAGCCTTCACCGGCGGCGTCCACCCACTGCTGAATTCCAGCCGTGTAAGCGGAATCAAAGGTGTCGGCGGTGCTCTCTCCGTCACGCACCAGAAACGCGTCGAGCAGGACGAGGTGCGAGAGGCGCTGGGGAACCCGGGCGGCGACCGCCTGGGCCACGGCGCCGTTCAGGCTATGGGCGATCAGCGCCACGCCCTCCAATTCCTCCCAGGCCAGGACGTTGATGACATCGTCTACCAGAGTGGTCAGGGTGATGGAGGGCGAGAGCAGGTGCGAGCGCTCGCCATAGCCGCTCAGGGTGGGGGTGAACACCCGGTGCCCGTGGGCCCGCAGATCGTCGGCCACCTGCTGCCAGACCCAGCCGCCAGACCAGCCACCATGCAGCAGCACATACGTCGACATGACCGTCCTCCTGTTGCGGAACGTGTTGACCCGATGGTAACCGGTGGGCCTCGGGCTGGCACGAAGACCATCTCCTCAAACGTCCGCCAGGGCCCACAGCGCCGCGCCGATCAGGCCCGCGTCGGCGCCCAGCTCGGCGTGCACCACATCGGGGCGGTAACGCGCCGGGAAGCAGCCCAGGCTCTCCCGCACCCGCGCGAGGTAGCCGTCCCGCAGGCCCACCGAGCCGCCCAGCGCGACCCGCGTCACGCCCAGCAGCGCCGCGACGTCCGCCACCTTCCAGGCGATCAGGGCGGCCGAGCGCGCATACGCGGCGTCGGCCTGCCGGTCTCCGGCCTCGGCGGCGTCACACAGGGCGCGGGCGCCGGGGAAGCCCAGGGCCTGCGCCCGCGCGTTCAGGGCGGTGCCGCTGGTCTCGAACTCCAGCGGGCCCAGGGCACCCAGCGGGGGCACGGCCCCTCCCGCTCCCCACGCCGACGGCACCGAGACGAAGCCCAGCTCGGCGTCCAGCCCGTTGCCCGCCAGGTGCAGCCTTCCCCCCAGCACCAGCCCCGCCCCCACCCCGGTGCTGACCGTGATGAACATGAACTCGGACGAACCCCGCCCGGCTCCGGCGGCATATTCGCCCCAGGCCGCCGCCCGCGCGTCGTTCAGGGCGCGGCAGGGCAGTCCCAGGCCCGTTTCCAGCGCCTGTGCCAGCCCGATGTTCACCCAGCCCGGAAAGGTGTGCGTGGCGGTGGCGGTGACCCGGCCCCCCGCCACCGCGCCCGCGCAGGCGACCCCCAGCGCCGAGGCCAGGGGCGCCAGCGGGGCGGCCAGCTCGACCAGCGCGGGCAGCACGGCGTCCGGGGTCGAGGGTTTGGGCGTCGGGGCCTCCAGACGGCGCAGGATCTGCCCGCCGCGAACCAGGGCGGCGCGCATGGAGGTGCCCCCCAGATCCAGGGCCAGCAGGGCGGGGGAAGTGTCGTCCGGGGTCACGGACGCATTGTGGCTCAGCCGGCGCCCCCGGTCACCCTCGATCCGCAGTCACGGTGAGCGGAAAGACGCCGGTGAACAGCCGGGGCCAGGCCAGATGGGGCGGGCCCAGTTCCAGCCCCAGGCCCTGGCCCGCGAAGTGCCGCTCCCACAGCGCCTGGATCCGCGGCGTGATCAGCTCCCGCAGCAGCGTCTCGGCGGCCTCCCGCTGCGGCCCCAGGTCGAAGGGGCTGGGATCGCTCAGACGGTCTCGCACCGCGTACCGGGCCCAGGACTGGTACAGCACGTCGTCGACCATGCGGGCGAACAGCGCCCCGGCGTGGGCGGCCCGGTCGGTCACCAGCGGCGCCAGGACGCCGAAGGCGACCGCCGTGCCCAGCGTGTTGCCCGCCGTGTTCCAGGCGCTGAACCCGGCCAGCCGGGCCAGTGGCAGCCCCTGGAGCATCGTCCAGAGCCGGCTCTCGGCGCCGTTCGGGTAGGCGATATCGGCCAGACTGACCCTTCGGTGGGCCTCCAGTTCGGCCCGGAGCGCGTCCACGAAGGCGGGCAGGTGGCGGTGGGGCGTGTCCACCGTGGCGAAGTCCGGTTGCCGGTGGGCCTGCCTCAGTCCCGGCGTGTTCACCGCCAGCACGAAGTCCGCCCCGTCCGGCGTCTCGGCCGGCACGCAGCCGGCGGCCCGCAGGTGGGCGCGCACGAGTTCCCCGGCGGGCCGATCCTCGTACAGCATCTCGGTCTCCGCTCCACCCAGGCCGCTGTAGCGCACCCAGACCCGGTGCGGGCCGGGGCGCAGGGCGCGGGCGATCAGCGCGCAGGGCACCTCGTCGGCCCCCGGATAGATGTCCAGCCGCTCCCAGACCCCCAGCTCGTCGGCGCGGGCCTCCAGCAGCCGGCGGTCGTAGGCGGCCAGCCCGTAGGGGGTGGTGTCGTCCAGCGTCAGGCACAGGTGGCCGAGCACGCCCTCGGCGAGCAGGTTCAGGGCTTCCAGATGCAGGGCCCGGTTGCGTTCGCGGGTGCCCAGCCAGTCGGCCAGAATGTCTGCCGGCAGGGCGGCGCGGGCGGCGTCCAGGGCGCCCCGCTCGCTCTCTCCGTGCCGGGCGAGGCGGTCGAAGGCCGCGCTGTAGGCACGCAGCTCCCGGCCCCACTGGCCGTAGTAGGGTTTCTCCTCGTGTGGATCGTTGTCGTGCGCCACCCGCACGATCACCCCGAAGGCGGAGATCTGCAGCCCGGGACGCCGCTCCTTGACCTCACGCAGCACCTTCAGCCTCTCCAGGGCGACCTCCAGCGAATCCGAGACCCGGCGGGCCGGGATCATGCCCCCCAGGCACAGCGTCTCCAGGCACACGACCAGCGCGTCGGCGCCGGCCACCATCTTCAGCAGCCAGGCCCTGAGCGCGTCGGTGTCGCCGGGGGTGAAGAACGCCGGCAGGGCGCGGGCGGGCGGCACCCCCACCTCCACGCCGGTCATGCGGGCCAGCGACGCGGGCAGTTCCAGGGTCGGGGGGCGGGTATCCGGGGGAATCAGCAGCAGACGGCGGATGGGCGGCACCCCCTCAGCCTACGGCACGGGCTTTCCGGTCTCCCCCCGGGCACGAAAAACCCCACCCGGTGAGGGGTGGGGCCGGTGCAAAGGGGTGGGTGTTCAGGCGGCGAGGGGCTTACTGCGGGTGTCTTTCCAGATCCCGCGGCTGCCAGCCTGGAGGGTTTCGGAGAGGGGAGCGCCGGGGCGGGGCATCTGAATCGGGAGATGCGTCGCTGGGCGGACAGACTGGGAAATCGTCACATTCTGCATAGAGGCCTCAGCGGTACAGATCAGCGAAGGAGCCGACGTTCAGCGTGCCGGTGCCCAGCTTGGAGTTGAAGGTGACGTCCTGGTTCGGAGTTACGGACGTGCGCAGGCCGGTGCTCAGCGTGCTCACGTTCGTCACGCCGGCGGACATCGCCAGGGCGACCGCGCCCGTCACGGCGGGGGCCGCGAAGGAGGTGCCGGTGGCGCGCATCAGCTTGCTGCCGGGGTAGGTGGTCAGCACCTGTTCGCCGGGGGCGGTCAGGCTCATGTTCAGGGCGTACTGGCTGAAGCTGGAGCGCTTCAGATCCTTGGTCACACTGCCCACACCGATCAGGCCGCTGGTGGCCGCGAAGGAGGCCGAGTCCAGCTTGCGGCTGGGGTACAGCAGGCCCTCGGTGCCGGCGTTGCCGACCGAGTTCACCACGACGATCCCCTTGGCCAGTGCCGCGGCGATCGCGGTGTTCAGGGCCGACGAGTCGGAGGTGGTGCCCAGCGACATGTTGATCACGCGGGCGCCGTTGGCGACGGCCTTGTTCACGGCGGCGACGACCTTGTCCATGCTTCCGGAGCCGTCGGGCTTCAGGGCGCGGTACATCTGGATCTTGGTGTTCGGCGCCATCTGCAGGATGATCCCGACCGTGGCCGTGCCGTGGCCGTATTTGCCGGAGTCCAGGGCGGTCTCTTCTGCCGGGGAATCATCGTTGCCCACGAAGTCCCAGTCGAGGGTGGTGTCCAGGCTGTTCTGGAGCAGCGGGTGGGCCAGGTCTACGCCGGTGTCGATCACGGCCACCTTGATCCCGGTGCCTTTCTCCGGCATCAGGGTGTGGGCCCTGGACAGCTCCAGGCGGTTCCAGTAGGCCTGTACGTCGGCCATGGTGCTGGCGTCGAGGAACGAAGCGCCGCCGGCCCAGGTCAGGGCGCCGCCGGCCCAGGTGGTCATGCCGCCGGCCCAGGTGGTCGCGCCGCCGGCCCAGGTGGTCATGCCCATGGCCTGCACGTCGTCAGGGGCGCTGACGACCACGTTGGGCTCGACCGCCAGCACGCCGGCATCGAGCGCGCCGAGGCTGAGGCTGTTCAGGCTGGCGGCCTGCAGGGTGCCGCGGGTTTCCGGCACGGACAGCACCGCGCGGCTGGTGGCGTGGTCGAAGACCAGCACTTCCGAGCCGGGCACGCTGGCCTTCAAGGCGCCCTCGGTGACTCCGGCGCCGATCCGCACGGTGACCAGCTTGAGCGTCTGGGTGGTGGGCTGGCTCGCCTCAGGGCTGGGGGTGACGGCCGGGGTGCCGCCACAGGCCGTCATGGCCATGGCCAGAACGGCCAGCGCCATGTACGAGATTGGATGAGAAGCTTTTTTCATCTACGTTGCCTCCGGGGAAGAATCAGGATTCGTATCAGGGCACGAACCAGCCGCTTCGACCCCCTGAGTGTGAGCGGCGTGTGTGACTCTCAGGTGACCGCCAGCGCACTCCACAGACGCCCCCATCGGGGGGCAGGATGGGGGAGAACCTCACGAATCCGGGGACAAACGTCCGCCCGTTCACATTCGAGTCACATAGCGCGTTCTCCGTGACTTCGCAGGCGTCGGCCCATCCAGATCCCGGAGACTAGGAAGGGCCGACAACGTCGGCTGGGCCGCGTTCCAACCACACCGTTCTGCAGCTGACAGCGGGCGCCGGAGGGTCATGGGCGCGGACGACCGGCCCGGCCTGTGACGCGACAACAGGGTGCCTGAAAAGCCCTCGACGCGTTCACCGGGGCCCGGTGATCGTGCGTTCTTCCCCGTGAATTTCTACCCCCCGACCGATCCATCCCGGGCAGGGCGAGCCGGAAGGGGGCTACTCCATCGTCTTGAGCTGGGTCACCACGTCCGCGATGGCCTGCTGGGCGCTGCCGTAGAGCATGGACGTATTCTCCTGAAAGAACAGCTCGTTCTCGATACCGCTGTAGCCCGCGCCCTTGCCGCGCTTGATCACGATCACGCTGGCGGCCCGGTCGGCGTCGAGGATGGGCATGCCATAGATGGGACTGCCCTTGTCGTGGCGGGCCACCGGGTTCACCACGTCGTTCGCGCCGATCACCAGGGCCACGTCGGTCAGGGGGAAGTCGGCGTTGATCTCCTCCAGGTCGAAGATCTGGTCGTAGGGCACGCCGGCCTCGGCCAGCAGCACGTTCATGTGGCCGGGCATGCGTCCGGCGACCGGGTGGATGGCGTACCTGACCTCCACGCCGGCTTCCTCCAGCAGCTTGCCCATCTCGCGCACCTTGTGCTGGGCGCCGGCCACCGCCATGCCGTAACCCGGCACCACGACCACCTTGCGGGCGTAGCGCATCATCGCGGCCGCGTCCAGCGCGCTGACCTCACGCATGGTGCCCTGCGCGCCGCCGCCCGCCACCGCTTCCCCGGTCATCGGCGTGAAGATGATGTTGCGGATAGGGCGGTTCATGGCCCGCGCCATCAGCTGCGTGAGCAGCGTGCCCGAGGCCCCCACCACGATCCCCGCGATGATCAGCGCCGGATTGCCCAGCACGTAGCCCTCGAAGCCCACCGCCAGCCCGGTCAGGGCGTTGAGCAGCGAGATCACCACCGGCATGTCGGCCCCGCCGATGGGCACCGTGAGCACCACGCCCAGCGTCAGCGCCAGCACGAAGAACACTCCCAGCAGCAGCGGCGTGGAACCGTTCGCCACGATGAGGGCGCCCAGGATCAGCGCGGCCAGCGCCAGCGCGGCGTTCGCAAGGTTCTGAGAAGGGAGCTTCCAGGTGCGTTTCATCAGCCCCTGGAGCTTCAGGAAGGCCACGATCGAGCCGCTGAAGGCCACCGAGCCGATCAGCGAGCCCAGCACCGCCAGCACCGCGACCGTCACGCCGCTGACTCCACCGCGCACGAACTCCAGCGCGGCGATGGCGGCGGCGGCCCCGCCCCCCATGCCGTTGTAGACCGCGACCATCTGCGGCATGTCGGTCATCTTCACGGCCCGGCCCAGGTACCAGGCGACTCCCCCGCCCAGCACGATGGCCAGCCCCATCAGGCCGATGTTCCGCAGCCCCGGGGTCAGGAAGGTCACCCCGGTGGCGATGACCATGCCGACCCCCGCCCAGACGATGCCGCGCCGCGCCGTGGCGGGCGAGGCCATGGCTTTCAGACCCAGGATGAACAGCACGGCCACCACGAAATACGCCAGATCGATGACGACCTGCATGTCTATTTCACGGCCTCGCGGCTGGACTCACGGCTGGGCGCGGCCACGGGCTTGTCGCGCCGGAACATCGCCAGCATGCGCTCGGTGACCACGTAGCCCCCGGCGGCGTTGGCGGCCCCCAGGAACACCGCGAAGAAGCCGATGGCCTGCTCGCCCGGCGTCCGCGCGTGGCCCAGCACGACCATCGCGCCCACCAGTACCACCCCGTGCACGAAATTCGAGCCGGACATCAGCGGCGTGTGCAGGATCACCGGCACCCGCGCGATGACCTCGTAGCCGGTGAAGGCGGCCAGCATGAAGATGTACAGGTAGAACAGTTCCGGCATGTCAGCGCTCCTGAAGGGTCGGGGAGGGGAGGTTCAGGGCGCGGCCCACCTGGGCATGGCGAACCTCGCCCGCGTGGGTCATGACCGTGCCGGCCAGCACCTCGTCGGCCCAGTCGATCTGCACGGTTCCTTCCCGCAGCATCGGCGCGGTGAAATTCAGCAGGTTGCGCGCGACCATCTCGGAGGTGTGCACCGGCATCCGGCTGGGCAGGTGCGTCGGCCCCAGCAGGCGCACCCCGCCGGCCTGCACCTCCTGCCCGGCGACCGTGCCCTCCACGTTGCCCCCGCTCTCGGCGGCCAGATCCACCACGACCGACCCGGCAGTCATCCCGGCGACCATCGCGGCCGTGACGATCACGGGGGCGCGGCGCCCCGGAATGGCGGCGGTCGTGATCAGGACGTCGCTGCCTGCCACCGCCCGCGCCAGCTTCGCGGCCTGCTGGATCAGCTCCTCGGGGGTCAGTTCGCGGGCATAGCCGCCGGCGCCCACCGCACTCACGCCGGTGTCCACGAACCTGGCGCCCAGCGACTCCACCTGCTCGCGGGTCTCGGGCCGCACGTCGTAGGCTTCCACCACGGCGCCCAGACGCCGGGCCGTGGCGATCGCCTGCAGGCCCGCCACCCCGGCCCCGATCACCAGCACCCGGGCGGGCCGGATGGTGCCCGCCGCGTAGGTCAGCATGGGAAAGAACTTGGAGCAGTGGGCGGCGGCGATCACCGCGCACTGGTAGCCGGCCGCCGCCCCCTGCGAGGAGAGGATGTCCATGCTCTGGGCACGCGAGATGCGCGGCAGGAGTTCCAGGGCGAACGAGGTGACCTGCCGCTCCTGCAGCTGCTGGACGCGCGCTGCACTGGCGTAGGGCTGAAGCAGGCCGATCAGCACGGTGCCGGGCCGGAGCCCCGCCAGCAGGTCGTCCGGCGGGGGATCGACCACCCAGAGCACGTCGGCGCGGGCCAGCACCTCGGCAGCGCTGTCCACCCAGGTCACCTCGGGATAGTCGGCCTCGCCCAGACAGGCGCCCCGGGCGGCGCCGCGCTGCATCACGATCCCGGCCCCCAGGGCGCTGAGCTTGCGGGCCACGTCCGGCACGAGCGGCACCCGGCGTTCGGCCGGATCTGCGCTGCTGACCACTCCGATCACTGCTGCCATGCATCTCCTTGGGGTCATGCTGCGCCCCGGATGAGCTTCACCGCTGCCGAGCTGCTGTGTGTTGTGGCCCTACCCTACAGGCTTCTGGCGGGAGCGTCCATTGTCCCGCGCCCCGTGACCCGGTCTCAGCCCGCCCACGCCCGCACGACCTTGAGCCGCTCGCCGTCGCCGTCCACCACGGCCACCAGCGCGCCGTCCAGCGTCACGACCTGCCGGCCCAGCGCGGGGTGGGCGGGCCGTTTGCCCTGCCGAAGCTCCAGCGCCAGCCCGGGCGTGGCCTCCAGGCGCGGAAATTCCAGCGCCTCCAGGTCGCCCAGGCCGGGGGCGCCGGGCAGGTCGTCCAGCGCCACGGCCCCCTCTAGCCCGTGCCGCCCCACCCGCGTCCTGACCAACCCGGCCAGGTGGGCGGGTACGCCCAGGGCGGCGCCCACGTCGCGCGCCAGCGAGCGCAGGTAGGTGCCGCTGCCCACCCGGGCCCGCACGAGCAGGGTGGGAAACTCGCCCAGCGGCTCCGGCAGCGTGAAGGTCACGCCCGTCTGGGCGGGTGTCCAGCCCTGGGCAGTGGGGGCGAAGGTGCGCGGCGCGTCCTGCATGCGGGCGGACTGACCCAGCAGTGTCAGGTCGTGGATCACCACGCTGCGGGCGGGCAGGTCGATCACGCCGCCTGCCCTCGCCACGGCGTACGCCCGCACGCCGCCGACCTGAATGGCGCTGTACTGCGGCGGCACCTGCTGCTGCGGGCCGGTGAAGGTGTCCAGCACGCTGCTGATCCGCTCGGCGTCCAGCTCCGGCACGTCGGCGGTCTCGTCCACCGGCCCCTCGGCGTCCAGGGTCGGGGTGCCCGCGCCCAGGCTGATCCAGGCCAGGTAGTCCTTCGTGTCGGCCTCCATGAACTGCACGAGCTTGGTGCTCTCGTCCACGCACAGCACCAGCACCCCGGTCGCCAGCGGGTCGAGGGTGCCGGTGTGGCCCACCCGCTTCGTGCCCCGCAGCCGCCGCGCCCGGTTGACGACGTCGTGCGAGGTGAGGTGCAGGGGCTTGTCCACGGCGATCACGGGCATGAGCGGAGGCTAGCAGAGAGGCCCGCCCCGCTCGGCCAGCCTCCCCACGTCTGCACGCCATCTCGCTGTGCCGACTGCGCGGGTCACTACACTGTGCCGTGTGCTGCGCGTTGCCTTCATTCTCACGGCCCTGATCTTCATTCCCACCGGGCTGTACCTGTATTTCCTGCCTCCCACGGTGGCGGCCCTGGCGGGCGTGGCCCCCCTGTGGCTGGCGCGCGTGGCGGGGGGCGTGCTGCTCGCCTGGGGGGTGGCCACGCTGCTCGGCAGTGCCCGCCCGGACGGCCTGCGAACCGGGGCGCTGGTGGGCGGCAACCTGCTCACCGTCGCGGCCCTGCTGCCCGCCGTGGTCGCCGGGGGGGCCAGTCTGGCGCCGGGCCTGCGTACGGCCCTGACCGTCCTGATCCTCCTGCTGGGCGCCCTGGCCCTGACGGCGATCCTGGCCTACCCCAGCCGCCGGAGCCGCCTGTGAACCCCGCAGGGGGGGCCGAGCGGCTCCACAAGCGCCTCGCCCGCGCCGGGGTCGCCTCGCGCCGCGCCGCCGAGGAGATGATCAGGGCGGGCCGCGTGTCCGTGAACGGGACGGTCGCCACCCTGGGCCAGACCGTGACCGACGCCGACGACATCCGCGTGGACGGCCAGCTGATCGAGACCGAGGCGGTGCGGGCCGTGACCTACGCGCTCTACAAGCCGCGCGGCTACGTGACCACGGCCAGCGACGAGTATGGCCGGAAGAACGTGCTGGACGCCATGCCAGTCATCCCCGGCCTGCACCCGGTGGGCCGCCTCGACCGCGATTCCGAAGGGCTGCTGCTCCTCACCACCGACGGGCAGCTCACCCAGACCCTGACCCACCCGAGCTTCGGCCACGAGAAGGCCTACCGTGCTTGGACGGACGGCGAGGCCACGCCCACCCCGGAGGAACTGCGGGCGCTGACCCGCGGTGTCGAGCTGGAGGACGGGCTGGCGCAGGCCGTCAGCGCCTCTGTGGCTACAGGTGGCGCCTTCATCGTGCTGGGCGAGGGCCGCAAGCGCCAGGTGCGGCGGATGCTCGACGCCATCGGCCATCCTGTCGTGCGGCTGATGCGCTACCGGGTGGGCGGCCTGTGGCTGGGCGATCTGGACGTGGGCGAATACCGCGAGCTGAGGGAAGGCGACCTGCGCGAACTCCTGACCCCCTCGGGCCCCGGCGCGCCCGCCTGGGATCGCCAGTGGGAACTCATGCAGCGCCGCTGGGGCTGAGGCCGGGACTGCCCCTGCGCCCGCTTCCTGCTATCTTTCCCACGCGGGGGAATGCACGGTCGCGCCTGGGCGTGAGTTCAGGTGAGGAAAGTCCGGGCACCGCAGGGCAGGATGCCAGCTAACGGCTGGTCGGCGAGTCGAGCGTCCGCGTGAGCGCCATCACGCGCGGGAAGCGGCGAAGCCGAAGGACAGTGCCACAGAAACCAGACCGCCAGTGCCACCCAGTCCGGGCGCGGACGGCACTGGTCAGGGTGAAACGGTGCGGTAAGAGCGCACCAGGCCGCGTGGAGACACGGGGCGTCTGGTAAACCCCATCCGGTGCAAGACCCGACAGTGCGCGAGGGCGGCCCGCCCGTTGACCGCCAGGATGGTCGCATGAGGCGCCCTGGCAACAGGCGTCCCAGAGAGATGACCGCGCAGCCACGCAAGTGGTGGACAGAACCCGGCTTACAGTTCCCCCGCACCATCCCCACGCCCCTCCCACCGGAGCCGGGCGTGGCTCTTTATGGCGTTATGAAGACGAGGGGGCGGCCGCGCGGGCATCCAGCGCCGCGAGCACGAAGCCCCCGATCATCAGCGCGCCGCCGATGGGGGTGACCGCGCCCAGCCACGTCCTGCCGGTCAGGGCGAGGATCAGCAGCGAGCCGCAGAAGATCAGGGCGCCTGTCAGCAGGCACAGCGGGCCGCGCGCCCGGCTGACCTGCGAACCCAGCGCGATCAGGGCCAGGGCGGCGTACATCAGGTAGCGGGCGCCGGTCTCGAAGTTGGCGAGCATGTCGGGGGAGAGCCGGGCCCGGAGCGCGTGGGCCCCGAAGGCCCCCAGGGCGACGGCCAGCGCGGCCAGAAGGGCTCCAGCCTGCAGGGTGGGAAAAGGACGCATGGGTTCAGGGTAGTGGGGGGAGATGGGTGGGAAAGTCCCACGGGTGGTTCCCTGGGGTGGGAACCGGGGGCACGCCTGACAGGTCTGTTCCCGTCCCCCTCCAGGGATGGTACGGTGGCGTCGGAGACGGCGTTTCCAGGCTGTCCTCACCACACCAGTCGTCACCCTGTCCGACCTGCCCCGGGAGACCCCAGTGGGAAAAGTGGACGGATCGGGGGGGAGAATGGGGGAGATGGTGGGAAAGAGTGGTAATTCGTGGTGAGGCTTGTTACACTCCCTGCACCAGCCTGAAACGGTTCCTCATGCGCCTTTTCGGCTGAATCGCTGCCAGCACGCCGCCCAGCCCAGGGTGGGACGGCGTGGGAACGAAGGAGTGAGGTTGCCGTTCGGAGAGTACCCGTACACCATCGACGACAAGGGACGTGTGGTCATGCCACCGCCGTTCCGCGAATTCGTGGAAGACGGGATGATCCTCACGCGCGGCATGGAAGGCTGCCTGTACGTGTTTCCGCTCGCCAGCTGGCGCCGGGTGGAAGAGCAGCTCGAGGGCCTGCCGCTGACCGACGCCGAGTCGCGCTCCTTCGTGCGCTTCTTCTATTCCGGGGCGAACAAGGCCCGCCTGGACAACCAGAGCCGGGTCTCCATCCCGCAGACCCTGCGCTCGTTCGCCGCGCTGGACGGCGACGTGATCGTGGCGGGCGCGCCGGGCCGGCTGGAACTCTGGAGCCCGCCGCGCTGGGAAGCCGCCATCAGCGCCGTGCAGGACAACCCGCCCAAACCCGACCTCCTCGTGAACTTCGTGGCCTGATGATGACCGATCCCACTTCCCCCACCCCCCTGATCCACACGCCTGTGCTCGCCCAGGAGGTGCTGGACGCCCTGCAACCGGCCCCCGGCAAGGTCTTCGTGGACGGCACGCTGGGCGGCGCCGGGCACACCCGCCTGCTGCTGGGGGCCGGCGCCGCCGTGTACGGCATCGACCAGGATCCCTTCGCCCTGAACCGCGCCCGCGAGGTGGGGCTAGGCGGCCTGACCGTGCTGGAGGGCAACTACCGCGACATGCCTGCCCTGCTGGCCGCAGCCGGGGTGAGTGCGGTGGACGGCGTGCTGCTGGACATCGGGGTCAGCTCCTTCCAGCTCGACGACACCCAGCGGGGCTTTTCCTACCACACCGAGGCGCCGCTGGACATGCGGATGAGCCAGGCGGGCGAGAGTGCGGCCGACGTGGTGAACGGGTACCCGGAGGAGGAGATCGCGGCGATCATCTACGAGTACGGCGAAGACCGGCTCTCGCGCCGGATCGCGCGGGCCATCGTGTACGCCCGCGAGAGATCTCCCATCGAGACCACCGTGCAGCTCGCCGACATCATCAAGCGCGCGTATCCGGGCTTCAGCAAGGGCATCCATCCGGCCCGGCGCTCCTTCCAGGCCCTGCGGATCCACGTCAACGACGAGCTGGGCGCCCTGCGCGACGGCCTGAGCGGCGCCGTGGAGCTGCTCAGGCCGGGCGGCCGGCTCGCGGTCATCTCCTTCCACTCGCTCGAAGACCGCATCGTGAAGCGCTTCGTGCAGGGCCACCCGGCGCTGCGCCCGCTGACCAAACGCCCGGTGATCGCCGGCGAGGCCGAGCAGGAGACCAACCCCCGCGCCCGCAGCGCCAAACTGCGCGCCGCCGAGAAGCTGGAGGTGGGCACGTCAGCCCGTTCCAGCGACGGAGAGGACACCGCTCTGGACGGCCCCCCGCCCAGGGGCTCCCGGAGCCAGGGGACGGAGGAGAGCGCGTGACCCACTTCAGACCCCCGTTCACTCTGGACACGCTGAGCACGCTGGATACCAGCGTCTCGACCTGGCGAGGCCGGGCCGTGCGCTATCTGCTGATCTATCTGGCGCTGCTCGTCACGCTGGTGAGCGTGCGCGCCCTGACGTACGACGTGCGCAAGAACCTGCGCGACGCCCAGTTCCGCGAGGGCCAGCTCATCTCGCAGCGCGACAGCCTCTCGCTGGACGTGCAGTCCCTGGAGAGCCTGCAGCGCGTCCGCAACTGGGCCTTCGCCAACGGGATGCGCCGCTTCGCCGAGGCCACCAAGGTCACCCAGGACATCGCGCCCCCCCGGCCCCCGGCCGCGTCCATGCTCCCCCCGACATCGCCCCGTACCGTGGAGGTCAAGATCCAGTGGAAGTAAAGATACGCAACCGTTCCCGCCTGATGCAGCTGCTGGCCCTGGTCATGTTCCTGACCCTGGTCTGGGCCTACGCGCAGCTGGAATGGGGGATGCCGCAGGGGGTCAAGCGCAGTGTGGTGCAGGCCCGGGGCACCATCCTCAGCTCGGACGGCAAGGTGCTCGCCCGCAGCGTGAACGGCAAACGGATCTATCCACAGGGCAAGCTGGCGGGTCAGGTCGTGGGCATGATGGGCGAGACCGAGGGGCTGGAGGGCCTGGAATTCGCCTATAACCGCTCGCTGGAAACCGGCCAGAACCTGACCCTGACCATCGACACCGGGGTTCAGGCTGCGGCCGAGGCTGCCCTGGCCCGCGCGGTGCCGGCGCATCAGGCCGAGTACGGCTCGGTGGTCGTGCTGGAGACGCGCACGGGCCGGGTGCTGGCGGCCGCGAGCTACCCACCCTTCGATCCGAACAACTGGCGCACCTTCGACCAGGGCGACCGCCGCAACCGGCCGTTCCTGGACGTCTTCGAACCCGGCTCGACCATCAAGGGTCTGGTGGTCGCCGCCGCACTGAACGAGGGCCTGACCACGCCCACCACCCAGTACGACACCCCGATGCGCCGTTATATCGGCGGGCGCTGGGGCAGCACCATCAACGACGCCGTGGATCACCCCCCTACCCTGAACACCCAGGGCGTGCTGCGCTACAGCAGCAACGTGGGTATGAGCCACGTGGTCGAGCGCTTCTCCAACGAGAAGCTGCGGAGCTACCTCACGCAGTACGGCTTCGGCACCTACGTGGACATGCCGGTCGTGTCCACCGCCAAGGGGAAGCTGCAACCCCTGAGAAAATGGGACGATCTGGTACGCACCACCAACGCGTTCGGGCAGGGCATGAGTTCCACGGTGCTGCAACTGGCGTCGGGCTACAACGTGCTCGCCAACGACGGCCTGTACCTCTCGCCCCGGCTGGTGGAGGGCAGCGGGGGCACCGACCGTCACGCCGTTCTGCGCCCGGAGGTGGCGCGCACGACCCGCACCATGCTCCAGGCCGTCATCGAAGAGGGCATTCCCGGAAAAGCCGGCATCAAGGGCTACGAACTTGCCGGCAAGACGGGCACGGCCCAGGTGGTCATCGACCGGAAGTACTCCTCGACCATCTACGACAGCGTCTTCGCCGGCTTCTTCCCGGCCGATGCCCCCAGGGTGACGGTGGCTGTGATGGTACATGGCGCGAAATTCGAGCACCACGGCTCACAGCTGGCCGCCCCGATCTTCCGGGATATCGCCGCCCAGGTCTTGTCGAGCTGGGGCGCGGTTCCCACCCAGGCGACTGCCGCCCAGCCGGCCTCCGACAGGCCATGAGTAAAAAGTGAGAGTCCGCTCCTCTGGTGTCCAAATCTAAAGGTGTGACAGGTTGCAATGTATGCCGATGCCGGGGCTCAATTGAGTCCTGGCTTTCTTTTGGTGGCCCTGCCGCCTCTATTGGCAGACAAAGACCTGACACTGGCTCCGTCCGGCATCAACCATAGATGAGAACTCAAATGAGTAGATGAGAATCCTGCTCATCCATTTTATGCCCTGTATATCGCAGTATTACCCGATTTATATTTCGTTTATGTCGTTACTCGGTCACTCGGATGAGTCTATATCTGAACATCACACACAAAGTTGCCATTATCGGCCCGTAGCCTCATCCATGAAGCAGAGGGGGCAGGCGTGACCTGTGGCCCGAACTCTTCGTGAGAGTCTCACGAGCGCCCCGGCGTTCGCCGCAATGGCTACATTCCAAGGAGATCCAATGGCTCACGCCTCTCTACGCTGGGTGCTGTGCATCCTGCTCAGTGTCTCTGCTGCCGCTCAGGCCAGTGACTTCGCTCCACCCGCTCTTCCCGAAAGCGCCGTCGCCACCGACGCCGTGCGCGAGGCCCTGGCCCCCGTCGTCCGTGCGGCGCCCCCGGCTCCGGCTCAGCCCACCCCGGCGGCCCAGATCCGTTCGGCGGCCGTGGCGCGGGCCGAGACTGGCCCCGCTGCGACTACTCCGGCCAGGGCGGCCCCCGCGTCCGCCCGCCCTGCCTCGGAAGTCGTGGCCGTCTCGCCGATCCGTGGCAGAACCGCGATCGCGCGCGCCACGGCGTACAACAGCCTGCCCAACCAGACCGACTCCACTCCGTTCATCACGGCGACCGGAACTCGTACCCGGCCCGGCGTCGTGGCCCTCAGCCGCGATCTGCTCCGGACGTTCCCCTACGGCAGCAAGATCATGATCGAGGATCTGAGCGGCCGCTACAACTCCGCCCTGCGGGGCCGGGTCTTCATCGTGGAAGACACCATGGCCGCCCGCAAGACCGGCAGCCTCGACATCTGGATGTCGTCGCGCAGCGAGGCCATGCGCTTCGGTGCCCGCCAGATCCGCATCACCGCTGTCCGGTAAACCTGCTACCAGCAGTGCCTGACGGGCCTTTCTTCGGAGAGGCCCGCCGTCGTGTATGGGCCCACGCGCCGAGGCCTCAGCTCCGAGGAGCCGCTCCGGTCGCGACCCTGCTCCCACCCGGCACAGGCCAGGACTGACCGTGATCCGGCCCGTTTCGGGGGGTCTGCTATCCTCCGCTTCGCATGGCCCCGCCCCCCCGATCCGAATCGCAGACCGCCCTGGCGTGGTCGCTGGCGCGTGCCCACCTGCAGCGGCGCCGCACGCAGAACGTCCTGACCATCCTGGGCATCGCGGTGGGGGTCATGGCCCTGATCGCAGCCCTGAGTCTGACCAACGGCTTCACGCGCGCCCTGATCGACGCCACCCTGCGCGCCAGCCCGCACCTGAGTCTGAACGGCTTCACGCCGGGCGGGCGCGATCAGGAGCTGGAGCGGGCCATCCGGGCCGAGCCGGGGGTGCAGGCCTTCATGCCCTTCCTGGCCGACAAGGGGCTGCTGACCCGCCCGGCCACCGAGGGCCGCCGCGCCGGGGTGGACTTCGTGACCCTGTTCGGAGTGACGCCGGACGCCGCCCGCGTGCTGCAGCTGCCGCCGGAGGAGAGCCGCCTGCTGGCCGGGCTGAAACCGGGGGAGGTCATGCTGGGCTCGGCGCTGGCCCGCACGATCGGGGGCTTCACCGGCGATGAGCTGCGCCTGCTGAACAGCACGCAGCGCCGCACCACCCTGAAGGTGGCGGGCGTCTTCTCGACCGGCAATTACCTGATCGACTCGGCCTATGCCTTCACGACCATCCGAACCCTGCAGACCCTGCAGCAGACGACGAACATCACGGGCTACCAGCTGCGCCTCGCCGATCCGGATCAGGCGCCGCGCATCGGGGAGGCGCTGACCCGCACCCGCGCTTACAGCCCGCTGCCCTGGCAGAACATCTACGGTACGCTCCTCGACCAGCTCTCGCTGCAGAAGAAGGTCATCGGCTTCGTGGTGTTCCTGATCGTGATGGTGGCGGCCTTCGGCATCGCCAACGTGCTGACCCTGGCCGTCTTCGAGAAGACCCAGGAGATCGCCATCCTGCGCGCCATCGGGGCCACGCGCTCCCTGATCACGCGGACGTTCCTGATGGAGGGACTGGTGCTGGGGGTGGGCGGCCTGCTGGTCGGGAACCTGCTGGGGCTGGGCATCAGCGCCTATTTCACCGTGCGGCCCTTTCAGCTGCCCGGCGACCTGTACTTCGTGACCTCGCTGCCGGTCGAGGTGCGCCTGACCGACCTGCTGGGCGTGAACGCCATGGGCCTGCTCACCACCCTGCTGGCCGCCCTGATCCCCGCCCGCCGGGCCGCCGGGATCGAGCCGGCGCGGATTATCCGCTAGATCTCGCCCGTGGAGGGGCAGGCATTGGGGCTAAAACGGAGGCGGCATGCCAAGCTGACGGTGACCTGAAGCACTATTAATGCAGGAGGTGTACCGGCTCATGGCCAGTCATGTTCACCACCGTAGGCTTCTCCTCGGAGGTACCACATGAACAAGCTTCTCCTGATTCCCGCGGCCCTGCTCCTGAGCACCGCCGCGGCCGCACCGAAAATCAGCGCCCAGAGCATCATCGTCAACCCCACCCAGCCTGACCTGAGCGTCAGCGTGCGCGTGGACAAGGATTCCAGCGGCAGCCAGAACCCGGCCTACCGCATTGACGAGGGCATCACCGTCAGCACGACCGTGAACCGCGACGCCTACGTCTACCTGTTCAACGTGAACCCCGACGGCTCGGTCGACCAGATCCTGCCCAACCGCCTGAGCGAGGACAACCTCGTCAAGGCGAACACCACCAAGACCTTCCCGGCCCCCGGCGACAACTTCAAATACACCGTTGCCGGCCCGATCGGCCAGAACAAGGTGCTGGCGCTGGCCAGCCTGACCCCGCTGAACCTGAACGACATCAGCTCGTTCAAGACCGCCCAGGATCAGTTCGCCACCGTGACCGCCAAGACCCAGGCCGGTCTGGCCCAGGCCCTGAGCATCATCGTGACCCCCCTGCCCCAGAACAGCTGGGTCAGCGACACCGCCTTCTACACCGTGGCCGCCGTGAACCCCGTGGCGACCGGCAGCCTGTTCGTGGGCACCAACGTTGCCAACGCCACCGTGACCCTGAACGGCCAGCGGCTGGGCGGCGCCAACGTGACCTACAGCAACCTGCGCGCCGGCACCTACCCGATCCGCGTCCAGGCCCCCGGCTACCGTGACTTCACCACCACCGTCGCCGTGCGCGCCGGCTCGACCACCAACGTGAACGTCGAGTTCGCCCAGGTCGTCTCCCCGGCCCCCGCCCCCACCCCCGCCCAGTACACCGTGAGCATCCGCAGCGGCGTGAACGGCGCGCGCGTGTTCGTGGACGGCGTCGAAGCCGGCACCATCCGCAACGGTGGCCTGAACGTGCAGGTGGATCGTGGCAGCCACGAGATCGTGATGATCGCCGCCGGCTACCGCACCTTCATCAGCACCTACAACGTGAGCACCAACGGCCAGATCACCATCAACCCCACCCGCTGAGTCTGATCAGCGGTTCCACCCCCTGCCCCCGTGGCGGGGGGTTTTTCTATGGTCGGCCGGATCAGGGGGTCAGCCGAAGAGGCCCTCTCAGGGCCCTCCACCCGCTGCCAGACGATCAGGCGGGCCAGGGCTCAGGCTGCCCAGCAGACGGCCGGGCTAGCGGGGGCCGCTGCTGAGCAGGTCGTGGATCACCCGGGCGGTCATGCCCCAGATGTCGTGGCCCTGCCAGGGATAGCGGTAGAGCTGCACCTGCTGACCGTCCGGCAGGGTTCGCCGTTCGAGTGTGGGCACCAGCGAGCGCAGGTCGCTCAGCGGGGGCAGCAGGATCTCGGCGACCTCGCCGGACAGCTGCAGCTGCGGCTCGGCCGGCAGGCGCGCGAGCACCGGGGTGACGTGGAAGCCGATCGGTGTGAACACGTCGTCCAGTTCGCCCAGCACCCTGACCCGGGCCGGCTCCAGGCCCACCTCCTCCCAGGCCTCGCGCAGGGCCGCCTGAACAGGCGTTTCCTGCGCCTCCAGGCTGCCGCCGGGAAAGCTGATCTGGCCCTGGTGGGTGGGCAGGTCGGGCGAGCGCACGGTGAGCAGCAGCCGGGGATCGGGCTCGCGGGTCAGCCCCACCAGCACCGCCGCCCTTCGGTAGCTGGGCAGATGCAGGGTCTGGCGCTGCCTGGACACCGCCCACTGTTCCCACGGGTCGAGCAGCGCGCCGTCCAGCGGATCGGTGATGGCCGCTTCGGGGGCAGGAGGATCGCCGGGGTCGCTCACGCCGGGGCCGTCAGGGCTGTCATGACCGGGGGTCGCCGGGCAGGGCGGCCAGGGTGGCCTGCGTATGGGCGCGCAGGGTCACCTCCGGATCGACGTCCAGGCTGCGCGCCCAGGCCACCACCGCACTCAGCACCGCCGCGACGCCCGCCTCCGAGTCCGGCGCCGTGTCCAGCAGCCTTGCGAGTGCGGCCCGCTCCCCCGTCAGGCCGGCGAGCTTCTGGGTCCGGGCCTCGCGCGCCAGGGCGCCCAGCGCGGCGGGGACGCGGTCGGCGGGTCGGCGGGGCCGGTCACCCTGTTCGGCCGCCTTGATCGCCTGCCAGTTCGCCACGACCTCGGCGCTGCCCTCCACCTGCACCTCGCCGAACACGTGTGGATGGCGCCGGATCAGCTTGCTCACGATGGCCCCCTCGACGTCGGCGTAGCCGAAGGTGCCCTCCTGCTCGGCGATGACGCTGTGGAAGGCGACCTGCAGCAGCACGTCCCCGAGTTCGCCGGCCAGTTCACGGCGATCCGGGGCGCTCACCGCGTCCACCGCCTCGGCGGCTTCCTCCAGCAGGTAGGGGCGCAGCGACTCGTGCGTCTGTTCCTGATCCCAGGGGCAGCCCCCCGGCCCACGCAGGCGGCGCATGACGGAAAGAAGTTCCTGCATGAGAACCACTGTAGCGCCGCTCCAGCGCCGGCGCTGTGTGACGGGGCCAGGTGTCGCCCCTGGGTCTGAAAGCGGTCGTTCGGAACCGTGGTTCAGCCGTGGGTGCGGTGCCGCGTTCCGGAACCGCGTCCCGCATCCTGACCTCTGCCGCTATCATCGCCAGCCACTCGTCGCCGGATATGATGCGCCCCGATATGACCCTCGCTGCCCGCTCCATGATCCTCGCCGCCTTGTCGGGCACGGCCACGCTGGCTCTGGGGACGGCCCAGGTGCCCAGCGGCTGGACTCACCAGCGCCTCTCGCAGGCCACCTACCTGATCCTGCCGCCGCAGATCCAGGGCAACCAGGCGCTGATCTCGCCCGAGCAGCGCCAGGGCGTCCTGCGCGCCATGCACAAGGATTCCGGCGACGCCCTGCGGAGGCGATATCCGGAGATCACGCTCACCCAGGATCAGGCGGCCAGCGGCGCCATCCGCGTGACCCCCATCCTGACCTCGCCGGCGGCCCTGGTGCCCTGGGCCAAGCTGAACGTGAGCCTGACCTTCGACCTGCCGGGTGGGGGGCAGATGGTCATGCGCGAGACCACCTCGCTGCTGACGCTGGTTCGCCAGGGCCCCAACGCGGCCAACTACGCCTTCGACCAGATCGCCCGCCGCCTGCCCTGATCCCCGCGCCGGCGGCGGGTGGCCGGCCCGGCTCGGTGCCCCCGAAGCTGCCCTGGAGGGCACTTCTCCGCTGTGGGACGGGCCCGGCGCGGGTGTGGCTGCGCGGCGCCGGGACATGGTGTAACATGGGCCTCATGCTTTTCGAGGAGAATACCTTTGGTGCAGCTTGATTCCGGCGCGGTAGCAGAGGGCCGCGTAACGCGCGTGACTGACTTCGGCGCGTTCATTCAGTTCGAGAACGGCGAGACGGGCCTCGTGCACATCTCGCAGATCGCTCACTCGTTCGTGCGCAACATTCACGATCACGTCCGCGAGGGCGAGAACATCGAAGTGAAGGTGCTCGGCCGGGACGAACGCGGCCGGCTCGATCTGTCCATCAAGGAACTGCTCGAAGAGCCCGAGGAGATCCCCCGCCCGCGCGCCATCGGCCGCCAGAGCCCGCAGTTCGAGGCCAAGCTGCGCTCGTTCATGCGCGACGCCAAGGAACGCACCCACGGGGGCGGCGGCAGCGCGGGCAGCGCCGCCAAGAAGCCTGCGGGCAAACGCAAGAAGTAAAATCAGCACAGCACGAAGCCGCCCCGGTCGATCGATCAGGGCGGCTGCTTCGTTGAGACCGTTTCGTAGAGACACTTCTATGGGTCGGCTGACTGCCGCCGGGTGCTTCGTCCACCCCCCGTACGATTCCCTTCAGGTCGGCTGAGTGCGCTTTAACCGCCCTATAACCGCTCCGCGGCACACTGCCGGGTATGAAACGACCCCTCTCGATCCTGGCCCTGACCGGTATGCTCACGCTCGGCGCCTTTGCCGGGTACCAGGCCAATGAACGGATGTCTGCCCAGACGGCCCCGACCGCTGCTCCCGTGACCCAGGCCGCGCCCCAGGGCCAGATGCTGCCCACCCTGGCCCCTGGTACCCAGGCCGCCCCGCAGCGCACCTACGACAACGGCCGCGCCCGCACCGAGGCCGAGGCCAACACCGTACAGGTCGTCAAGGAGCGACAGGACGGCCTGGTGTACATCAGCGTGACCGAGCGCGCCGACAACAGCCCCCAGGCGCAGCTCCGGCAGCGGCTTCAGCAGCAGCTGCCCTTCGACTTCGGTCTCCCCGACACGGCGCCGGAGCAGCCCCAGACTGGCACCGGCAGCGGTTTTTTCGTGACCAGCAGCGGCGACATCGTCACCAACAACCATGTGGTGGAGGGCGCCAGCGAGATCACCATCCGCCTGCACGGCAACAAGACCGAGTACAAGGCCAGGGTCGTGGCCCGCGCCCCGGACTTCGACCTGGCCCTGATCCGCGCGGTGGACGTGCCGGCGGACGCCATCAAGCCCATTCCGCTGGGCGACAGCGATCAGCTGGACGTGGGCCTGAAGGCCATCGCCATGGGCGCGCCCTTCGGCCTGGATTTCAGCGTCTCGGAGGGCATCATCTCCTCGCTGGAGCGCACCGTGCCGGTGGGCCAGCCGACCGGGGGCCGCCAGCCGGTCTACCAGTCGGTCATCCAGACCGACGCCGCCATCAACCCCGGCAATTCCGGCGGCCCGCTGCTGAACTCGTCGGGGCAGGTCATCGGCGTGAACACCCAGATCCTCACGGGGGGCAGCGGCCAGAGCGCGGGCGTGGGCTTCGCCATCCCGGTGAACACGGTCAAGAAGCTGCTCCCGCAGCTGCAGGCGGGCAAGGGCGGCGTGATCCAGACCCCGTCGCTGGGCATCCAGTTCACCGATCTGAGCGTGCTGACCGAGGCCCAGCGCAGCAAGTACAGGCTGCCGGCCAGCGGCGCCCTGCTCCAGCGCGTCTACCCGGACAGCCCGGCCGCGGCGGCCAGCCTGAAGGCGGGCACGAACAACGCCATCGCCCCCAGTGGAGCGGCGGCCCAGGCCGGCGCCGACGCCATCTCCACCGACGGCGACATCATCACGGCCATCGACGGCCGGGCCATCACCGAGGGCGACGACCTGCGCCGCGCCGTGATCGGCAAACGGATCGGGGACTCCGTGAAGCTCACCCTCCAGCGCGGCGGCCAGACCCGCGAGGTCACGGTTCCTCTGAAGGCCTTCACCTTCCCGACCGCCCAGCAGTAAAGGGCGCTTCAGTTGAAGGGGCTTCAGCCCGGGGTGGAGGTCGTGCGGATCTCCGCCCCGTCGGCTGCGGCCTGTTCCGAACCGGCGAACAGCGGCCCCAGGTCGGTCATCAGGCCCGTGGCGAGCGGCGGCGCGAAGCGGTAGCTCCCGAACACGCTCAGGAACTCCCCCCGGCTCAGCTGCCGGGTCTGACCGCTGGGGCCGCAGGCCTGGACGGCCTCGCCCCGCGTGGTCAGGCGGTACTCGCCCAGTTCGCGCACGGTGGCCTTGCGCCCCTTTCCGGCGTGCAGCAGCGCCGTGACCCGGTACTCCTGCCCACCCCGGGCGGCCAGAAAATCGAGCAGTTCGGTCGGGGTCATGGGGAACAGGTCACGAGACGACCGTGCCCGCTCCGCCCAGCGCGGCGCTGACCGGCTGCCCGGCGCGGGCGTCCCCGAAGATCACGCGCCCCACGCCGCCCTTCACGGCCTCGGCGGCGCCCAGCACCTTCTTCTTCATGCGATCCTGCGCGAATTCCAGGTAAGATTCCACCTCGGCGGCCGGGATCTCGCGGATCAGGCTGGCCTCGTCGGGAAAGTGTCGCAGCAGGCCGGGCACGTTGGAGAGCAGCAGCAGGGCCTCGGCCTTCAGGGCCACCGCCAGGGCGGCGGCGGCGCGGTCGCCGTCCACATTGATCGCCACGCCCTCGTAGGAGCTGGCCGGAGGGGTCAGCACCGGCAGGTAGCCGGCCGAGAGCAGCAGCTCCAGCAGCCCGGTGTTGACCTTTTCCACGGTGCCGGTGTGATCGCCGCGCAGGATCTTGGTCTTGCCGTCCTCGACCACGCGCACGGAGTCCTTGTGGCGGCCCTCGAAGATGCGGCCGTCCAGACCGGACAGGCCCACGGCATTCACCCCCAGGCGCTGCAGCCGCTCCACGATGCCCTTGTTCATCTTGCCGCAGTACACCATCTCGAAGATCTCCAGCGTCTGGCGGTCGGTGAAGCGCGAGGTGTAGCCGCTGGGGCTGGTCACGAAGCGGGGCGGGTGGCCCAGCGCCTCGGCCAGGCGGTTGGTCTCGCCGCTGCCGCCGTGCACCAGGATGAGTCGCTCGCCGGCCTTCCAGCGTCCGGCGATGTCGGCACACACCGCGTCGTAATCGATTCCGGCGCTGCCGCCGACCTTCACCACAATCATGGGGGGCATGGTAGCGCAGGGGGCGCGGGGTTCAGGCCCTCAGGACTGGACTGCGGGGCTGATCGGGCAGGGCCACCACGAAATCACCCGAGTTGAGCGTGCTGTGGAAGCTCCCCTGTCGGTTCGCGTTTTGTTTCAGGCGTGTGTCTTCGAGGAGGGCGTGCCAAAGGTGGGCGCTTGCAGCGGGCCACCCACCCCCCAGCCCCCTACCCAGACTCGCGGAGCTGCGAAGCAGAGGGCAGGGGGAGCTAAGCGCTGCGCTCGGCATGTGGTCGCCACGGTGTTCTCACTGGCCCCGAAGGGCCGTCTCGTTGACGGGGGCTACGTATCAGCCCATTGCGAGATCGCGTCGTTGCCCGCGCGCTTCGCGCACGATGGCTTTTGGTAGGGGGCTGGGGGGGTGCTTCGGCTTTTCGTCTGCTCTCTGTTGAAGGGCTGGTCGGGAACTTGAAAGGCAGCAGCGAGGTGGAGGGGTCGTCAAACTTTCAACCACATCGCTACACAGTCTGGGCAGAGCCGACGCCTCCTCCTCAACCCATCACTGCATGGTGCGTGGGAGGGCCTGATCCGGCAGGATCTTCTTCGGCTCGCGGAATTCGATGTTTTCCCACTCGCCCTCCTCGATGACCTGCAGCGCCGGGTTCAGCCCCTGCAGGTGGGCCACGACGGCTTGCACCAGATCGTCCGGGGTGCTGGCCGCGCTGGTGATGCCCACCGACCTCACGCCGCCCAGGTCGATGTGGGCGAGGTCGGCCACCGTTTCCAGGCGCTCGGCGCGGCCACAGGTCTCGGCGGCCAGCTCCAGCAGCCGCATCCCGTTGCTGGAGTGCGTGCTGGTCAGCACCAGGAAGGCGTCCACGTTGGGCGAGATGGCCTTCACAGCGTCCTGGCGGTTTTTGGTGGCGTAGCAGAGGTCTTCGCTGGGGGGCACGACCAGGGCGGGAAAACGGGCTTTCAGGATGTCCACCGTGCGGCGGGTGTCGTCCACGCTCAGGGTGGTCTGGGTCAGCACGACCAGCTTCGATTCGTCGGGCACCTGCACGGTGTGGGGGTCGTGCAGCCCTTCGCCGGCCCCATTCTGACGATGCTGCCCCAGCACGCCGACCAGGATGGTACTCTCTGGCGCCTCGCCGCGCGTGCCGATGACCTCCTGGTGCCGGGCGGAGTCGCCGATCAGCAGGATGGTGTAGCCCTCGCGGGCGTACTTCTTGGCCTCGGTGTGCACCTTGGTGACCAGCGGGCAGGTCGCGTCGATGGTCGCCAGACCCAGCTCGCGGGCCCGTTCGCGCACGCGCGGGCTGATGCCGTGGGCACTGAACACCACCGTCTCGCCCCCCTGCGGCAGCGCCCCCACCCCGTCCAGATCCTCCACGAAATGCACGCCGTAGCCCTGCTGCAGCCGCTCGACCACCGTGTGGTTATGCACGATGGAGTGGTAGACCGTGACTGGCCGCTCTTCCGTCTGGGCCGCCTTCTCCACCGCCTGGATGGCCATGACGACGCCCGCGCAGAAGCCGCGCGGCTTGGCGAGATACACCCGCTCGATCATCGGAGACCCCGGCCAGAGGGGAGGTCGGCGGGCACACGGACAGGGGGGCGCGTCATGGCTGACAGTCTAGAGAACCGGCCCGGACGTGACCGTGTGCCAGGGCAGCGAGGCTCAGAACGCCAGATCGCGGGGCACGTTCCTGAGCCAGCGTTCCTCGGGCACCGGCCGGCTGGCGCGCTGCCAGGCGTCCTCGAAGCTGGCCTCCTGCTGGGCTATGGCCTGCGGGTCGCTGGTCGCCAGCGCGGCCTCGGCCAGCCCCAGGGAGCCCCAGGACGCGAAGTGGAAGTTCATGGAGCCGGTCACGACCATCTCGTGATCGATGCTCAATGCCTTGGTGTGCATGTTGAAGGTGGTGTAGCGCGCCTCGAAGCGGTCTTCGATCCCGCGGCGCCAGAGTTCCCGGCGCAGCAGCGCCACCCCGGAGCGGTTGGGCGCGGCCCCCACCCCGTAGTCCACCAGCAGCAGCCGCACCTTCACGCCCCGGCGCAGGGCGGAGAGCACCCCGGTCAGGTAGGTCGTCCACTCGCCCGTGCCGCAGGTGCTGGGGTTCAGGTAGGCGTACCAGCAGGCCAGCGGCGGGCCGAAATCGGTCTGCATCAGGTCGACCCCGGTGCGGGCGGCGTCCAGCAGGGCCAGGTGGGCCACATCGGCCAGCTCGACCCCGGTGCGGCGGTAGAGCATGAAGGCGCGCGCCGTGCCGGTGGTCTGGGCGACCTGGGCGGTGGCCGGGTGGGTGGGCGGCCCGGCCTCCTCCAGCCGGCACCCTGCCTCCACGTCCTCAGGCCCGATCCCCGGCGGGCAGCGCAGCTCGCGGCTGTGGCGCCACAGGTCGTCGAACACCGCCACGCCGCTCTGGGCCACCGGGCCGCTCAGGCGCAGGCCCAGGTCGTGCAGGCCGCGCCCGCCGGCCTCCTGTGCGGGCAGATGCCAGTCCGTGAAGTTGTAGCCCGACACCGTCAGGTCGCGGCCGTCGATGACGTGCAGTTTCACGTGGGAATGCGGGAAGAAGCGGTAGTTGAGGATGCTCAGCGTCCAGCCCACGCGCTCGTCGGCGAGCGGCACCCCCAGGCGGCGCAGGTCGCGGGCCAGCGCGAGCGGCTGGGACGCGCCGTCGGGCCGGACGAAGTCGGGGAAGCCGCCCAGCACCACGCGCAGGGTCATGCCCTGCGGGTAGGCGGCGGGGTCGGCGGCCACGCGGGCGTAGAGGTCGCGCACGGCCTGGGCGAAGGTCGAACCGGGTTTGCCGGGCCCTGTCATCCACTCCATGCTCGCCAGCAGGACTTCCGAGCGGGCGCCCCGCACCTCGTCGCCCAGCACCTCGAAGGCGTCCTGCGGGGTCTGCTCGCTGCGCGGCGTGCGGACGAAGCCCAGGAAGCGGTTGCCGCAGGTCAGATCCGCCCCGCCCGTCTGCCGGGTCAGCTCCCAGAGGCGCTGTTCCAGTCGCCCCGTGGGCACGCCACAGGTGCCGGGCGCCCAGTTGGGAGGAGACGGCTGGCGCAGGGGGCCGGGCCACAACGGCAGGTCGGCCGCCCCGGCCCAGGAGCCCGCCAGCGCCGCCAGCACCATCAGCCACCGCAGGAGGAGCCGCACAGGGGCAGGATAGGGGGGGCAGATGAAGCGCGCGCCCATCAAACGCTGAGCTTCGGGGCGGGTCTGGTGGGCGGCCTCGGTGCCGTATTGACTCCGACAGGCAGCCGTCTGATTTTCAACAGATGGGAACAGCTCTAAAAAGCCATATCGCGCCCCTCAGTCGGTTCCTTTCCATGACCCGCTTGTTCCGCTGCCCAGGAGTGGATCCCAGAATGACCGGAAAGGAGTGGAGCCCTCCTCAGTCCACGACCTCCCTCAGTCCACGACCTCGAAGCCCAGCTTCTGGGCCTCCTCGACGAAGAAGTTGACGTTCTCGGTCAGCGTCTGGGCGCCCAGGCTCTTGCGCCCGTGCTCGCCGGTCGCGGCGATGATCAGGGTCTCGGCGAGGCACGCGGGCACGGCTCCGGCGCCGAACTGCAGGTCGATGTTGGTGGTCATGCCGCCGGGCGGGCGCACCACCCCGCCGGGAATCACGCGCACGTCGGGGCGGGCCAGCACGCTGGCGTCCACGTCGGCGGGGCGGCCCTCGTCGAAGATCCAGGCGCCGGTCTTCACGTGGTGCGGGAAGATCACGGGGTTGGGGTCGCTGGTGGCGGTGAAGATCAGATCCGCCTCCTGCAGCGTGTCGTAGGCGGTGGTCGTGATGATCTCGGTGTCCTTCGCGGCGCGGCGCAGGGTGGCCGCCGAACGCTCCAGGCGCTCCATGTCGCGGCCGATCATGATCAGCGTTTTGACCTGCGGCGCGATGGTGCGCGCGATGCCGAAGGCCACCACGCCGTTGGCGCCCACCACGGCGGCGGTGGCGTCCTTCAGGTCGCGCCCGGTTGCCGCGAAGTGCGCCAGAATGCCCGGAATGGCGGCCTTGATGGTGCCCGAGGTGTAGGCGCCCCCGTTGGTGACCGTGATCTGCGGAACGGCGGCCTGCACGTCCTGCCCCTTGTTGCCGACCACGGACCAGAAGGCGCCCAGCCCCACCACCTCGGCCCCCAATTCGTGGGCCAGCCGGGCGCCCTCGATGGCGCGGCGCGTCGCCAGTTCGGGCTGGTCGCGGAAGACGTCGGGCAGCAGCGGGCTGGACAGCAGGTAGCAGCGGATGGACTTGCCGTCCACGGTGCGGATGCCGCGCAGCTCGCCCACCTTCATGGGCCGGATGCTCTCGGCCATCTGGCGCACGCTGGCCTCGCTGATGAGGCCGCGCGCCACCAGCGGCCGCAGCCACGCGAAGCGCTGGGTGACCCAGAAGTCCTCCAGGGTCATGGGATGGATCATGAAGGCCGAGACCACCTCGTCGGAGCGCTTGCCGGCCAGCGGCACCTGATCGCCCAGCCGGGGCTCGGTGCCGTCCAGAATGCGCCCGAGGTTCTCCTTGAAGCGCCAGGTGGCGGCGACCAGCAGGCCCAGGGCGGCCAGCCGTGAGGGCACCCCGGCCGGCAGCAGGGCCATCGCCAGCGTGAAGGCCGCCAGCCCCGCCAGCGTGCCCAGGCTGACGAATCCCCAGTAGCCGCTGACCCCGGCGTACACGACGACCGGCAGCGCGGCGGCCCACAGCGGCGCGGCGCCCGTGACCGCCAGGCCCGCCAGCACGCCCAGCAGCACCAGATTGCCGCGTCCACGGGGGGGCGTCTCGCCGTACAGGCGGCGGGGCGGGTTGAGATGGCCCAGGTAGGCCGCGAGCGCCGAGAGCACGGTGACGTCCGGCACATGCAGGCTGGAGGCCATCAGCACGGCCAGGAATCCCTTGGCGGCGTCGAGCGCGGCCGTGGCGAAGGCCAGCCCCGGCCCGACCCGCCGCAGCACGTTCTCCACGCCCAGGTTGTGGGCATTGGTGGCCCGCACGTTCACGCCCGCGCGGGTGAGCAGGGCATGACCCACCGGCAGGCTCCCGACCAGGAAGGCGACCAGCAGGAGCAGCGCCGAAAGAAACAACATGAGCGGCATTCTAGAGCCCCGGCCGGGATCGCAGCCGGAGGGCGACCTCACACGTCTCTCCCAGAGAGCAGCCCTGCTGGAGCCGCCAGCCTCATCGCGCCCTGTCACGAACCGCCTGGACGTGAGGGCGCCCGGCGCTGCCCTCGGGGGCCAGACCCCCGGCCAGTCGGCCTCAGTGGCCTGCCCACTTCCAGGCACAGTTCCTCAGCTGCGTCCCCGAAATAAAACCTTTCTCACCATCTGGTGGCTCAATCTTCCCTTAAGGCTGCAATCAGGTTGGCATCAGCTTGTGGGCGCGGTCGCCCACGACACGCCAGACCCCTCTGTGCGCCCTGTGTGGCTGTCCCCGTCATCCCGGAGGTCGAGCGTGTCCCACCCATGTTTCCTACGTCTGGCCCGTCTGTCACGCCGCGTCTGGAGTCGGGCCGCTGTGGGGCGGATCGCCGCGGGCCGGATCGCGGTGGGCCTGGGGGTGGCCGCCCTGGCGCTGGGCACCCCGGCCGCCGCGCAGGCGGGCAACGCCTGCACCCTCAAGGGCGGCACCCTGACCACCAACCTGTTCCAGAACGGCGGCACCTTCGGCACGATCCAGGGGGGCGTGCTGGCCACGCCGACCCGCTCGCCGCTCAGCGGGAACCGCACGGGCTACACCTTCAATACCCGGCCCGCCACCGCCAGCGGCAACTACAGCCCCGAGGACGGCGAATACGAGATCGCCAACTCGACCTTCAACCGCCGCGACGGCGCCTGGCACAAGCTCTCGGATCACACCGGCTCGGCGGGCGCGGCGTCGTCGGGCAACGTGAACGGGCAGATGATGGTGGTGAACGCCTCCTTCTCGCCCGGCGTGTTCTACCAGGAGACCCTGAACGTCGTGCGGAACACGAACTACAACTTCGGGCTGTGGATCGTCAACCTGATCGCCCAGAGCGCGGGCGCCATCCGGCCCGACGTGTCGCTGGAAGTCGACCGGATCGGGGTGGACGACGACAACAACCCGGCCACGGCCGACGGCGCGGAGGGCCAGACCATCGCCACCACCGGGCCGATCTCGTACAGCGCCGCCGTGAACTGGTTCGAGAAGAGCGGGCTGCTCAACTCGGGCGACGCCACCCGGATCACCGTGCGCTTTCGCAACAGCGCGCCGGGGGGCGGCGGCAACGACCTCGCCATCGACGACCTGAGCTTCACGACCTGCACCTTCCCGGTTCAGGAGGTCGGAGGGGTGTCGGGCACGCTGTTCGTGGACACCAACGCCAACAACACGCTGGAGAGCGCCGACACGCGCCTGGGGGCCAATGTGGCGGTCGAGCTGCGCGACGCCGGCGGCGTGATCGTGGCCACCGCCCAGACCGACGCGAACGGCGAGTACCGCTTTTCCACCATCCCGGTGGGCGCCTACACCGTCCGGGCCGTGCTGCCCGATCCGAACATCCCGCCGGGCAGCGTGCTGCGCGGGGGCAACGACCGACCCGTCACGGTCACGGGCGGCGGCAGCGCGACCCTCAACTTCCCCTTCGGGCAGCCGCTGAGCTGCGGGGCCATCTACGTGACCACCGGGCCGCAGCTCGGCCTGTTCAATCCGGCGACCGGGGCGGTGACCTCGCTGGGCGTGACCCTGCCGGGCCAGAGCTTCGCCGCCGCCATCGACCCCATCAGCAAGCGCTTCTATTCCATCGGCACCCAGGTGCCGGGCGGCAGGCTGGCCGTCTACGACGCCGCGAGCGGCCAGAACGCCCTGACCGGGGTGAGTTTCCCCAACACCAGCCAGATCCGCCGCGCCGCCTTCGACCGCGCCGGCCTGGGCTACGCGCTGGCCGACGACGGTACCCTGTACACCTTCACCACCGCCACCCCGCCGGTGGTCAGCTCGCGGGGCGTGGTGAGCGGGCTGGGCGGCTATAACGGCGGTGACATCGCCATCGACACGCAGGGCGCGATCTGGGTGGTCACGGCGCGCAATTCCAACAACCAGCAGGCGCTGGTGCGGATCGTGGGCACGGCGGCCAGCGAGATCGGCACGATCACCGAGGGCGGCGCGCCCCTCTCGGCCAGCCCGACCAACATCGGCTCGGCGGCCTTCGGCGCGGACGGCGCGCTGTACATCGCCCGTGGGGGCGGCGGCCTGGCCTACACGCTCGATCTGGCGACCGCCGCCGCCACGCCGCTGGGGGGCACCGGCACCGGCAGCTCCGACTTCGCCTCCTGCGCCCTGCCCAGCTTCGCCCCGGCCCTGAAGGCGACCAAGTCGGTGAGTCCGGCGGGCGCGGTGGCGGCGGGCGGCACGCTGACCTACACGGTCGAGATCGAGAACAGCGGCACTGGCCCGGCCAGCGGCGTGACCTTCGCCGACCCCCTGCCGGCCGGCACGAGCTACGTCCCCAATTCGGCGACCCTCAACGGCACGAACCTGAACGCCGCCGCCTACCCTTACCCCAGCGCCGTGCCCGTGAACGGTCGGGGCGGCGCCCCGGGCGTGGTGCTGGTGGGCAACGCGGCCCGCGCCACCCTCACCTATGCGGTGCTCGTCAGCGCCTCCAGCCCGCCGGCCTCGGTCAGCAACCAGGGCCGCGTGACCTTCGACGGCGGCCCGGCCGGCGGCGTGCCCACCGACGACCCGGCCCAGCCCGGGGGCAGCGACCCCACCGTGACCCCGGTGACCCCCAACCAGCCGCCCACCGCGCAGGACGTGACCAACGTGCCCCTGCCGTCCAGCGCCGGCCCCACCACCCTCTCGGGCGGCCTGCAGGCGAGCGACCCCGACGGCAGCGTGGTCAGCTTTGCGGTCGTGACCCTGCCCGCCGCCGCCCAGGGCGTGCTGTCGCTGGCCGACGGCACGCCGGTCACGGCCGGGCAGGTGCTGACCCCCGAGCAGGCGGCCGGGCTGCGCTTCGACCCCGCCCCCGGCTCCGGCGGCACCGCCACCTTCACCTACACGGCGACCGACAACCGGGGCGCGCTGGACGGCACGCCCGCGACCTACACCATTCCGCTGCAGGCGGTGCCGGTCGCCAATCCCGACAGCGTCACGACGCCTTTCGGCCAGCCGGTCACCCTGAACCCGGCCGTGAACGACACGGCCACCGGGGCGCCGCTCGATCCCAGAACCATCGACCTCGACCCCGCCACGCCCGGCCAGCAGACGAGCGTCACCGTGCCCGGCCAGGGCACCTTCCAACTCCAGCCGGACGGCACGGTGACATTCACGCCGGCTCCCGGCTTCACCGGCACGGCCACGGTGCCGTACACCATCGGGGACTCCAGCGGCCTGACCAGCACGCCGTCCACCATCTCGGTCACGGTGGGCACCCCGCCGCCGCCCGTGGCGAAGGACGATTCGGCGATCACCCCGGCGAATACGCCCGTGACCCTGACCCCGCCCGCCAACGACACGGCCAGCCCCGGCACCAGCCTGGTGCCCGGCAGCATCGACCTCGATCCGGCCACGCCCGGTCAGCAGACCGCCGTGACCGTGCCGGGCAAGGGCACCTTCGAGGCGCAGCCGAACGGCTCCGTGACGTTCACGCCGGCCCCTGGCTTCAGCGGCACCGTCAGCGTGCCGTACACCCTGCAGGATTCGCTGGGCCAGACCAGCAACCCGGCGAACCTCACCGTGACCGTGCCCGCGCCGCCCGTGGCGAGGGACGACGCCGCCACCGCGCCCTACGGCCAGGGGGCGACCCTCACCCCGCCCGCCAACGACTCCGCCAGCCCGGGAACCGCCCTGGTGCCCGGCAGTGTCGACCTCGACCCAGGCACGCCCGGTCAGCAGACGAGCATCACGATTCCGGGCAAGGGCACGTTTGAACTCCAGCCGGACGGCACCGTGGCGTTCACCCCAGCACCTGGATTCACGGGCAGCGTGAGCACGCCCTACAGTGTTCAGGACACGCTGGGGCAGACCAGCCCCCCCGCCACCCTGACGGTCACGACCGAGCCGCCGGCCCCGCCCGTGGCCACGGCGGACTCGGCCCAGACGCCGCTGAACACTCCGGTCACGCTGACGCCCGCCGACAACGACACCACCGCGCCGGGCACGACCCTCGACCCCAGGAGCATTGACCTCGATCCCGCCACGCCGGGCCAGCAGACGAGCGTCACCGTCCCCGGCCAGGGGACCTTCGAGCTGCAGCCCGACGGCACCGTGAAGTTCACGCCGGCTCCCGGCTTCACCGGCACGGCGACCACCCCGTATACCATCCAGAACTCGCTGGGCCAGCCCTCGAATCCGGCGATCCTCACCGTGACCGTGCTGCCGCTGCCCTCGGCGCTGGACGACTCGGCCACCACGCCGCAGAACACCCCGGTCACGCTGCCCGCGACCGGCAACGACGCTCCGAATTCAGGCGCGACCATCGTGCCGGGCTCCATCGACCTCGATCCGGCCACGCCGGGGCAGCAGACCGCCGTGACCGTGCCGGGCCAGGGGACGTTCGAGGCGCAGCCGGACGGCTCCGTGAAGTTCACGCCGGAGCCCGGCTTCACCGGCGTGGCCGAGGTGCCCTACACCGTGAGGGACACCACCGGCGGCACGACCAACCCCGCCAGGATCAGCGTGACCGTGGTCGGCCCACCCGTGGCGAAGGACGACTCGGCCTCCACGCCGCTGAACACGCCGGTCACCCTGAACCCGCCCGCCAACGACACCGGCACGGATCTCGACCCCAAGACCATCGACCTCGATCCGGGCACGCCGGGGCAGCAGACCAGCGTGACCATCCCCGGCAAAGGCACCTTCGAACTGCAGCCCGACGGCACCGTGAAGTTCACGCCTGTCGGCGGCTTCGCCGGCACCGTCACCGCGCCCTACACCATCTCGGACGCCCTCGGGCAGACCTCGAACCCGGCCACCCTCAGCGTGACGATCATCGCGCCGCCGGTGGCGAAGGACGACGCGGCCAGCGGCGTGTTCGACCAGCCCGTGAAGCTCACCCCGCCGGCCAACGACACGGCCAGTCCCGGCGCGACCCTGCTGCCGGGCTCCATCGACCTCGACCCGGCCACGCCCGGTCAGCAGACCGCCGTGACCGTGCCGGGCAAGGGTACCTTCCGCCTCGACCCGGCCACCGGAGACGTGACCTTCACGCCGCTGCCCGGTTTCAGCGGCCCGGTCAGCGTGCCGTATACCATCGGGGACAGCCTGGGACAGACCAGCAACCCCGCCACGCTCACCGTGACTACCCTGCCGCCGCCCGCCCCCGTGGCGTCGCCCGACTCGGCGAGCACGCCCATCGACACGCCGGTCTCGCTGACCCCGGCCCTGAACGACTCCGGCACGGGGCTCGATCCCAGGACCATCGACCTCGACCCCGGCACGCCCGGCCAGCAGACCAGCGTCACCGTGCCCGGCCAGGGCACCTTCGAACTGCAGCCGGACGGCACGGTGAAATTCACGCCGGCTCCCGGCTTCACCGGCACTTCCACGGTGCCGTACACCATCGAGGACGCCCTCGGGCAGACCAGTAACCCGGCCACCCTGCAGGTCACGGTCTCCCCGCTGCCCTTCGCCGCGAACGACTCGGCCCAGACGCCGCTGAATACCCCGGTCACGGTCAGTCCGCTGGCCAACGATCTCGGCCGCCCCGGCGTGCCCCTCGATCCGAAGACCATCGACCTCGACCCCAGTACGCCCGGGCAGCAGACCTCCGTGACCGTGCCCGGCAAGGGCACCTTCGAGCTGCAACCGGGCGGCACGGTGAGATTCACGCCGGAGCCCGACTTCACCGGCACGGTCACGCTGCCCTACACCGTGAAGGACGCGGAAGGGAAGGCCACCAACGTGGCCCTGATCCAGATCACGGTGAACCCGCCCGCCGCGCCCGTGGCGAAGGACGACTCGGCGACCACCCCGGCCGGCACCCCGGTCACGCTGAACCCCCCGGCGAACGACGTGCCGGCGGGCGGCGCAGCCCTCGATCCCAAGACCATCGACCTCGATCCGGCCACGCCCGGCCAGCAGACCTCCGTGACCGTGCCCGGCGAGGGCACCTGGACGCTCAATCCGGATGGCACCGTGACCTTCGCGCCGCTGCCGGGCTTCAGCGGCACCGCCACGCTGCCCTATACCATCCGCGACACCTTCGGGCAGGTGTCCAACACGGCGATCCTCTCGGTCACGGTGGGCGCGCCGGCGCCGGGCACCGGGCTGGAGCTGGACAAACGCGTCCTGACCCCCACGGTGACGCCGGGCGGCACCCTGAGCTACGAGCTGACCGTGCGCAACACCGGCACCGACCCCCTGAACGCCGTGACCCTCACCGATCCGCTGCCGCTGGGGCTGCGCTACGTGCCGGGCAGCAGCCTGCTCGGCGGCGCCGCGTTCGCCGACCCGCAGCTGAGCACGGGCGACGGGGGCCGGCAGGTGCTCGTCTGGGTGCTGCCCGGTACCCTGGCCCCCGGCGCCAGCGCCAGCGTGCGCTTCAGCACCCGGCTGACGGCCACGGTCAGTGGGGACAGCCTGGAAAACAGCGCCACGGCCGCCGCCAACGGCAGGGCCAGCAAGGTGCTCGCCTCGCGGGTGGCGCGGGCCCGCGTGCAGGTCGTGCCCGGCGTGCTGAGCGAGGCCCCGGTGCTGATCGGCCGCGTGTACCTCGACGTGAACGCCGACCGCACCTTCCAGCGCGCCACCGACGTGCCCGTGCGCGGCGCGCGGGTGTACCTCTCCAACGGGAGATACGCCGTGACCGATAAGGACGGCCGCTACAGCTTCACGGATCTGCCCCCCGGCCTCTACGCCCTGCGCCTCGACCCACTGACCGCCCCGTACACCCCGCTGCCGGTGCCCGACGACCAGGGCCGCCCCGGCACGCGCTATGGCCGCACTCCGGCGGGCGGCGGGCTGGTGAACGAGGACTTCCCGCTGGTGGCCCCGCGGGGCGACGTGAACAAGGCGCGCTCCACCACGGTCACGCGCGGGCCGGTGAAACTCAGCAAGACCATCACCCCGGTCGCGGGCGGCTACCGCGTCACCCTGACCCTGCAGACCACGCAGGCCGTGACGAACCTGCGGATCACCGATCCGGTGCCGGCCGGGGCCACCCGCGGCGAGGTAAGTGCGCCGGCCACCGCCTCCGGCGCCGTGCTGTCAGGCAACGTGCTGACCCTGCCCGGCTCCACGCCGCCCGGCACCCGCACCCTGAGCTACACCCTGACCACCACCCTTCCCGCCGCCTCGGTCGTCACGGACCCCGATCTCACCTGGGACGAGGTGCAGCCATGAATGCCCGACGTTTCACCTCCTCTTTCATCGCGCTGGGTCTGTCTCTGGCGCTGGGCCGCGCCCTGGCCCAGCCGCCGGTGATCGTGGTGTCCTCGCCCGGCGCCGATCTGGCCCTGCCGCTCTCCAGCGTGGGCAGCCAGCTCGCCTGGGCGCCTGGCCCCGACGACTACCGTCTGGTGGTCGGCAGTAACGCTCCCGTGCGGCTGGAGGTCTACAGCCCCGACATCAACCGCGCCGACTACGCTGCCCGCCGCACCCCCGAGACCTACTACGGAGACGAACTCTACGGGAGCCAGGTGTATGGGGGCAAGCGCCTGGGCACCGCCTTCGTGCTGCGCGACGAGGCCGGGGGAGAGGTGGCCCGCCGGGCCTTCGGGGCGGGCACGGCGCACCGCACGGTCGCGCTCTTCGAGGGGCCGCTGCGGCCGGGCCGCTACGCGCTGGGCGTGACCTCGGTCGGCGACGGCAAGAACGCCTTCGCGCTGCGGGTCTCCGGCGGGGCGCGGGTGGAGGCCAGCCAGTTCACGGTCAGCACCCGCAATAAGTTCGGCCAGGATCAGCTGGTGGCCTTCTTCGACCTGACCCAGACCCAGGTCGGCGGCACCCTGAAACTGTTGAACTACGACGCCGACGGCCCGCGCGAGCTGGAACTCTACGCCGTCTCGCCGCAGGGGGAACGCCGCGCACTGAAGGTCTCCGGTTCCAACGCCTGGGCCGAAGACCGCATCGAGGTCACGCCGCAGTTGCTGGGCCGCTGGAAGATCGTGGCGCGGGTGCTGAAGACCACCGGCCAGTTCTCGAACGCCTTCACCTTCCGCCTGCGGCTCGACGAGGCGCCGGTGCAGGCCGTGATCCCTACCCCCGCGCCGGCCACCCCCCCGGCCGCCGAACCCCCACCGGCCGCGCCTCCAGCGCAACCCGCGGCCCCGGAACCCACACCCCCCGAACCTGCACCTCCAGAAGCCGCTCCCGAACCCCCGCCCGCCGAGGCTGCGCCGGAGCCCGTCCCCGCCCCGGAACCGGCTCCGCCTCCGGCCCCCGCTCCAGCGGCCCCACCCGCCGCCGAGACCCCTGCCCCCGCCCCGCCCGCCGCCCCAGTGCCCGCCCCGGCCACCGTGCGCGAGTCGGAGGTCACCGTGTACGGCCGTCTGGAGGCCATTCCGGGCACCACCCTGGCCGTGATCGTGGACGGGCTCCCGGAGGGCGCGGCGCTGGTGCCCGGCTCCAGCCGCCTGATCCGCGACCCCGAGCTGGACGCCCAGACCCGCCCGACGCGCGCCTGGGTGCCGGACGGCACGGAAGAGGCCCTGCCTGATCCGGTGGAACAGGGCGGCCGCCTCTTCTGGGTGATCCGGGCCGGGCAGAGCCGCACCTTCGGCGTGGCCTACACGCTGGCCCACACGGGCGCGATTGCCCTCCCGGCGCGGCCCGGCCTGGTGCTGGGTCTGCCGTCCGCCCGGCCGGTGGGGGCGGCCCGCGTGCCCGGCCTGCCCGAGACCCCGCCCCTCGACCCCGCCAGCGAACTGGAGGCGGCCCTGGGGGTGGGCGATCTGCGCCAGCTGGCCGGCGAGGGCGACCTCGTGGCGGCCCTGATCGCGGCCCAGCCGCTCTCGCCCAATGTGCCCAGTCCGGACACGGCCGTGACCTACGGCCCCGCCACCACCCTGCGCCTCACTCCGCTGCGGATCACCAGTGACCCGGCCGACGCGCCCACGCTGCTGGTCGAGGCCCTGGACGCGGGCGGCCAGCCCGCCAACGACCCCTACGTGACCCTGAGCGTGGTGCCCGAGCCGGTCACGCCCGACGCCGCGCCGCTGGAGAGCGGGTATCAGGTTCGCATGGTCGGCGGCCAGGGCCGCGTGCGCCTGAGCACCCCCGGCCCCGACCCGCGCCGCGCCGCGACCCTGGACGTCGTGCGGGCCGAGGCCAGGGTGACCAACGAGACAGGCACCGTGACCTCCAGCACCCGTTTCAAGCTCTCCGAGGTTTGGGTGCGAAACCCCGCGCCGCAGGAGACGGCGGTGGAGGGGAGCCCACGCCCGGCCTTCGGGGTGGGCGCGGTGGGCCTGGAACTCGGGTACGCGCCGTCGTCCAGCCCGGCCTTCAGCGTGTCGGGCAGCGCGCAGGGCTACTTCCGCCTGCCGGTGTTCGGAGACGCGCAGCTCACGGTGGCGGCCAACCAGCAGGCGACCTATTCGGGCGGCGTGCTCACGGCCTCGGGCGACCTTCTGCCCCCCGCCCGGCCCTTCGAGCGCTTCCCGCTGACCGGCGACGCCAGCGTTCCCGGCAGCGACGCGTCCAGCGCCGACGGCTTCTACGCCCGCCTGGAGCGCGGCCCGAACTCGCTGACCTACGGGCGCGTCAATCCCGGCTTCCGGGGCCTGCTGAGCCGCTACGATCCGCCCACCCAGGGCCTGCAGGCACGCGGCGCGGCCGGCGGGGCCTCCGGTACGGCCTTCGCCGCGCTGGTGCCGGTGGCTGACCAGACCTACCGCGTGCAGGGCGACGGCACGGCGCTGTACCTGCTGCCGAACGCTCCGGTCGCCGGGGGCAGCGAGCAGCTGCGCGTGCTGGTCTTCGACCGCGACGCTCCCAGCCTGAAACTCTCCGAACGCGTGCTGGAGCGCGGCAGGGACTACACCCTTGATCTGCAGAGCGGCGCCGTGCTGCTCAGCCGGCCCCTGCTGGCCCGCGACGCGGGCGGCCACCCGCAGTTCCTGGCCGCCGCCTACGCCTCCGAGTCCGCCAGCGTGGCGCGCGAGCTGCGCGGGGGCGCCCAGGTCAGCTACGAGTCCGGCGGGTTCAAGGTCACGGGCACGGCGCTGCGGTTCTCGGCGGCGGCCTCACCCCTGTTCGGAGTGGCGGCCGAGTACGTCCGGGGCGGGCTGGGCCAGAGCCTGAACCTGGGCATCGAGGGCGCCTACAGCGGCGGATTCGGCGTGGCGGCCCAGGCCCGCTACGCCTCGGGCCGCACCCAGATTCAGGCCAGCGTGCAGCAGCGCGGCGTGGGCTTCACCGACCCCGACGCCGTGGCCCCGGCCCAGCCCGGCCGCTCGGCCCGCCTCGACGCCCGCGTGGGTCTCACGGACACCCTGAGCCTGCAGGGGAACGCGACCCTGGAGCAGAATCTGGCGGCGGGCAGCGGGACGGCCAGCGCCGGCGCGGAACTCCGGAACGACTTCTCCGCCTTCAGTGCCGGGCTGGGCCTCGCCGGGCGCTGGGCCTGGGGCGCGGTGAACGCGGCCGACCTGTACGCCACCGCCAGCGTGGACGTGCCCCTGAGGCCCTTCGGCGTCAGCGCCCGGCAGCGGGTGGGCCTCACGGCCGGCACGGCCTCGGACACGCTGCTGCAGGCCAGCTACGCCCTGACGCCCAGCCTCTCCCTGACCGCCTCGGAGCTGCTGAGCTACGGCGGCGCGCTCACGCAGCTGCGCTCACAGGCCTTCTTCGGGGTCAGCGGCCGCTTCGTGAACGCCCAGCTCCTGCGGCGGCGCGCCGGGGCGCCCGAGACCCCCGACACCTTCGGCACCACCAACGTCTCGGCCGGCTATGAGCTGGACACCCTGGGCGCCCAGGCGGGCCGTTTCCGGGTCGGCCTGGACACCGACGTGCCCCTCACCGAGACCCTGAGTGCCCAGCTCGCCGCCGAGGTCGACACCACGGCGCGCAGCTCGGTCGCGGTGGGGCTGAACTACGCGCGGGGGAATACGCGCGCCTCGGGCCGCGCCGAGTTCTCGGTCTCGGGAGGGGGGGTCAAGCAGGTGTACACGGCCTCCGCCGCCCTGCAGCTCAGCCCCGACGTCGTGATCTCGCCCAGCGGCGAGTACGCCGTCCTGGAAGACGGCACGCGCGGTTCGCGCTTCTCGCTGGCAGCGGCCTGGCGCGGCGAGCGCTGGAGCCTGCTGACCAACAACGTCCTGCGAGGCGGCTTCTACGGCGATCTGCTGGAGGGCGAGCTGCGCGCCTCCTACCAGCAGGGCGAACGCCTCTTCATCCGGCCCGGCGCGGCCTACCGCCTGACCGGCGGGGTGTTCACCGGGCAGCTCGGCCTGGGCGCCACCTACTATGTCACCAACATCTTCGGCGTGGGCGGCAACGTGGCCTACCTGTACCAGCCGGCCACGGGCACCGGCCAGCTCGCTCTGGGCGCCGAACTCAGCGCGCGGCTCGCGCCGGGGCTGGTCGCCTCGGCCGGCGTGAACGTCCGGGGGTTCAGCGGCCTGGGCAGCACCTCCAAGACCGAGCCCGGCTATTACCTGCGGCTGGACTACCTCTTCGACGAGACGCTGTTCCGGAAGTAGGTCAGGCCAGAGCCCCGGCGCTGGCCGGCGGTGGGGCCGGACATGAAACAGCAGGGTGGGGATGCGGCTGACAGTGCGTTCCCACCCTGTCGTGTCGGCCCGGGCAGATCGGCAGCCGTGTCTCGTCCCACACACCGCGGCGCCTCTGTCTTGACCCCGTTCTCTGAAACCCGGGTTTCCTGAATTCCGGTCTCTCTATCCCCTGACCTCGGTGAGCCCGGCCGGGTCAGGGGGGTGCGGCCCGTTCGGGCGGCGTGTCCACCACGTTCAGGTCGGCCTGGACTTCCCAGACCAGATCGCGCCAGACCCAGCCGCTGCCGGGAAAACGCAGGCCCATCTTCAGCTCGTTCAGCAGCCGGGCGCGGGCCTCGCGGATCGGCATGCCCCCCGCGATCATCTGTCCCAGGGGTTCCAGCGGTTCGGCCACACGGGGCACGCCGCCCGCGCCCCGGCGCGGCGCCGCGTGCAGTTTCAGGCGGAACCACTCGTAGCGCTCGACCGCCTCCAGCCGCCCGTCGCGCAGGGCCTGGGCCACGAACTGCGCCACCTCGAAGACCGGCACCTCGGCCTCGCGGGCCGCCGCCCGCACCGAGCGCCCGCCCTCGCGCTCGAACAGCGGCTCGGCCCCCCGGAAGTAGCCGCTGGGACTGCCGATCACGGCGCACAGCTGGCTCCATTCGTCGCTGGTGCGCGCCCAGTCGGAGATCAGGTGGGTGTAGCCCCCCAGCGCCTGACCGGTGACCGCCTTTTTGGTGAACGCGAACGAGCCCACCTCGGGAACGAGCGGACTGGCGTACAGCGCCTCCAGGCCCAGCCAGTCGAGGATGCCGCCGGAGACGATCTCGCCGCCCACGAAGGCCACCGCGTAGGGCACCTCGGCCTGGACATCCAGCACGCCGGTCTGGCGGGTCGAGTGGATCAGTTCCAGCGCGCCCAGCAGCGGGATGTCACTCAGGAGGCCCTGCATGGCCTGAAGCTAGCATGACCCCCGCGGAGCGGCAGGCTTGAATGCCGGCCTCCCGGTCGGCCAGGAGATCCGCCCAGGCGCCCCCGAGTTCCCCGGCCACGTCCGAGGCGATCAACCCGTAGCCGTGCCGCGCCCCGGCGCGCTCACCGGCCCGCGCGTGCAGGCGCACCCCCGCGATGGCGGCGCCGGGGGTGTCCAGTCCCTGCCCGAGCAGCGCCGCCAGCACGCCCGAGAGCGTGTCGCCCATGCCGGCGCTGGCCATGCCCGGATGCCCCCCGCGCGACACGCTCAGGCCCGCCGGGTGGGCCACCACGCTCGGCCCGCCCTTGAGCACCACCACGCCGCCCAGCCGCGACTGCAGGGCTCGCGCCGCCATCAGTGGGTCACGGGCGACCTCGCGGGTGTCCACTCCCAGCAGCCGGGCCGCCTCGCCGGGGTGGGGCGTCCAGATGCAGCGGTCGTGGCCGGCGCCCGCCAGCTCGGGCTGCAGCGCGTCGGCGTCCAGCACGGTGGGCACGTTCCAGGACAGCGCCGCGCGGGCCACGGCGGCGGCTTCCGGCCCCAGGCCCATGCCCACCGCCAGGGCGCCCGGCAGGGGAGAGCGGCCCAGCTCCAGAAGGGTCGCCGGCCAGTCCGGGTGCCGGCGCACCATCAGCTCCGGCGTGACCAGCGGCACCTCGGCCAGGGAGTGGATGGTCACCAGACCGGCGCCGGCCCGCAGCGCCCCCACCCCCGCCATCGCCGCCGCGCCCGTGGTGCCGGGGTGCCCGCCCACGATCCAGACCCGCCCGGCGCTGCCCTTATGGGCGTCGGCGCGGCGCACGGGCAGCAGCGCGGCGACCTCGGGGTCGCTGGGCCGCGTGGCCTGGGCATGTTCCTGCACCCATTCCGGCACCACCCGCAGCGGCAGCAGCGTGACCTGTCCGGCCCGCGCGGCGGCCGCGCCGAACAGCAGGGCTGGCTTCCAGCCCATGAAGGTGACCGTGTGGTCGGCCTGAACCACCTCGTCCGTCACCTCCGACGAGGCCGCGTCCAGGCCGCTGGGCAGGTCGATGGCGACCACCCGCCGATCCGCGCGCTGCTCCCGCCAGCGCTGCACCTGGGCCAGCCACTGGGCCAGGGCTGGGCGCACGGGGGGCGTGAAACCGGTGCCCAGCAGGCCGTCGACCACCACGCCGGCTCCGGCCAGCGCCCGGCGCAGGCTACGGGGGCTGAGGAGTCCGGTCTCGCCCCCGACCGAGCGCCAGCGCCGACGGTTCAGGCGGGTCAGCGGGTGCGTCGACGGCAGGGCCAGCACGTCCACGTCGCGCCCCAGCACCTGCAGGTGGCGGGCCGCCACGAAGGCGTCGCCCCCGTTCGCTCCGCCCCCGGCCAGCAGCAGCACCCGGCCCCCCGGATAGTGCGCGTGCAGGACATCGGCCACGCCGCGCCCGGCCTCCTCCATGGCCAGGTCGAGCAGCCCCGCGCGCTCCAGCCGCTCGTCGACCCGCCGCGCCCCCTGGGGGCTCAGGACGAATGCGGTCACGGCCCGGCCACCTCCGGCTCAGCTCAGCGCGCCGCGCAGGGCCAGGACGATGACCACGGCGACCAGCGCGAGCACGCCCCAGCGCAGCCATTTGAGCAGCGGACTGACCGAGAACTGCTCGCGCATCTCCGCGTCGGTGTCCTCCTTGGAGCGGCGCATCCCCAGCCGCTGGCCGCGCCGGATCGAGCTGACGGATTCCCCGACCCGGCCCTGGCGGCGCAGCGCCACCCCCAGGTTGTGATGGGCACCGTCGTAGTCGGGGTGGATCTTCAGGGCCTGACGGTAGCGGGCCTCGGCCTCCGCGCTCTGGCCGGCCTCCAGATCGAGGTTGCCCAGGTTGGTCAGCGCCCGGTAGTGGGCGGGATCGGCCAGCAGCGCTTCCTCGAAGTGGGCGCGGGCGCCCGCCGTGTCGTCCAGCAGGGCCGCCTGCACGCCCAGTGAGTTCAGCGCCTCGGCGCGGGTCAGGCCCAGTTCCAGCGCGGGCGCCAGCCGGGCCTCCAGGCTCTGCGCCACCTCGCCCCTGGGCGCCGGGCGGCTGTCCAGCGCGGCGACGGCCCGTTCCAGGGCGGCCGGGTCGAGCAGCCGGCGCAGCACGCTCAGCTCGCCCGCCGGGGCGTCCTGTATGGCCCGCTTCAGGTCGGCCAGGGCGCGTCGGGCCGCCGGGTAGCGGCGTGCCCGCAGGCCCTCCTGAATGCCGACCACCGCGCTCAGGGCCTCCTGCACGTCCGGATCGGCGCCGGACAGCCGGGCGGTGGCCAGCGCGCGGCGCCACTCGGCGGCGTGGATCAGTTCGTTCAGGTCGGGCAGTGCAGTGGCGGGAGCGCTCAGGCCGACCCCGGCGGGTTCCGTCATGCCTGCAAGTATAGGGGCGGGGCCGGCGGGACAATCGTGCCGCCACCGCGGATCGGCAGCAGGCAGGCTCGCGGGAAGGGCATGGTCGGTGTCTCTGACGGACAGTGGCCGATGGGGAGCCGAAAAGGGCGTTCTGGCCGGCTTTTCTATCGCCAGATCACCGGTCTTTGTCCCTCCTCTTGTGGGCGACCCGGAGAGCTGCACAGCACAGGGTCGGCGTCGCGGGCTGAGCCTGCCTTCGAGTTGGGCGATGAACGACCACCCCTCGTCCAACCCCGGTGGGTCTCGTCTTACGTCAGACCTTCCCGGCGGGAGGGTTTCGGAGGGGCTGACCCGGACAGGAGCGAGGCAAGAGGGCACTTGGCAGCGTCGACTGGACGAGGCATGGTGCGTCTGCCCCGGCCCGCGCCTGCGGTGGCCCGGCATATACTGATGCGCTCAGCGCGCCGCCCGGTGTCGCCACCCCCTTCCCGCTCCAGCGGGTGAGCCCCGGAGGAGCCGTGACCCAGCCCGATCCAGTTTCCGCCCCCACCGAGTCCCAGCACGAAGGCACGCCGGCCACCAGAACGGTGCCCCTGCACTCGCCCGCCCGCGTGCGCGAACTGCTGGCCCGCCACGGCCTGCGCCCGACCAAGAGCCTGGGGCAGAACTTCCTGATCGACGGCAACATCCTGCGCGCCATCGCCGAGGCGGGCGGGGCCGGGGCCGGCGGGCACGTGCTGGAGGTCGGCCCCGGCCTGGGCGTCCTCAGCGCCGAGATCGCCTCGCGCGGCGCGCGGGTCACGGCGCTGGAAAAAGACGAGCGCCTGCGGCCGGTGCTGGCCGAGACCCTCCAGGGGCTGGACGTCACGGTGGTCTGGGGCGACGCGCTGGACTTCGATTACGCCGGCCTGCCCGGCGGCACCCGGGTCATCGCCAACCTGCCCTACTACATCACGGGGCCGCTGCTGAGCCGCTTCATGCGGGCCGCGCCCATCGTGTCGGCCACCGTCCTGGTGCAGAAGGAAGTGGCCCAGCGGCTGGTGTCCCCGCCGGGCAGCGACAGCTACGGCTTCCTCAGCGCCCTGGCGGCCCTGTACGGCAGCGTGCGCCACGTGCGGGACGTGCCCAAGGGGGCCTTCCTGCCCGCGCCGGACGTGACCAGCTCGGTGATCCGCCTGGACTTCGACCGCTCCCGCCCGCCCCCGCCGCCCGAACTGGAGCGCTTCGTCGAGGCCGCGCTGCACCACCGCCGCAAGACCCTGCGCAACAACCTGCGGATGGTCGGCCACGACGCGGCGCAGATCGACGGGGCCCTGGCGGACATTGGCCTGCGCCCCGACGTCCGCGCCGAGGACGTGCCCCTGGCTGCACTGGAAGCGGTCGCCCGGAAACTGGGCGTGATACGGTAACCGCAGCTCTACACCTGATTTCCACCCGAGTAGTCGAGTTCCTGTTCATCCCCACAAGGGCCAGTCCAGCCGGCCCTGGAGGTCTCCACCGTGAAGTTCTACGTTATTGGCGATGTCACCGTCGACCACCTCTACCACCTTGATCACCTGCCCCGGCCCGGCGAGGAAGTCACGCCCCTGCGCTCCAGCATGAAGCCGGGCGGCGCGGGCGGCACCATCAGCGTCACGCTGGCCCGGCTGGGGCACACGGTCACGCTGGCGGCGCGGGTCGGCTCCGACCCCTTCGCCGAGTACGCCATGAGCCAGGTGCGCCTCAGCGGCGTGGGCATGGGCGCCATCCAGCAGGACGAGCGGCACCTGACCAGCACCATCACGGTCATGCAGACCGAGCACGGCGAGCGCACCATGATCAGCGACGGCGCCGCCAACCGGCAGCTCGATCCGGCCAAACTGAAGAAGAAGGACATCGAGGCCAGCGACGCCCTGATCGTGAACGCCTACAGCCTCATCGAGGGGCCGCAGCGCGAGTACTCCCTGCAGGCCATCGAGTACGCCCGCGCCGCGAAGAGGGCGGTGCCGGTGTTCATCGACCTGGGCACCGGCGCCGTGAACAAGGCCCGCACCAGCCTGCTGGACGACGTGATCGGCGCGGACTACCTGAGCCTGAACCAGCACGAACTGCAGGCCCTGACCGGCACGGGTTCCATCAGCGCGGCGCTGGCCAAACTCGGGCAGGCGGGGGCGCAGCGCGTGGTCGTCAAGGTCGGCAAGATGGGCTCCATTACCTGGACGCCGACCGAGACCGAACTGGTGGACGCCGTGCTGCCCGAGGGCGACGTCGTGGACTCGACGGGCGCGGGCGACACCTTCACCGCCACCTTCGCGCACGCCGTCCTGGGGGGGCTGAGCATGGCCCAGGCCGCGAAAGCCGCGAACGCCGCCGGGGCGCTGGCCGCCACCAGCGTGGGCGCGCAGGAACGGCCCATCACGGCCGCCGATCTGGCCGACGTGCTGCCCAAAGCCAAGAAGTAGGCTCCACGGTTCCCCGCCCCCAGGCGCCGCCGTGGCCTGGGGGCGAACTTGCTAGCCTGCGGCCATGTCCTACCAACCCGATACGCTGGCTCCGCGCCGCCCGGTCTACGCTGCGCGCGGCATGGTCGCCACCGGACAACCCCTGGCAGCCCAGGCGGGCCTGAGCATCCTGCAGGCGGGCGGCAACGCCATCGACGCCGCGATCGCCACGGCGGCGGCCCTGACCGTCGTGGAGCCGACCAGCAACGGCCTGGGCGGCGACCTCTTCGCGCTGGTCTGGACCGGGGGTGAGCTGCACGGCCTGAACGCCAGCGGGGCGGCCCCCGCCGCGCTGAGCCTGGAGGCGCTGCAGGAGCGCCACGGCGGCGAGATGCCCCGCCACGGCTGGACGCCCGTCACCGTGCCCGGCGGCGTGCGCGGCTGGGCCGACCTGCACGCCCGTTTCGGACGCCTGGAGTTCGCGCAGGTGCTGGCCCCGGCGATCCGGTACGCGCGGGACGGCTACCCGCTCTCGCCCGTGCTGGCGGCCGGCTGGGCGCGCGCCATCCAGATCTACCGCGCCCTGGAGGCGCCCCTGCTGGACGAATGGTTCCGCACCTTCGCCCCAGACGGCTTCTCCCCGGCCCCGGGAGCCCTGTGGCGCAGCGAGGCCCACGCCCGCACCCTGGAGGCCATCGCGGCCAGCCACGGCGAGGCCTTCTACAGCGGCGACCTGGCCGCGCGGATCGACGCTCACGCCCGCGCGACCGGCGGCCTGCTGCGCGCGGCCGACCTGGCGGCCCACCGCTCGGAGTGGGTCACGCCGATCCACACGGACTACCTGGATCACCGTGTCTATGAGATTCCACCCAACGGCCAGGGGATCGCCGCGCTGATCGCCCTCAACGTGCTGCGGGATCTTCCCCTGCCCGGGCGCCGGGACGATCCCGAGGGCCTGCACCTGCAGATCGAGGCCATGAAACGGGGCTTCCACGACGCGCACCGCTTCGTGGGCGACCCCCGGCACGCTCCGGTGGATGTCCAGTCCCTGCTCTCGGAGGCGAACGCGGCCGCCCACCGCTCCCTGCTGGGCACGGTCGCCCACGACCCGGCCACCCGCGCGCCGGGCACCGGCGGCACCGTGTATCTGGCGACCGCCGACGACGCCGGGAACATGGTCAGCCTGATCCAGAGCAACTACATGGGCTTCGGCTCCGGCGTGGTCGTGCCCGGCACCGGCGTGGCCCTGCACAACCGGGGCCACAACTTCAGCCTGGAGGCCGGGCACCCGAACGTGCTCGCGCCCGGCAAACGCCCCTACCACACCATCATCCCCGGCTTCCTGGGCCGCACGGACGGCACCCCGGTCGGCCCGTTCGGCGTCATGGGCGGCTTCATGCAGCCCCAGGGGCATCTGCAGGTCGTGCTGAACACCGTGCGCTACGGCATGAACCCGCAGCAGGCCCTGGACGCCCCGCGCTGGCAGTGGCACAGCGGCCTGCAGGTCGAGGTCGAGCCCGCCCTGGGCACCGGCCTGTCCCGCGAGCTGGCGCGGCGGGGGCACGGGATCACCGTGGGGCTGGAGCCCGGAAGCTTCGGGCGCGGCCAGATGATCCGCCGCAGCGCGGACACCGGGGTGCTGGAAGGCGGCACCGAGAGCCGGACGGACGGCCATATCGCCGCGTACTGATCCATGCCCTGCGTGAAGATATCGGCAGGCGTTTTTCGTCGGATGGGACAGTCTCGCTGCTACAGTGGTTTTCCCCCCTCGTTATTGTCCTCATCTTCCAGACACCCGCCTGACATGCCGGCGTATCCTGACGGGCGTGAAAAAACATCTTCCCCTGATCGGGGCGCTGCTGCTCGGTGCAGCCGGCGCTCAGACCGTCGAACTCCGCATTCTGGAAACCACGGACCTGCACACCAACGCGCTGGGCTACGACTACTACCAGGACAAGCCGACCGGTGAGTACGGCCTGGAATACACCGCCACGCTGATCAAGAATGCCCGCGAGGAGAAGCGCAACTCCATGCTCTTCGACAACGGCGACCTGATCCAGGGTAACCCGCTGGGCGATTACGTGGCGCGCGTCAAGCCCCTCGCCGCCGGCCAGATGCACCCCATGCACGCCGCGATGGCCGCCATCGGCTACGACGCCGGCAACCTGGGCAACCACGAATTCAACTATGGCCTGCCCTTCCTGCAGGGCGTGCTGGGCAGCGCTCCCATGCCCTACGTCAGCTCCAACGTCTTCCTCGCCGACGCTGACACGGATCCCTCCAACGACAAGAACGCCTTCACGCCCTACCTGATCCAGCGCAAGCTGGTGCGCGACACCTACGGCCGTCCGTACTATCTCAACGTCGGCATCATCGGCTTCCTGCCTCCGCAGATCATGCAGTGGGACAAGAGCAACCTGGAAGGCAAGGTCACGACCCGCGACATCGTGGAGACCGCCCGCCGCTTCATCCCCGAGATGAAGGCGCGCGGCGCCGACGTGATCGTGGCCATCGCCCACTCGGGCATCACCGCCGACTACCAGCCCGGCCAGGAGAACGTGGCGACCGAGCTGACCAAGGTGGAGGGCGTGGACGTGGTGCTCAGCGGCCACAGCCATCAGGTGTTCCCGGGGCCGGTGTACAAGAGCATTCCCGGCGCCGACATCACCAATGGCACCATCAACGGCAAGCCCGTGGTCATGGCCGGCTTCTGGGGCAACGACCTGGGCATCGTCGACCTGAGCCTGACCAAGAAGGGCAACCGCTGGGCCATCACATCCGGCAAGGCCAGCGTGCGACCGATCTGGGACACGGCGACCAAGAAGAACCTCGTCACGCCCGACCCGAAGATCGCGGCGGCGGTGAAGGCCGCCCACGAGGGCACCCTGGCCTATGTGCGCGGCAAGGTCGCCGACCTGTCTGCGCCCATCAACTCCTACTGGGCACTGGCCCAGGACGACCCCTCCGTGCAGCTGGTGAGCAACGCCCAGACCGCCTACGTCAAGGCGGCCCTGAGCAGCGGCCCGTACAAGGATCTGCCGGTGCTGAGCGCGGCCGCTCCCTTCAAGGCCGGCGGACGCGGCGGCGCCAGCTACTTCACCGACATTCCTGCGGGCACCCTAGCGATCAAGAACGTGGCCGACCTGTACGTGTACCCCAACACCGTCCAGGCCGTGGTCGTGACCGGCGCCCAGGTGGGGGAGTGGCTGGAGCGCTCGGCCGGGCAGTTCAAGCAGATCGACCCCGCCAAGACCGAGCCCCAGGTGCTGGTCGACGATTCCTTTCCCACCTACAACTTCGACGTGCTGGACGGCGTGACCTACGAGATCGACGTGAGCCAGCCCAGCCGCTATGGCGCGGCGGCCGAACTTGCCAACCCGAATGCCAGCCGCATCAGGAACCTGCAGTACCAGGGCAAACCCATCGATCCGGCCCAGAAGTTCGTGGTCGCCACCAACAACTACCGCGCCTCCGGCGGCGGCAAGTTCCCCGGTCTGGACGGCAAGAACATCGTCCTGGAAGCGCCTGATGAGACCCGCCAGGCGTTGATCGGCTACTTCCAGCAGCAGAGGACGGTGAACCCCACCGCCGACGGCAACTGGAAGCTGACGCCCCTCCCCGGCGTGACCCTGCTGTATGTCAGCTCGCCCAACGCCCAGAAGTACCTGCCCGCCGGCGCGACGCTGCTCAGGACGCGCGACGACGGCTTCGCGGAGTACACGATCAAGTTCTGATCCGAGCTAACTGAGGTGGCCCAGAGATGTAATGGTCTCTGGGCCACTTGCCATGGAATTTGATAGGGGCCTTCCTTAAGCTGGATGGAGCTTTGACTGGAATGTCACGTGCTGGAGGGTTGGGAACACGCTGTCTCCATGTCAATCCAGGACGGATGGATCGCCGTGCGCTTGGAGTCGGTGGGATTAACTTCTCAAGTCTCCATATTGAGGGGCAAAGCAATGAAGGCCGCAGGACTAACCTGGGCCTCCACCGGGAGAGAAGACTTTACTTGTTGACGATGACCTGTACCGTGTCACCAGGTACCGTCGTGACTATGCCTGTGTCCATGTCTTCGACCAACCAGATGACCTGGTACACGCCGGCTCCACCGAAGGAGACAGTGCTGGCAACGCTGCCCTGAGCGCTCGCCGTGAACGTCACGTTCTGCTGAACATTGTTTTTGTACAGCACCCCTGCCACACGGCTGATATTGGTCAGGCCGCTCAGCTTCCATGAGCCACTTTCGTAGTTCTGTTCGCCAGGAACGGTGTTGGGAGGAGTGGGCGCCAGGGTGGTCGATGTCGAGTAGGGCACCCTGTTGGCGGCCGTGAACAGCCGGTCGACAAGTACCGGAATGCACTGGATATTGCGATTTCCTTCGGTGTCGATGGTCGTGACTCGCAGGTCGTACCGCTGGCCGGCAGTGTTGTCCGGCACTCGGGCTGAACCGTCGATGTCGAAATTGGGCACGACGACATCACCGAAGGTGATTGGTGGAGTGAAGCCGACATTCAGCATCAGCACGTCCACTGGGGTGGCCACCGGCACACTCTCCAGGCACTGTTGCGTGCCATTGAGCGCGAGCGGTTTCGTCGCATCGAAGGGTCCCGTCATCCGGGCCTCGACCACCGAGACGCCGGTATTGTCGCTCACGCTGACCAGAACGCCGGAGCTGCTGTCGAGTCTGGCAGGGGCCAACTTGCCCGTGATGGCCGGGAAGCGGATCGTAGCCGCTGGCGGCAGGACGCTCGTCTGGTTGCTGGTGAACTTGCTGGTGGCGGTGATGATCTGAGTCGTGGGGGACGCGCCGGTCACGTTCGCCTGGGCCGTCGCCTTGAGCGTGTAGGTGTCGGCCGGGAAGGAAGCCATATCGAATTCGGTGTTGCAGGTAGACGTCGCTCCATCAACACTGGCGACACACTTCATGGCCTTGGGGCCAGTGGATACGTTCCCAAATCGCTGTTCGACGACTCTGCCACGGTAATCCAGCAGATCGACCACCAGGGTGTTCGGATCGAAGGTGAACGAGGTGTCACCGTTCTTCGTCAGCGTCAGGCGCACAGGAACTGAAGGGGTCATGACTGTCGAGCCGTCGGCCGGGGCGGCCACCGCCAGGATCGGGTTGAGGATGTTCTGCACGTTGACAGTGGCCGACGTGATCCCGCGCAGGCCGCTCTTGGTGTAGGCGATCAGCTCCAGCTTCATCGGGCCGTTCGCGAACTTGGTGGTGTCGATGCTGAAGGTGGCCTGGGACTGAGGCGTCACGAAGGTCGTGTTGTCGATGAATCCCTTGGCGTCGGTGACCTGCAGGATCATCCGGTCAACCGTACTCAGGGTGTCGAAGTTGCCGGACACGTTGACGCTCATGTTGCCGGTATGGGGATCGCCACCCACCACGCTCAACACGGGGTTGGGGGACGCTTCGGCGGGCACGGTCGTCACGCTGTAGGTGAAGGTGGTGGGCGGCGTGGTGCTCGTATTCCCGGCCGCGTCCGTGGCTTTGAAGATGACCTCGTAGGCGCCCGCCTGCGAGGGCGAGAACACGGCGTTGTACGCGCTGCCCGTCTGCTTCCCAAGGGTCGTCGGGGCCTGTCCCTGCAATCCCACGAGCGCTTCCATGCTGGAGACGCCGGCGAGGCCGTCCGTCGCTGTGGCGCTGATCTTGATGGGCAGGGTGCCCACGGACTGAGCGTTGGTCGGGCTGGTGACCGTGATCTCCGGCCCTGCAACGTCGTAGGTCACGGAGGTCTTGGCGCTGCTGGCGTTGCCGACCTTGTCGGTCGCCGTGGCCGTGATGGTGTACACACCGTCAGCAGAGGGAGTCCAGGGCGAGGTCACGGCCGCGCCGTTCACGCTGTACGTCACGGCCTGGAGTCCGGCACCCGTGTCGTTGGCGGCCGAATCGAGCACAAAGGGCTTCGACGACAGACTTCCACTGATGGGCGAGTTCCAGCCCAGGGCCGGCGCGGTCTTGTCGACGAACGTATCCAGCTTGCTGCTGTCGAACACGGCTCCGGCCTTGTCGAACCAGCGGATGCTGACCTGGTGGAGCCCCTCGCTCAAGGTGCTGAAGTCGACCGTGAAGCTGGAGGGGGCAGCGTTGCTCGCCGCGCTGGGGGTGCCCTGCGGCGTGCCGTCCACGATCAGCTGGGCGCCCGTGATCCCCCCGGTGCTGGTGGCGCTGCCGCTGACGCTACCCAGGCCCTGCACGAACGTGGGGTTGCTGCCGCTGGTGGTGCCGGCCACCGTGGGTGCCGTGGGCGTAATGACGCTGCTGCTGGTCAGATTGACATTCAGGGCGACGGAGTAGGGCGTGCTCGGGTTGTTCGCCTTGTCGTAAGCAATGGCGGTCACGGTCTGGGCACCGTTCGGAGCCACCCAGGAAAGGGTGCCCTGCGCGCCCGAAACGGTACCGATATTGCTGCCTCCAGCGCTCAGTTCGATACGGTCGACGCCCTGATTGTCGGTCGCGCTGACCGCGATGCTCACCGGATTGCTGGTGACCGTGGCGTTGGTGGCCGGGCTGGTGATCTGCACCAGGGGGGCCTGACCGTCATACGTGACCGTGCTGCTGGCGGTGCCGATATTGCCGGCTCCATCGGTGGCCCGAACCGTAAAGGTGTGAGGGCCGTCGGTGGCTGGAATGGTGGGGGCGGTGGCGCTGAAGCTCCCTCCGTCCATGCTGTAGCTCAGGTTCACGGTATCGCCGGGGGTCGGGTCGCTGCCGGTGGCCTTGACCGTCAGCGGGCTGGTGGTGCCCAGGAGAGCGCCGTTGGCCGGAGACGTGACGGTCACGCTGGGCGCGGCGTTGTTCACGCTGAGATCGGCATTCCTGCTGCCCGTGCGGCCCACGTTGTCGGTCGCCACGGCGCGCAGGGTGCGGACGCCGTCGGTCAGCTTGGTGGTGTCCACGCTGAAGGTGTACGCCCCACCCGCCGGCGCGGTCTGCACGCCCAGGCTGGTGCTGCCGTCGAACAGTTCGACCTTGGCGAGACCACTGCTGGGGCTGGGATCGCTGGCGGTCACATTCACCGACACCACGCCGCGCTGCATCCCGCCCGGCACGGTCAGGGCGTCGACCGTCGGGGAGGCGCTGTCGGTGCTGCTCAGGCGCACCACGATGCCACTCACCGTGCTCACCGTGCGGCGGCCGGTCTTGTCGATGGCCGTGGCGCGCAAGGTGTAGGTGCCGTTCATGGGCGCCCACACGACGTCTCCGGTGGCCTGGCTGATGACGCCCACGGACGCGTAGGCGGTCGCGTCGGTCTTGGCCTCCAGCAGGATGCTGGCCACGCCGCTCACGGCGTCGGTGGCGGTCAGGCTGACCTTGATGGGGTTCTGGGTGAACTCCTGCCCCTGTTGCGGCGCCGTGATCTGGACGGTCGGGTCACTGTTGTCGATGGTGACCGTCCGGGTCGTGCTGAAAGTCTTCCCCGCGTCCACGATGCTGGCGGTGATGGTCTGCAGGCTGCCGTCGACGCAGTTGGTGGAGGCTGTCCAGGTGCTGGCGTTCACGCTGCCGCAGGTGACGGTGTACTTCACGCTGCTGGAAAGGTCCTGATCGTTACGCGTGGCCGTGACCCGCAGCGGGACGTCTGCACCGCCGCTGATGAAGGTACCCGCCGGGCTGAGCCAGGTGAAGGCGGGCGGGGTGACCGTGCCTGGGCCTGTGCCCCCGTCCGTGGCCGAGCCCATGAAGTTGATCGAGAAGGTGCCCGAGGTGGTATAGCCCACCGAGTCCGTGGCCCGCGCCGAGAAGGTCACGACGCCGGCGACGCGCGCCTTGTTGTCGGAGGTTTTGCTCAGGTCGACGTTCAGGACGCCGTTCGTGCTGCTGCCCAGGCTCCGGGTTCCCTCGAACACGCTGATGGTCACGGGCCCCTGGGTGGAGTCCTTGTCGCCCCGCAGGTCGCTGGCGACCACGCTCAGATTGGCGGCGTCCGTCACGGACAGGGTCTGGCTGCTGCCGGCGGTGATGGCGGCGCCATTGAGCAGCAGACCGTCCAGGGTCGGGGCGGCGGCGTCGACCAGGAACGGAGCGTCCACGGTCGAGCTGACGCCTGCGTTGTCGGTCACCGTCACGCTGACCTTGTGGGCCCCGCCGCTCAGGGTCGGCAGCGTCAGGCTGATGCTGCCAGAGGGCACGAGGTTGGCCGGGGCGCCCCCGTCAATGGCGTAGGTGACCTTGGTCACGCTACCGTCGGCGTCGGCGGTACGGACGTTCAGCGTGCTGCCGCTGGCCACGTAGGTGCCGGGGAGCATCTGTTTGTTGTCCGACCCGTAGACCATAGCCTCCGGCGGCTTGTTGGCGCCCGTTGCTGGGGGGGTGTTGCCACCGCAGGCCGTCAGGGTCGCGGTCAGGAGCCAGAGAATCTGAGATCTGAACTTGGGGCTGGACTTCATTCTTCGCTCCGGGTGTCGCTGATTCGGTAGACAGGAATGGGGGCGCGTTTGACCTGAATGGTCTGGTTCCGCTGCAGGTCATCCACGAGGTGGAAGGTCACGTTCATGCTGAGATTGGCCGGGCAGGGGCCCGCGATGCAGTCCCCCGTGGCCACCTCGCCGATCCGGGGAGTCAGGAGCTGGACAGCGCTGGCATTGTTGGCGCCAGGGAAGATCTGCTGGCGGGAATACTGGATACGCTGGGCGAACACGCACGACTCCGGGTCGGCCGAAGCGTTCGGCACTCCCTTCTCGTCCGCGCAGGCGAAGCCCTGCAGCAGGCGGGCGCCGATGCTCTGGGTGTACTGACCGCTGACGTCGCCGTAGCGGTTGCCGCTTTCGTCCAGAATGGTGACGTCGGCACTCACCAGCCGCGCCCCGACGCTGCCGGCCGCGGTCGCGAAGCTCAGATTGGGCTGCACCAGCTGAAACACGGAGTCAATGGACTTCAGTTCTCCGGTCGTTTTCGAATAGATGCGCTTGATCGTCACATCGATGCGCGCGCCCGAAATGATCCCCTGACTGGTGAACGCCAGGGGACTTGGAGTGCCGTTACACGCGCTTAATACCAATAACGTAGGAGGAAGTGAGAGCTGCAGCAGACGTCTTATCTTCATTCAGTGTCCTCCGTCATGGGGGCGTCTTTCAGGTGAGGGTTCAGGATGTAGAAGGCGAGGCGCTTCATTCCAGCGAGAAAATCGACGTTCTCGATGATTACACCACGCCATTCATCACTAATTTCTTGCTGAACCGTGGCCTCGACGGGAGGCTGAATGACCACCGGAGCAAAATTAAGGATGCCCCGGACACCTGCGTCCACCAGCATCTGTGCGGCGTCCTGGGCACGGTCCGGAGGCACGGCCAGAAAGCCCATGTCCACCCGGTTGTGGCTGGTGAAGGCTCGGAGGTCGTCCATGTGCTGCACGGTCAGGTTGCGAACCTGGCGCCCCACGATGGCCGGACTCACATCGAACAGCCCGACGTACTGGAACTGGTAGTCGCTGGCGCCGGGGTAGTTGGCGATGGCCTGACCCAGCCGGCCCATGCCCACGATCACCACGTTCCAGGTCTGGTTGAGTCCCAGCACCCGCACCAGCTCGCGCTTCAGGATGGGAACCGTATAGCCCATGCCCCGCGTGCCGAACCGGCCGAAATAGGCCAGATCCTTGCGTACCTGAAACGCGCTGACGCCCGCCCGCTCGGCGAGGTCGCTGGAGCTGGTGCGGCTGATGTCCTGGGCTTCGAGCTGTTCGAGGATACGCAGGTAGGTGACGAGGCGGCTGATCGCGGCGGTGGGAATCTCCGCCATCACTGCACCCGGAAGTGATCCAGGCCGTTGCTGCTCAGGCGCTGCTCGGTGCGGGTCAGGGCGTCGCCGGTGAAGGGGCCGACCAGCACGCTGACCTTGCGGCCCTCCGGAGCATTCACGGTGGGGGAGTAGCCGAGGTCACGGAGCTGCCCCACCAGGCGCTGGGCGCTCTCGACGCGGTCGAAGGCGCCGACCTGCAGGTAGGTGGGGCCACTGGGGGCAGACGAGGTGGAGCCCGTGCTGGACGAGGCCGCACCGGACGTGGTGCCACTGCTCAGGCTGCGGTTGCGGGGCGGGTAGAGCAGGGCGCCGGGATAGGCGCGCTGGATGTCGGCCAGGGCCTGCCGCGCGCTGGCCTCGTCGGCAAAGGGGCCGACCTGCGCGACCACCTGGCTGCCCAGGTCGATCGGGTAGACGGTGTAGCCCAGGCCGCTGACGCCGGCGGTGCGGGCGCGCGCCGTCTGCTCGCTGGTGAAGGTGCCCAGGGTGATGCGGTAGTCGCTCCGCAGGGGCGTGCGCCGCTCGCTGGTGGCGACGGCCCCACCGCTGCGGGGAGGGGCGGTGGTGGCCGCGTTCTCGTCGGGCGCGGCGGGCTGGGCGCTGGTCTCTGGAGCGGTGCCCGGCTCCTGGGTGGGGGTCGCCGTGTCGGGCGTGGAGCTGCTCTGGGTCGGGCTGCTCTGGGGCGCCTGGGTGATCTCGGGCGCCGCGGCGATGGTGGGGGGCTCAGCCGCATCGGGGGCCGCTGAGCCATCGGTGGTGGGAGCAGTCTCGGCAGGAGTCGTCTCCGTCGCCGCGTCCGGAGTGGGGGTGCCCGTGACGTCGGGAGCAGGGGTGACGGCGGTGGCAGGTGGGGCGGTCTCAGCCGTGGATGTGCCGGGCGCCGCCGGAATGGTGGCGGGAGTGTTGCCGGGCTCGGTCGGGGCCGCGCTGGTGGTCGCCACCGGACGGCCCTCGGGCCTGAACAGCAGGAGCCCGAAGCCGACGAGCAGCAGCGCCACCAGCAGGCCGATCAGCAGATCGGGCCAGCGGCGTGCGGAACTGGCGGGGCGGCTCATTTCATGGCTCCTTTGGCCTTGGCGCTGCCCAGGGTGGCGGCCGTCTTCAGCGAGACCTTCGCGTCGCCCTCACGGAGTTGTGCGCGCTGGGCGAGTCCGAGCATGAACCAGGCCTCGGCATTCCTGGGGGCGTCGGTGACCAGCCCCCGCAGCACGGCCTCGGCCTCGGCGTAGCGGGCACTGGCCAGCAGGGCAGAGGCCAGGTTCATGCGGGTGGTGGGCGCCGGGTTGAGCTTCACGCTTTCGGCCAGCGCACTGGCGGCGCCGCCGTAGTCCTTGCGGGCGTAGGCGCTGAGGCCCAGCCACAGGGCGGTGTCGGCGCTGGGGCTGCGGGCCTGGCTGGCCTTCAGGGCCGCGACGGCCTGGGCGTAGTTCTGCTGCCGGTAGGCCGCGACGCCCTGGATGAACTGGGCGCGCGCCTGGGTGGCCCCATCGGGCTGGAGCTTGAGCACCAGCGCGGCGTCCAGGGCCGCCTCGTCCGTCTGGTTCAGCGTGAGCCTCACGCCGGCCAGCCCGACCCTGTACGCGGCACTCTTAGGCGACAGCTTGACCGCGTTCTGGTAGGCGCCGAGGGCTCCCGGACGGTCGTTGCGGAGCACCCGGAGTTCACCCAGTCGGGCAAACGCTGCGGCGTTCCGGCCGTCCTCGCGGGTGGCGTTCTGGGCCGAGAGCACGGCGCCGTAGCTGTCGCCACCGGCTGCCAGAATGGTGGCCTTGCGCAGCAGCAGTTCGGAACGGTCGGCGCCAGTCTTCACGCGTGCCAGAGCGGCGTTCACTTCCCGCAGGGCGCGCTCGGGCAGACCCTGGGCCACGTAGATGTCGGCGAGCAGCAGGGCGCCGTCCAGCCGGGCGGGATCGCTCCTCAGCAGGGCGTACACACCGGGCAGCGCCGCCGCGCCCTGGCCGGCCAGGGTGCGGGCCTGGGCCAGCCGGTACTGGGCGTCCAGATCCTTGGGGTCGAGCGCGGTGATCTGCGCCAGGGTCGCGCCCAGCGCCGTAAAGTCGGCCTTGCGGGTCTGCTCGGCGGCCAGCGCCTCGAGCACCTGCCGCTGGGCAGCGGGCGGGGCCTTCCCGGCCATCAGCGTCTGCGCCTGGGTGTAGAGCTTCAGGGCCTCGTCGTGGTTGCCGGCGCGCGTGGCGATGACCCCCAGGTTGTAGGGGCCCTCGTAGCGGTCGGGGGCCAGGGCCACGAACTGACCCAGCTCGAAGGCCGCGCCCTTGTCGTCCTTCTGGGCCAGCAGGGCCAGGGCCAGCCCGAAATGCGGCTCGGGGTTGGTGTAGTTGGCCGCGACCAGCAGTTCGAATTCCCGGCGGGCCTTGGCGTAGTTGCCGGCCCGGAAGGCGCCCTGAGCCCCCTGCAACTGTGCCTGCTGCCCCGCCGTGAGGGGCGTGACCGGGATGGCCGGCGCCGTGGGAGCCGCGCCCGCGGCCGAGGGGTCGGCCGGTGTGGCGGCGGGCGTGGGCAGGGTCGGCACCTTGAGGGGAGAGCTGCCCGTCGATTGCAGGGTGTTCTGGATACTGGTGGTCGTGGCGACCTCCACCAGAGTCTGGCCGGAGGCAGAGGTGGCGAGGCCCAGCATCAGGCCGATCAATACGGAGCGAGTATGTTGCGTCACCTGAAAGCCTCCTGGGGTGCGGAAACGCGTATAGCGTAGCATTGCCCTCTTTCTGAACCCTTACTCATTTGTCACGGGAACCGATCTGGCGCGGCTTTTTCAGCTGGGTGCGGCTCGCTCAGGCCGAACCGCTGACCGCGCCGGGCCGCTTGAGGGCCAGCTGTCCGCAGGCCGCGCCGGCGTCCTTGCCGCGCGAGCGGCGCACGCTGACATCCACCCCGCGTTCCTCCAGCGCGTCGTAGAAGGCCTGGATCTGGGTTTCACTGCTGGACTCGAAGCCCGAGCCCTCCCAGGGATTCATGGGGATCAGGTTGACGTGGCTGACCAGCCCGCGCAGCAGCCCGGCCAGCAGTTCGGCCTGCCAGAGGTGGTCGTTGACGCCCTGCAGCATGGCGTACTCGAAGGTCACGCGCCGCCCGGTGGCCGCCTGGTATTCGCGGGCGCTGTCCATGATCTCGGCGATCGAGTTGCGGTGCCCGGTGGGGATGATCCGGTTGCGCGTCTCCTCGTCGGGGGCGTGCAGGCTGATGGCGAGCTTGATGCCCAGGTCGTCCTCGGCGGCCAGCTGGCGGATGCCTCTGGGGAGGCCCACGGTGGACAGCGTCACGCGGCGTTTGCTCATGCCCAGGGCCTGCGGGTGCAGCAGGATGCGCGCGGCCTGCATGGTGTTCGCGTAGTTCAGCAGCGGCTCGCCCATGCCCATGAACACCAGATTCCGCAGCTCGCGCGGCTCCAGGCCCTCGCCGCCCGCGACCGCGAGCACCTGCCCCACGATCTCGCCGGGGGTCAGGTTGCGCCCGAAGCCCATCGCTCCGGTGGCGCAGAAGGCGCACTTGGCGGGGCAACCCACCATGGTGGACACGCAGATGGTCTTGCGGTCGAGGTAGGGCATGTACACGGCCTCCATCTGCCGGCCGTCCAACAGGGTAAAGAGGTACTTGACCGAGCCGTCGGTGCTGCGGACCGTCTCGATCTCGCGGTAGGGGTTGAGGTGGTACTGCGTCGCCAGTTCGGTGCGCAGGTCGGTGGGCAGGTTGGTCATGGCGGCGAAACTGCCCGCGCCCTGGCCGAAGACCCAGTCCAGCACCTGCCGGCGGCGGAAGCCCTCCAGCGGGTACAGGTCGGGGTGCAGGTCGAGAAGAAGCTCCATACGCGCAGTCTAAAGGTCGCCGCCCCCCGGTTCCGTGACCGGGAGCTGCGCGCCGGACGGCTGGGGCTGCGCCGATCCGCCGACCCAGACCTCGACCCCTCCTGGCAGCGTGGCGAACTGTACGCTCAGGCGGGCGGGCTGGCCGGGCATCCGCTGGGCGGCGCGCAGCAGGTTGGTGTCGGCGGGCAGGCGACCCAGGTGGCCGAGTACGCCGATCAGGCAGGCGCCCATGTTGGAACTGGCGGCGTCCTCCACAAAGCCCTTGAGCGGCCCGAAGGCCCGGAAGCTGACGTCCTCCCGCGCGGGGCCGCCCATGCAGAACACGACCAGCCCGGTGGTGCCCGTGGCGCGGCTCACCGCCGAGATAGCGTCTGCATCTGCCGAAAAGGTCTCCAGCGCGGTCAGGTCAGCGACCTCGACCACCAGATTGGGCCGCTGGGTCTGGGCCGACCAAATCCGCGCCGCGCTCAGCCCGAGAGGGGAGAGGTCGCCCTCCACCTCCTGTACCCGCACCTCGCCCTGGCGCAGCAGCCATTCGCCGCCGCAGAGCTGGGCCGGCAGGGTCTCGCCGCCCATCGTCACGTCCACCACGTCGAACAGGGGGCTTCGGGCGTGCAGGAAGGTCAGGGCCGCCAGCGCCGCAGAGTCGGACGAGCCCTTTTCCTTCTCCAGAGTGAAGACACGCAGATGAACGGCTGTGGTGTCGGCCTGCTCTATGAACACGCTGAGGGGTGCGCCCGCCGTAAGCGCACGGGCCTGGAGGTCGCCGGAAGCGCCTCGGAAGAGGGCGACGAGCTTGCCGCTGGCACCGGGCGAGGGTGCGAGGACACGGTAGAGGACGGGCTCGGCGGACATCGGCTTATTTCAGCACGTCGGCGAAGGGTCGCTCCATCTTTGCTTTGAAAGCTTCGATGCTGACGCGCTCCGACTCGGACAATCCGTTTTCTGAGAGCGCTTGATCCACAACCGTTTTTATTCTGGAGAGCAGGTCGGGTGAATTGCGCCAGAAAGAAGCGTTCTGATGCAGCACGCTACTGAGGAGGTCACCGGGATAGCCGTCACCGTCCAGCAGCGGCTCCTGCTCCAGGAGTGGCAGGGCAAGAGGCACCAGGGTTTCAGGATAAAACTGCTGATACAGCATGACCCTCAGGTCGCCCGGCTCAAATTGCCGCAGAGGTTTGACCAGCAGGCGCTCACAGCGGTCTATCAGGCCAGAACCAAACGTCGATGGCTGGCCGTCTGGCCCGACACTGAACGGTTGACGAAGTTGATAGAGCTGAGCGAGTGAACTCGCGGTGTCTATAGGCTTGCGTTTCTTCTGCCCACTCGCTTTCGGCTTACGCACTGACCCACTCCCGCAAGACCTGCTCCAGATGCGCGTCGTCCAGCTCGTCCTGCTCGGCCAGGGCCTTGATGTGGTCGGTCACGCGCCGCAGGGCGTCCTCGCCGTAATGCAGGCCCAGCTCGCGGGCCTTGTAGGCGATGGCGTGCTTGCCCGTGACCTTGCTGGCCGCCTGGATGCGCCGGCCCACCCCGAAGGCGCCGGGCGGAATGGCCTCGTAGGCGCCGGGATTCAGGTAGATGGCCTTCAGGTGCATCCCCGCCTTGTGGTTGTAGGCGAATTCGCCGGTCAGGTAGTTGTTCCAGGGAATCGGCAGCCCCACCATGCGGGCGATCATGGCGTCCAGCTCCGGCAGCCGCTCCAGGTCGTACTTGTCGACCAGTCCCTGGGGGTCGAAGGTGAACATGCGGGCCAGGAAGCCGCCCAGCGGCGTGATCCCGTTGCGCTCCCCGATGCCCAGGATGGTCGTGTCGATGTGCGTGGCGCCGGCCTCGATGGCCTCGTAGGCGTTGGAGACCGCGCAGCCGGTGTCGTTGTGCCCGTGGAACTCGATGCCGCACTCTGCGTGAATGACCTTGCGAACCTCGCGCACGAGCGTATAGACCTGCCTCGGCGTGGCGACCCCCACGGTGTCCGCCAGCCCGACCCGGTGGACGCCCAGATCGGAGACCGCCCGGTACACCGCCATCAGGTCAGCCTCCTCGGAGCGGAAGGTGTCCTCGGCGGAGAAGCGGATCTGCAGATCCGGATGGTGGGTCTTGATCCAGCTGATCACCTTCTGGGCCGAGTCGATGATGCCGGCGATGTCCTTGCCGTGCGAGAACTCGCGCAGGAAGGAACTCGTGCCGAACAGCAGATCCAGGCCATGGACGCCGGTGTCCACCGCCCGCTGCACGTCGTCCATATGACAGCGCACGTGGGTCAGGAACTTGGCCTTCAGGCCCAGCGAGGTCAGCTTGATGATGTCGGCGCGCGTCTGCGGGCTCACCATCGGCGTGGTGACCTCGATGAACTCTGCCCCGAAGGCGTCCAGCGCCCGAGCGATCTCGATCTTGTCGCCGGTCTTGAAATTCCCCCGCGCGAACTGCTCGCCTTCCCGCAGCGTGGAATCGATGATCGCCCAGGAGCGTGCGGGGATCAGGGGAACGTAGTTGACGGCGGCCTCGGGGAGTGGTGGGGTCATGACTTACCTCTGTGGCGGGTAGTCTTCCAAACTGCTTAATGAATGTCAAGAAAAGTGTTAGATCAATTTACAATTGAAAAGCCTATAGTCCTGCTTTTTGTCGGCAGATTGTTGGGGCCGACTGCCAGTGTGCCCTGGACGGAGGGCGCCTGTAGGTCGGCTGGGTGTCCGCACTGTTGACGATGCCTGTCCCACCTCGCCTCTGTAACGCCCGATGTTGGCTATTGAATCCCAGTCGAACCGACGCGGCTCACGGCAGCGCGAATCGGCCGACGCCCATTTCCTGCCCTGAACGACCCGAACCTCCTGCATCACCTTCCCGCCCCGCTCAGACCGGGTGCAGCCCCGCGAACTCCAGCCCCGTCGTCTCCGGCCAGCCCTGCGCGATGTTCAGGCTCTGGATGGCGTGCCCGGCGGTGCCCTTGACGAGATTGTCGATGGCGCTCATCAGCACCACGCGCCCGGTGTCCTGATCCATCTCGAAGCCGATGTCGCAGTAGTTGGTGCCGTCGAGCAGCATCGGGTCGGGGTAGCGGTGGAGCCCCCGCGCGACCTTCACGATGCGGATGAAGGGCTCGGTGCCGTAGACCTCGCGGTAGGCCGTCCAGACGTCGCGGTCGCTCCAGCCGTCGGGCACCCAGGCCTGGATGGTGGTCAGGATGCCGCGCACGCGGGGGGTGGAGATGGCGGTCAGGTGGATCGGGAAATTGCCCGGCAGTTCCTGCACGGCTTCGGCGGTGTGCCGGTGCCCGACCGGCTTGTACACCCGCAGGCTACCCGCCCGCTCGGGGTGATGCGAGGAGTCGCTCGCGCTGGCCCCGGCCGCCGACGACCCGACCAGCCCCGTGGCGATCACATCCTTCGGCAGCAGCACACCCAGCTTGAGCAGCGGATACAGGGCCAGAATCACCGAGGTGGCGAAACAGCCCGCGCAGGCGATGCGGGTCGCGCCGACCAGCTCGTCGCGATGCAGTTCGGGATTGCCGTACACCCACTCGCCCAGCTTTTCCGGCGCCGGGTGATCCTCGCCGTACACCCGGCGGTAGACCTCGGGGTCTTTCAGGCGGAAGTCGGCCGACAGGTCGATCAGAATCCGGCCCTTCGCCTCGAACTCCGCGATCCTTTTGGCAGCGGAGTTGTGGGGCAGCGCCAGCACGATCACGTCGGCCTCGTCCAGCTCGGCGGCCTTCCTGAACTTCAGGGTGGTGCGGCCGCGCAGGTTGGGGTGGATCAGGCTCACGGGGGTGCCGGCGGAGCGCTCGCTGGTCACCTGGGTCACGTCCAGGTTCGGGTGGTTCAGGGCCAGACGCAGGAATTCCCCGCCCGCGTAGCCGCTGCCGCCCACGATGGCGACGCTGAGTGTCTCGGATGCAGTCATGACGGGCAGCATAGCGTTCCCTGACGACTATTCACCTGATCTGTCTAAGCCCACGAATAATGGCAATTGAAAAGCCCGCCCCGAAGGTGGGGCGGGCTCGGATCAGGGGAGGCTCAGGCTTTGGCGGGCTGGCCACCGGCCTTGCGTTTGCGGTTCCATTCCTCGAAGTACACGACCAGCGGCGCCACGATGTAGATCGAGGAGTACGTACCGATGATGATGCCCACGAGCAGGATGATGCTGAAGTCGCGCAGCACCGGGCCGCCGAAGATCAGCAGGCTCACCAGCGGCAGCATGGTGCTGACCGAGGTCATGATGGTGCGCGAGAGGGTCTGGTTGATCGAGGTGTTCACGATTTCGCGGTAGCTCTGGCCGCGCATTTCCTTGATGTTCTCGCGGATGCGGTCGGAGACGATGATCGAGTCGTTCAGCGAATACCCGATGAGGGTGAGCACCGCCGCCACCGTGGCGATCGTGAACTCCAGCCCCAGCAGCGAGTACAGGCCCATCACGATGCCGACGTCGTGCACCACCGCCACGATCGAGCCCAGGCCCATGATGAAGTCGAAGCGGAAGCCCACGTAGATCAGGATCAGCGCCATGCCCAGCAGCACGGCCTTGATGGTCTTGTCGGTCAGCTCCTTGCCCACCGCCGGGCCGACCGTTTCGCGGGCCTGCACCTGACCGCCGGGCAGTTTGGCGACCGCCGTCTCCAGGCGGGTGGCCTCGGCGGTGGTCAGCTCGGGCACCTTGATGGTGTACTGCGCGCCGCTCAGGGTGGGGGTGATGTCGCGCTGGATGACGGCGCTCTGTTCGGTGACCTTCGCCACACCGGCGCCCGCCACCGCCGTGCGTACCTGCTCGGTGGTCGTCGTGCCGGCGGTCTTGAGGGTCACGGTCGTGCCCGAGATGAAGTCCACGCCGTAATTCAGGCCGCGCGACCCCAGGACGCCCAGCCCGGCCAGCGCCAGCAGCACCGAGGCCGTGGTGACGATGGGCGCGGCCTTGATGAAGTCGATATTGGTGCGCTTGATCCAGTTCGGCGCCGTCATGGTGGGCTTGCGCTGGGCCAGCCACCCCAGGAACCACTTGGCGAACACCAGGTTGGAGAAGGTGGAGGCCACCACGCCGATCATCAGCGTGACCGCGAAGCCCTTCACCGGCCCGGTGGAGTAGTTGTACAGCGCCAGCGCGGACAGCAGGTGCGAGGCGTTCACGTCGAGGATCGCGGCGGTGGAGTGTTCGTAGCCGGCCTGGATGGAGTTCTTGATGCCCTTGCCGCCGGTCAGCTCTTCTTTAATTCGCTCGAAGGAGATCACGTTGCCGTCGACCGCCGCCCCGATGGTCAGCACCAGACCGGCGATACCCGGCAGGGTCAGCGTGGCGCCGAAGCCCGCCAGCATCCCCAGGATGATGACGCTGGAGAACAGCAGGCCCAGCGCGCCCACCAGGCCGAACCAGAAGCCGTAGTAGAAGAACAGCATCAGGAACACCAGCCCGATTCCCACCAGCGCGGCAATGGCGCCGCTGCGGATGGCATCGGCCCCCAGCGTCGGCCCGATGGCGCGCTCGGCCTCGGTCTTGATCTTGATGGGCAGGGCACCGGATTTCAGCACCAGAGCGAGCTGGTTGGCTTCCTCGGCGGTGAACGAGCCGCTGATCTGCACGTCGCGGAAGAGGCGCTGCTGGATGGTCGCCACACTCTGGATCTGGTCGTCCAGCACCACCGCCATCAGTTTGCCCACGTTCTTGCCGGTGAATTCACCGAACGTCTGGGCACCCTTGTCGGTGTTCTGGAAGTTCACGACCCAGCGCCCCGACTGCTGATCGGTGCCCGCCTGGGCGTTGGACACGACCTCACCCGTGGCCTGCACCGGCCCGAGCTGGGTCAGGGTATAGCCGCCGGTCTCGGGTTTCTGGGACTGCAGGGTGGGATCGGGCTGGGCGTTCGCCTGCACGATGCGGAATTCCAGCCGCGCGGTGCGCTGGATGATCTCGCGGGCACGCTGCTGCACGGCGGGCGTGGCGCCGGGAATCTCCACGACCACGCGCCGGCCGCCCGAGACGGTGACGGTCGGTTCCGCCACGCCCAGGGCATTGATGCGGTTCTCGATGACCGTTTTCACGCGGTCGAGTTCGTCCTTGGTGGCCGTGCCCGATTCCGGCGCCAGTTCGATCCGCAGGCCGCCCTTGAGGTCGAGGCCCAGCGTCACGAACTCGAACTTGCCCGGATCCCAGACCGTCCAGAGGTTGTCGCGGTGCTCCCAGGGCCGCCAGATGTAGGCCAGCGAGGCCAGCAGCGTGAGCAGCAGCAGAATGGCCGTCCAGCGGGAGTTCGAGGACTTGGCCGCGGGATTGCGGCGGGGTGGGGGTGGGCGGCGGTCGTTGCCCCCCCGGTTGCGGTTGGTGTTCTTGTTGCCGTAGGTCACGTTGAACGTCTCCTGAAGTGGGAATGACAGGCGGATGGGTCAGATCGGTCTCTGGAGACCCTCCGCTAGCCACCGTCGGTCTGGTGTCGGCCCAGCACTGCCAGGTCGAGGGGCCGCACGGGATTGACCCAGAACCAGCCCGGCAGGAGAGTCGCCAGCGGAGGCCGGGTCAGCCGGAAGGGTTCGGGGGCCGGCGGCGCCTGCAGCGGTGTGGCCGGCGCCGGTTGAGGCGCGGCGCGCAGTTCCGGCAGGGCCGGGGCCACGTTGCTGGCGCTCAGGCGTGAACTTCCCTCCGGCGTGGGTGTGGGCGTACCCAGCACCACGGCCAGCACCGACAGCAGGGTCAGCAGGCCCGGCCACGCGGCCAGGCGCGCCTGCCACAGCGGGGAGACCAGAGGGATGTGGCCGGGGCGTCTCAAAGCGCCACAGCATACCAGACCTTCATGTTGGCCTTCTGACCGGGGGGAGGTGGCGAAGGTGACCGCATAGTCGACGGCACTGCATAGTCAGCGACGTGGTGACGAGGCTCACGCTGCGGGCAACCCCTCCGCTCCGCAGTTCTGCGAGTCCCCTGAGAAGGGGGACAGGGAAAAGCCCAGCTGGCACGTCATTCTCGACTCCATTTCGAGGGATTCATCCGGCGGAAGCGCGGCGGCGACACTTGGGACGTTCCATCAACCTCCCGAATGAGCAGTGGCCAGCCACCCCACACCCTCCAGAACCACCTCCAGCCCGTTAGCCCCCCCTTAACCGCGCTCTGACACGCTTCAGCTGTGGAACGAATGGAACCCCCATCCGCCACGAGGAGAGTGCCCGATGAACGAGAACACGACCCGCAACACCCGTCGCCTGCCCCTGATCGCCTTCGCCAGCCTGCCGCTCACCATCGGTCTGGGGTTTGCCCAGCAGAGTGCGGCCAGCACGTCCGCCGCCCCCACGGCCCAGGCTCAGCGCTTGCAGCCGGCCCAGCCCGGTCAGACCATGCCCGGCCAGACCCGGCCTGGTCAGATGCGGCCGAACAGTGGCACCAATCATGCCGACGTGTTCCTTCAGAAGCTCGCCGCGCAACTGGGCACCACGGTGCCTAAGCTCAGGGCCGCCGCCATCGCCGCCGGCAGCGCCACCATCGACCAGGGCGTGAAGGCCGGGGATATCCCAGCCGGGCGGGCCGCCGCGATGAAGCAGCGCCTCCAGCAGCACCCCTTCGCCGCCTTTGGGGGGCGGGGCCACGGTGGGCCGGGCCTGGGCCGGGACGGCGGCCCGCGAGGCCCGCACCCGCATGACCGCAGTGGCAACGACGTGGGCGACCCGTCGGGCCGTGTGACGGTTCCTCAGACCGGTGCCCAGACGGAGGACGGAACCTGAGCCTGAACTTCTCGACAGCAGAGCAGCGACCGGGAGCACATCCCCGGTCGCTGCTCTGCTGTGCTCGAAGGGTCGAACCCTCGGGCTCAGGCCTGCACGACCTCGACCATTTCGCTGGCTTCGATGATGTCGCCCACCTGCACGTCGTCCCAGTCCACGTTGATGCCACACTCGTAGCCGGTCTGCACCTCGCGGACATCGTCCTTGAAGCGCTTGAGGCCCACGATGGTGCCCTCGTAGACGACCTGCTTGCCGCGCGTGACCTTGGCCTTGGCGTTGCGCTTGAGAGAACCGTCGGTCACGTAGGAACCGGCGATGTTGCCGCTCTTGGGATGCTTGATGATCATGCGGACTTCGGCGCGGCCCAGGTACTTCTCCTCGAAGACCGGCTCCGTCGTGCCCTTGATCAGACGGTCCACCTCGTCGATCAGCTCGTAGATGATCCGGAAGGACTTGATGTCCACGCCCTTGCCCTCGGCCATCTTCTTGACGCCGCCCGCCGGGGTGGTGCTGAAGCACAGGATGGTCGCCTCGGCGGTGGAGGCCAGCAGCACGTCGGCCTCGCTGGGCGACCCGATGCCGGCGAACATGACGTTGAGCTTCACGTCGTCGGATTCCTTGCGGGCCAGGATGCCCTGGATGGCTTCCACCGAGCCCTGGGTGTCGGCGCGCAGGATCAGGTTCACGGTGCGAACCGAGCCCAGCGGCCCCATCATCTCTTCCAGGGTCAGGCGGCTGCGGACGCGGGCGTTCTCGGTGTCGCGGCGGTCGCTGGCGCGGGCCTCCACGAGTTCACGGGCGGCGTGCTCGTTCTTGGCCGAGCGCACCTTCTCGCCGCTGTCGGGCACCTCGGAGAAGCCCAGCACCTGCACGGGCGTGCTGGGGCCGGCGCTCTTGATGCGCCCGCCGGCACTGTCGGTCATGGCCTTGATCTTGCCGTATTTCTCGCCCACGACCAGGAAGTCCCCGATGTGCAGCGTGCCTTCCTGCACCATCACGGTCGCCAGGACGCCGGCCTGCTTGTCGACCTTGCCCTCGATGATCACGCCGCTGAATTCACCCTTGGGGTCGGCCCGCAGATCTTCGAGTTCGGCGGTCAGCGAGATGTACTCCAGCAGATCCTCCACGCCCTCGCCCGAGCGGGCGCTGACCGGCACCACGATCAGGTCGCCGCCGTACTCCTCGGGCACCAGGTTGAGCTGGGTCAGGTCGGTCTTGACCCGGTCGGGGTCGGCCTGCGCCAGATCGATCTTGTTGATGGCGATGATCATCGGCACCTTGGCGGCCTGCGCGTGGGCGATGGCCTCGCGGGTCTGGGGCATCAGGCTGTCGTCGGCGGCGATCACGATGATCGCGATGTCGGCGACGTTGGCGCCGCGCGCCCGGATGGTCGTGAAGGCCTCGTGGCCCGGCGTGTCGATGAACACGATGCGGCCCTTGGAGGTCTGCGCCTCGAAGGCCCCGACGTGCTGGGTGATGCCGCCGGCCTCGCCCGCCGCCACCTTGGTCTTGCGGATGTAGTCCAGCAGGCTGGTCTTGCCGTGGTCGACGTGACCCATGATGGTCACGACCGGCGCGCGGTGGGGCGCGTCGCTGGCGGGCTGAGGGGTGCCGGGCTGCGGGTTGCCGGGCTGCATGCTGCTGGGCTGGACAACCTCGCCGGGCTGCCGCTCTTTGACGGGTGTACTCACTGGACTTCCTTGCGCTCCGGCCGAGCTGCTGGCCGCGGGCATCTCGCTGGATCTGGGCTCTGGAGCGGGTGCGGCGGTGGGCGCCGGGGCAGAGGCTCCGGGAGTCGGCGCTTGAACGTCGTCAGCGGCCGGCTGGGCGGGGCTGGTATTGGCTGGACTGGTGCTGGCTGAGCTGGTGCTGGCCTGGCTGGCCTCAGCCGCTGCCCCGCTGCCCGCGCCCTGCGCTCCCTCTTCCGCCACGATCTGCTTGATGAGTTCGACGGTGTCCTCTTCGATGGTCGAGCTGACGCTCTTGTACGACACGCCCAGACCATCGAGAATTTCCAGCATTCGGTGGTTCTCCACGCCCACTTCTTTGGCGAGGGTATAAATTCGGACTTTCGACATGCTCACCTCCGGTGAGTTCCGCGCCGGCCCATCCAGCAGGCTGCGCGGCGATAAATCAGTGTTCCTGTAAGGGGCCAGCCGGCTGCGGGGTCGTCAGCAGCAGCGCACTCAGGGCGGGCGCCGCGGCCCCGAAGGCCCGCCGCAGCCGCTTGTCCTGCCAGCAGGAGGGCGAATCGGCGCAGACATACGCCCCCCGCCCCGACCGTGGCCCGGTCAGCAGCTTCCACGTTCCGTCCACCTTCGACACCCGCCGGAATTCCGGCTGGGGCCGCTTGCGCCGGCACGCCACACACGTCCGCTCCGGCACGTGCCGGAGGAGCGGGGTAGCAGGGGCCGACACAGTTACTCCTGGGTGTCTTCCGGACTGGCGGTGGCGACCGATTTGCTGTCCTTGAACAGCGCGTCGAAGGCCGACTTGGCGGCGCCCTGCTCGTCGTGGCCGCCCTGCTCGTCCTGCAGCGCCTGCTGCATGGCGGCGTCCAGGTCGGACACGGCGGCGGTTTCGCGCAGGTCGATCTTGAAGCCGGTCAGCTTGGCCGCCAGCCGCACGTTCTGCCCGCCCTTGCCGATCGCCAGCGAGAGCTGGTCGGGCGTGACGGTCACGGTCGCCTCGCGGCGATCCACCGCCACGTCGATGAGTCCCACCTTGGCCGGCGAGAGCGCGTTGCGGATGAAGTCGCGGGTGTTGCCGTCCCAGAGGATCACGTCCACGCGCTCGCGGCCCAGTTCGCCGGTCACGGCCTGGATGCGGTTACCGCGGTGCCCGATGCAGGCGCCGATGGGATCGACGTTCGAGTTATGGCTGAACACCGCGACCTTGCTCCGCTGCCCGGCCTCCCGCGCGATCGCCTTGACCTCCACGATGCCGTTGGCGACCTCGGGGATTTCCTGGCGCAGCAGGTAGTCCAGCAGCCGCTCGTCGGCGCGGCTGGCCAGGATGGTCGGCCCCTTGGGCGTCTTGCGGACTTCCTTGAGGTAGATCTTGACGCGGTTGCCGGGGGTCAGCTTCTCGCCGGGGATCTGCTCGCGGGGGGGCAGGATGGCCTCGCCCGCGCCCAGCTCCACGAACCAGTTGCCCTTGTTGTCGCTTCTCACGACCTGCGCGGTCAGCACCTGCCCCTCGCGGTCTTTGTACTCGTTGAAGACCACGTTGCGCTCGGTCTCGCGCATCTTCTGGGTCAGGGTCTGCTTGGCGGCCTGCAGAGCGATCCGCGAGAACTTCTCCTTCTCGACCGGGAACTCCATCTCCATGCCCAGTTCCACGCCAGAGTCCAGTTCCAGCGCGTCGGCCAGCGAGATCTGCAGGTTCTCGTCCTCGATCTTCTCCACGACCTCGCGCACGACCAGCACTTCCAGCTCGCCGCTCTGCGGGTCGAGGTGAACCTCGATGCGCTTGTCGGGCTCGACGTTACGGGTGTAAGCCTGCGCCAGCGACTGCTCGAAGGCCTCGATCAGCTGCAGCTCGTTGATGTTGCGGGCCTGCGCCACCTCGCGCAGGGCGTCCGCGAAATTGAACTCGGGTTGGCTCATCTCACTCTTCCTTTTTGGGTATGACTTGTGGTGTGGCGGCGGGGTGCTGCCAGCCTCAGCGGTGGCGATCCGGGAACTCGGCCAGGTTCGCCTGGAAGGTGCCGGCTCCCAGGGTCACGTCGTCGCCGTTCACGTCGAAGGTCACCTGATCGCCGGACACGGACTTGATGGGCGCCGTGAAGGAATGGCCGTCGGCGCGCACCTTCGCCTTGAGCCCCAGCATGCGCTCGAAGTGCCGTGCCCGCAGCAGCGGCCGTTTCGCGCCGGGCGACTCGAACTCCAGGCGGTACTCGCCGGGGATCGGGTCGCGCAGGTCGAACTCGGCCTCGGCGGCGCGGCTGGCCTTCGTCAGGTCTTCCATCGTCACGGGCTGCTCGTCCAGGCGGTCGATGCGTACCAGCACGATCCGGTCGCCGCCCACGGTCTGGAGCTGGACTTCCAGCACCTCGAAGCCCAGTGGGCCAGCGGCCAGTTGGGCGATCTCCTGAAGCTTTACATTGTCGGTTGCGTTGTTATTCATATTGTATCGGCCCCAATCTGGCGGCCAAGAAACCACCCCCTCCACGAAAAAAGGTGGGTCAGCCCCACCCCCCGTTCGAGGAATTCCGACCAGCAGTATACAACGTTCGTCAAATCGGGCTGGCGCTGACCTCACACTCGACAGGGCGGCGGCACAGTCAGGGATGTGTTGCGGTCAATACCGCTGTAGACGACTCTGCGGCTTCGCAGTTCTACGGGGCCGCCTCATAGGGAGGCAGGAGAAAGCGCGACTGCAACGAAGTGAAAGTGATCCTGCGACATCCGAGACCCCTCACCCTTCCGCCGCGTTGCGGCTCCCTCCCTCTCCCCTGGGGAGAGGGTTGGGGTGAGGGGTCTGTTGGTGGCGAATCAGCCAGGTCTTGCCATCACTTGAGTCCCGTATGAAACGCCATTCCTGACCGCCTCTGACTCGCAGAGCCCGAAGAGAATGTGGTGGTACCGAAGGTGACAGACTCGCACAGCCGAGGAGTAGACGGGCCTACCCACAGCGTTGTCGAACTTCCAACTTCCGGTTGGGCTGACTTTGCGGTTGCCGTGTCACCTTCGTCGCGCACGAACATGAGGGGGGGAGGGCTGAAAGGCACAGGGTCGATCACGCCCCGGTGCAGGGAGACCAGACGAGGCGCTGCTGCAGGTTCCCAACCCTCAGTCCTACTTCTGGATGTCGATCACGATCTGCCCGTCGTGGAGCCTCGCCAGTTCGGCCACGGGCGGCCCCTCGCGGCGCTGCATGTTGCTCAGGCTGCTGCCCTCGGGGGCGCGGGCCACGGCGTCCCCGATGCGGAGCTGGGCGCTGGCGATCGGGCGCGCCCAGACGATGGCGTCGGCGTAGCCTCCCTGCCCGGCGTGGGCAATTCCGCGCAGCGCGCCGACCACGATCACGTCGCCGCCCGCGATCACCTCGGCGCCGGGGTTCACGTCGCCCAGGACGATCACGCTGCCCAGATACTCGCGCCGGGTGCCGGCCCGCAGGCTGCCCGGCACGATCACGGTGCGGGCGCTGTCCAGGGGACTCACGGCGGTGGGCGCCGCGCCGGGAGCGGCCACCGTGACGCGCGGCGCCCGGATCCGCCCCGGCGTGCCTCCAGCGTTCCGGATGGCCTGGAGGGCCGCCCCCAGCGCGTCCGGGTCGGCGTCTCCCAGGATCTCCAGCGTAACGTGGCTGCCGAGCAGCTCGCTTCGCGCGGCCAGGGTGCCCTGCACGCTCTGGGCGGTATCGCCGGGTTCCAGCAGGAGATTCAGACCACCCAGGGTGCCGCGCAGCTTCATGAGTCCTAATCTAGCGTCCAGCGGCGCTCCGGAGCGTGCGGCGTTCCCAGCGGGCGGCGGCGGGGCCATCCCCAGCCAAAAAAAGAGCCTCCCTGGTGGGAGGCCCGACGTGCCCGGAGACGACCGGGCGCCCGGAAATCACATCTTGCGTTCGGCGTCGCGCTTGGTGTCCTTGGCGGCCTTCGAGACGTCGCGGGCGGCGGCGCGGGCCGTGTCGCCCGCGTCCTTCGCGGCGCCCTGCACGTCGTCCTTGGCCGCTTCGGCGGTCTGCTGCATGTTGGACTTGACGTCCTTGGCGGCGCTCCGGGCGCTGGCGGCCAGATCCTGTCCGGCGGCCTTCGCCTCTTCGGTGCCGGCCTTCACATCGGCCTTCACATCAGACTTGACGTCGGCGGCCACGTCCTTCACCTGGGCGGCGGCCTTCTGGGCCTGATCGCCAGCGGTGTCGGCGGCGTCACGGGCCGCGTCCTTCGCGGTGTCGGCGGCCTGACCCACAGCGGTCTTGACGTCCCCGGCCACGTCCTTCGCCTTGTCCACTGCCTTCTCCACAGCGGCCCCGGTGCCTTCACTGGCGGCGTCCCTGACCTCGCTGGCTTTATCGGCGATCGCGGAGCCGGCGGCGGTGGCGGCCTCCTTGGTCTTCTCCCAGCCCCTGGTCACGCTCTGGCCCACGTCCTGCGCGGCGTCCTTCAGGCCCAGTTCGGCCAGCTTGGCGTCCAGGGCGCGGCGGTTCTGCTCGCGGCTGAAGTAGTACGCCCCGGCGCCGATCAGGGCCCCCAGGGTCAGCAGACGTTTGATCGGGAAGTGTCGGTCATCACGTTTAAACATGAGAACCAGCCTACGCGGCCCATTAAGGAGCGGGATGAGCAGGGATTTACAACAGGTTTACACGGTCGTCCAGCGCTGCCTCGCCTGCCGCTCAAGCGGCAGCGCCGCCTGGCAGGCCCAGGCGGCGGGCCAGATCGCCGCTCAGGATCCACTCCTCGGGCTCTTCAAGGCCGGTGATCCTGATCAGCACGCAGCCCCGGCTGAGGTAGAAGTCGGTGATCCGCTGCCACGCCTCCTCGTCGGAACTGGCCGTCTCCTCGATATCTTCCAGGGTGCCCCACAGGTCGCCCTCGACCTCGCCGCTCAGCAGGGCCTCGGCGTGGGCGCTCATCACGTAGGCGTCCACGGTCTCCAGCGGGGGGTAGGTCTGGCCGGCCTCGCGGAGTTCCAGGCGGTCGTCCCGCTCGTACAGGCTCGCCAGGAACCCGTCCCATTGCTGGGCGGTCAGGCTGATGGTGCTCGCGCTCGGGTCGGTGTCCACGCCCGGAGTGTACCGGCCGGCGGCGACATGAAAGGCCAGCGGGAACACGCGGAAGAAGGAAATCTTCAGCCCACCCGGATCGGGTCGAGCCCGGCCCCGTCCAACCCAGCCCCGTTCAACCCGGCCCTGTCGAGTGGACGGAGCGGCTCAGGCCGATCTCCAGCCTCCTGAATCCCTGCTCCGGACGCCGGCGCCTGACCACCTGCCCTAAACGGCTCGTAAACGGCAGGACGGGAACGCCCGGCCCCCGGGCGCCGTACACTCCACGTATGTCCCACGCCGCGCCCGATGCTGGATTCCGTTCCCCCGGAGACCGCCCCCGACGTTCCCAGTTGCACGTCTGGCCCCTGCTGCGCGTGTGGCTGGTGGTGCTGGCCGCCCTGACCCTGACGCTGGGGAGCCTGCTGGCCGGCAGCGCCAGCGCGCAGTCCGGCGGCGGCTTCGGTGGCAGCTCCAGCGGCGGTTCGTCCGGTGGGGGCGGCGGGGGCGGCTACTCGGGCGGCGGCTACAGCGGGGGCGGGTACTCGGGGGGCGGCGGCTTCGGGCCGGTCATCATCAACGGGGGCGGCGGCTATTACGGCGGGAGTGGCCTGAGCGGCTTCGGCATCGTGCCGCTGATCATCTTCGGACTGGTCATCTTCGGCGTGGTGGGCGCCATGCGCCGCAGCCTGGGCGGGGGCGGCGGCCGCGGGCTCGCCGGGGGTCTGGGCGGGCTGTCCTCGCTGAGCGGCACGGCCCAGGCGGTCAGCGTGCAGCTCCTGCTGGCCGAGGGCGACGAGGTCAAGAGCGCCCTGCAGCGCGTGGCCCGCTCGGGCGACCCGGACACCAACGAGGGTCTGGCCCGCATGTTGCAGGAGGCCGCCCTGGTCGCCCTGCGCCACCCGGAGCGCTGGGTCTACGGCAACGTGGAACGCGCCCAGGGGGCCCGGAATGCCGCCGACAGCCAGGTGGGCGCCTGGGCCACCGAGGCCCGCGCGGCCTTCACGGATCAGACCACCAGCAACTACCAGAACCGCGACCCGAACAGCGGATTTGCCCAGCAGGGCGGGTATTCCTACGACAAGGATGCTGGCGACCAGTATCTGGCGGTCACGATCGCTGTGGCGGCGCACGCCATGGGCACCCTGCCGCCCGCCGGGGTGACCACCGCCGCCGAGGCCCGCAGCGCCCTGAGCGCTATCAGCGCGGTCGCGCCGGGCGACCTGATCCGCGCCGAGGTGATCTGGAGCCCCGACGTGGAGGGCGAGTTCCTGAGCGAGGATGAAGCCATCCAGAAGTACCCCAAGCTGACGAAACTCTAGCCCCAGACCCTACGATCCTGGTCAGTCATGGCCCGCCGCCAAGCCGATCCCCTCTGGCCGCCACCCGCCGCGCCGCCCGCCACCTGCGCCCTGTGTGGGCGCGAGGTGCCCACGCTGACCGAGCACCACCTGATCCCCCGCTCGCAGGGGCGGCGGCGCGGCGTGAAGGTGCAGGAACTGCCCACCGTGCAGCTCTGCTCGGCCTGCCACAAGTTCCTGCACAAGACCTTCAGCAACGCCGAACTCGCCCAGGAATACACCACGGTGGACGCCCTGCTGGCCCACGAGGCTGTGCAGCGCTTCGTGGCCTGGATCAGGCGGCAGCCCGGCTCGAAAGGCGTGCGGGTGCGGTAGAGAGGCGATGGCCCGGAGGCGTCTGTGTGGGATTCTTCTCTGTCGGATTCGTCTGCGCTGACCGCTCCTGTGCCGACTTCCTGTGAGCCGGATTTCGGTATAGAAGGCTGTCGAAGAGTGGCTCAGGAAGGTGTTGGGGAAGGTCAGGCGGCCACAGAGGCCTGCGCGGCCGAACTCATCGGGGCGCGCGGCATCCAGCGGCCCAGCAGGGCCGGTACGCCCTCGGCCGCCACGACCACCAGCAGGGCGTAGCGCAGGGCGCGGATCAGGCCCAGGTTCCGCAGGTCGGCCGGCAGGGCCGCGAGGCCGAAATAGACCAGGAAGACCAGCAGCAGCCCAACCACCGGCACGATGATCCGGCCGGCGACGGTGGTGGGCGGCATGAAGCTGGGCCGCACCCACCAGAACCCAGCGAACAGGCCCAGCCCGGCGGCCAGTTCGCGTGGAGCGCTGGCGGGCAGGAGGGCGGCGGCCAGCAGGATCACCACCGGGGGCAGGGTGCGGGTCAGGCCCCGCCCCGGCACGTCCGGGCGTGCGGCGGCCACCGCGAAGACGGCGCCCAGCAGCAGGCCCACGATCACGTCGGCCGGATAGTGGACGTTCAGGGCCAGCCGCGACACCGAAATCAGCACGATCAGTGCCAGGGCGACTCCCCACATCCAGCCCCGGTTCACCTGCATGGCCAGCCCGCCCCAGAGGGTCGCGGCCATCTGCGTATGTCCGCTCGGCAGGCCCGGCCCGCCGGCCGTGGCCCGCGCCGCTTCTGTGGCCAGGGCCGGGTCGCCCGTGAAGGGGCGGGGGAGATTCAGGCCGTATTTCAGGGCCGTGTTGAGCAGATAGCTCGTGGCAAAGGCCACCCCCAGCGTGCGGCCGCCCCGGGGATTGACCAGCCAGGTGTACAGCGCGAGCACGACGATGAACACCTCGTCACGTCCCAGGGTCGTGACCGCCAGCCAGAAGGATTCCATGCTCACATTCTGAGGGTGCGGCGGGCTGCGGCATAGCGCCCCTGCCGTGGGCTGCCGGCTGACCGGCCCGGGCCGGCGGGGGCGCTACACTGGCCCCATGAGCGCCCCCACTGCCGACGTGCTGCGCGAGGTGCGGCACCAGTCCGACTACGCGCTGGAACTGCGCGGGATCACCAAGAGGTTTCCCCTGGTGCTGGCCAACGACGATATCTCCATGCAGGTGCGCTGGGGCTCCGTGCACGCCCTGTGTGGGGAGAACGGCGCCGGCAAGAGCACGCTGATGAAGATCGTGTACGGCATCCAGCCCCCCACCAGCGGCGAGATCGTGGTGGACGGCGAGGTCGTGAACCTGAGCGACCCGTCCGAGGCCATCAAGCGCGGGATCGGGATGGTCTTCCAGCACTTCATGCTGGTCGAGCCGCTGACCGTGACCGAGAACGTGATCCTGGGGATGGAACCCCGGGCGGGCACCTCGATCGACTACGCCGGAGCGCGGCGGCGGGTGGCCGAACTGATCAAACAGTTCAACTTCGACCTGAACCCCGACGCCATCGTGGGCGAGCTGCCGGTGGGCCTCCAGCAGAAGGTGGAGATCCTCAAGACGCTCTACCGCGGCGCCCGTATCCTGATCCTCGACGAGCCGACCGCCGTGCTGACCCCCAGCGAGACCGACGAACTGTTCGACTTTCTGGTCAACCAGTACGCCAGGAGCGGCAACGCCGTGGTGTTCATCAGCCACAAGCTGCACGAGGTGCTGCACATCTCCGACACCATCTCCGTGATCCGCGACGGGAAGATGATCGGCACCATTCCGGCCCAGGGCGCCACCACCGACACCCTGGCCCGCATGATGGTCGGCCGCGACGTGACCCTGAAGGTGGACAAGGCGCCGGCCCGGCCCGGCGAGGTCGCCCTGGAATTGCAGCATCTGGTCGTCAGGGGCGAGCACCGCAACGCCGTGGACGACGTGAGCTTCCAGGTGCGGGCCGGCGAGATCGTGGGCATCGCCGGGGTCGAGGGCAACGGGCAGAGCGAGCTGGTGGAGGCGATCACCGGGCTGGAGGCCTACACGGGCACCATCCTGTACCAGGGGCAGTCGGCGCGCGGCGTGCTGGGGGTCGAGGCGGCGGGCGTGGCCCACGTGCCCGAAGACCGCAACGAGCGCGGGCTGGTGCTGGACATGACCACCGCCGAGAACTACATCCTGGGCAAGCACGACAACGCCCCCTACGCGGGTCGCCTGGGCCTGCTCGACCTCGAGGCGATCGACCGCAACGCCCGCGAGCTGAGCGAGAAGTACGATGTCCGGCCCCGGAGCGCCAGCCTGCAGGCCAGCCGCTACTCTGGCGGCAATGCCCAGAAGATCATCGTGGCGCGCGAGATGAGCAAGAGCCCGAGGATCCTGGTCGCCAGCCAGCCGACGCGCGGGGTGGACATCGGCGCCATCGAGTTCATCCATGCCCGGATCGTGGAGGCGCGCGACCAGGGGCTGGCCGTGCTGCTGATCAGCGCCGACCTGGGCGAGGTGATGAACCTCGCGGACCGCATTCTGGTGATGTACGAGGGCAAGGTCGTGGGCGAGGTCGAGGCGGCCCAGGCCACCGAGACCCAGCTCGGCCTGCTGATGACCGGCAGCGGCGGCGGGGTTCAGCCGAGCGGCGGACGCAGCGGTGAGGTCAGCGCCACGCAGGAGAGCGGCGAGCGGAACTGAGGGCACAGAACAGGGAGTTCGTCGGGGACGCCCATGCCCTCAGTCCGGCGGCTCCGGTTCGGCGTGCGCCCGCGGGCTGGTCAGGTTGATGCCGGCGCTCGCGGCGATCACGCAGCCCATCGCCAGCCACTGCCCGGTGGTGAGCCGCTCGCCCAGGAACAGCAGGCCGCTCAGGGCGGCCAGGGCTGGCTCCACGCTCATCATGACGCCGAAGATCCGGGCCGGGATGGCCCGCAGGGCGCGCATCTCCAGCGTGTAGGGCAGGGCGCTGGAGAGCACCGCCACCCCGAAGGCCGCCGCCAGCAGGGGCGCGGAGCCCAGGCCCACCGCCGCCTGGGCCGCGCCGAAGGGCAGCGTGACCAGGGCCGCGACCAGCATCCCCGCAACCACGCCGGTCGTGCCGGGTACCCGCCGCCCCACCGCGCCGCCCGCCAGGATGTACAGCGCCCACATGCCGCCCGCGCCCAGCGCCAGCGCGACCCCCTGCGGCGACACGGCCCCGGCGCCGCCCCCATGCGGGGTGATCAGGTATACGCCCAGCCCGGCCAGCGCCACCCACGCCAGATCGGCCACGCGCCGCGAGAGCACCAGCGAGAGCAGTAGCGGCCCCAGGAACTCCAGCGTGACCGCCAGCCCCAGCGGCAGCCAGGTCAGCGAGGCGTAGAAGGCCAGGTTCATCAGGCCCAGCGCGGCGCCGTAGGGCACGATGGCCTGCCAGTCGGCCCGCGTGAGTGCCCGCAGGTTGGGGCGGAACACCAGCATCAGGATCGCGGTGGCCAGCGACACCCGCAGCGTGGTCGTGCCCGCCGCCCCCAGCGCCGGGAAGAGCGTCTTGGCGAAGGCGGCGCCGCCCTGGATGCTCAGCATGGCCAGCAGCAGGGAGGGGATGGGAGGAAGGGCGACCCGGGGCATCGGGTGGTCAGTATGCACGGCGGATGGAACAGGGGGGTCGGGAAGGGCCGCGTCGAGCCCTGTGCCTCAGGTCAGGCGCCCCGGATGGCTCGTCCTGCCCCGAGGGGGAGCGCTCAGCCCCTGGCGGTTCGCCTCAGCCCTCGCCGTCCCTCTGAGCGAACACGCGCCTGGCCGTATTCAGGGCGCTCAGGCCCGCCGGTACGCCCGCGTACACGGCCACCTGATGCAGCACGTCGCTCAGGTCGCGCTCGCTGACGCCGGTATTGGCCGTGGCGCGGATATGGCCCTCCAGCTCCTTCTCGCGGCCCAGCGCGGCCAGGATGCCCAGGGTGATCATGTGCCGCTCGCGATCCGTCAGGTTCCCGCGGCCCCACACGGCGCCCCAGGCATACTCGGTCAGGAAGCGCTGGAAGTCCGCCCCGAAGGCGTCCGGCGGCCCCCCCAGCGCCCGTTCCACGAACTCGGCCCCCATGACCTGCGAGCGCTTGCGCCGGCCCTTCTCGAACATATCGTCCATGGGGCAGGCTACGCCGGATCGTGTCCCAGCACCACAAAAGAATGGACGGGCGCAGTTGGCGCCCGTCCACATCCAGCCTGCCGTCAGCCCTTCACGCCCACTTGATCAGGCCGGCTTCCAGCTCGTTGCTCAGGCCACCCAGCACCGGCACCATCCGCACGCCCACCGAGTACAGGCCGCTGTCGTTCAGGGGCACGTCGGCGCAGAAGGCTCCGTTGCCCTGGCTCCGCAGCGGCACCCGCGTGACATGGCCGGAGCGCTCCAGCACGGCCTCGACCCGCAGGTCGTCCAGGTTGATCCCGGCCGAGTTCACCTGGGCGGTCACGGGCACGGTCTGGCCGGGCTGGCTGGTGGCGGGCAGCGTCGCCTGGGCGCTGATGCTGGTGTAGGGCCACTGCTGGCGCACCCAGGTCTTCCAGCCGGCGATCTCGCGGGCACGCCGGGCGTGGTCGGCCGCCACCTGGGCGCCGCGTTCACCCACCGGAATGTAGTACTTCTGCACGTAATCGATGACCTGACGCTGCATGGAGAAGCGCGGGCTGACGGTCTCGATGGACCGGCGTACCGTGTGCGCCCACGACTCCGCGCCGGCCAGGGTGCCGTAGTAGCGCGGCACGATCTCGCTCTCCAGGGTCTGGTACAGGCTGTAGGCGTCGGCGTCGTCCTGCACGTTCAGGTCAGCGTACTCGCGCTCCTCGCCGATGGGCCAGCCGTTGGTGCCGTCGCAGCCCTCACGCCACCAGCCGTCCAGCACGCTGAAGTTGGGCGAGCCGTTGAAGCTGGCCTTCATGCCGCTGGTGCCCGAGGCCTCCAGCGGGCGGCGCGGGTTGTTCAGCCAGATGTCCACGCCCTGCACGAGGTGGCGGGCCACGTTCATGTCGTAGTTTTCCAGGATCACGATCTTGCCGCGGAACTCGGGTTCCTGCGACACCTTGTAGATCTCCTGGATGAAGGCCTTGCCGGGGTTGTCGGCGGGGTGAGCCTTGCCGGCGAACACGAACTGCACGGGCCGCTCCGGATTGTTCACGATGCGGCTCAGGCGCGCCTTGTCGCGGAACAGCAGCGTGGCGCGCTTGTAGGTGGCGAATCGGCGCGCGAAGCCGATGGTCAGGGCGTTCTCGCTCATCAGCGTGTCGGTGGCGGCCACGTCGGCGGCCGAGGCCCCGTTGCGGATCATCTGGTCGCGCATCCGCGAGCGCACGAAGCGGATCATCTCGCTCTTCATGGCGAGCTGGACGCCCTGCAGCTGGGCGTCGGTCAGCCCCTCCACGGCGCCCCACATGGCCTCGTCCTCCAGGCGCTGCGTCCAGTCGGTGGGCAGCACAGTCGAGAGAAGGTTGCGCATGGGCTGCGAGGTGAAGGTCAGGTTGTGCGCGCCGTTGGTCACGTGCCCGATGGGCACCTCCTCGGGGCGGGCGCCCTCGTAGAGGAAGTTCCACATCTTGCGGGACACCTCGCCGTGAAGCTCCGAGACGCCGTTCGCCGCGCGGCTCATGTTCAGCGCGAAGACGGTCATCGAGAAGGTGGGCACGAGGTGGTTGTCCCAGACCTGCTCGTGCTCGGCCAGCGCGTACAGCTCGTCGCGGCTGACGTTCAGCAGCCCCGGCCACTTGGCCATGTAGCGGTCCATCATCTCGTACGAGAAGGCGTCGTTGCCGGCGGCGACCGGGGTGTGGGTGGTGAACAGGGTGGAGCTGGCCACGCTCTCAACCGCCGCGCGGAAGTCGAGCCCGGCCGCCACGGCCTCGCGGATGCGCTCCAGGCCCAGCAGCGCGGCGTGGCCCTCGTTCATGTGGTAGACCTCGGCCGGCACGCCCAGCAGCCTCAGGGCGCGGATGCCCGCCACCCCCAGCAGGAGGTACTGCTGCACGCGCAGTTCCTGGTTGCCGCCGTAGAGGCGGGCGGTCAGCTTGCGGTCGTCCTCGCTGTTCTCGGGCACGTTGGCGTCCAGCAGCAGCACCCGGATACGCCCCACGTTCAGCGACCACACACGCACATGCACGTCGCGCGTGCCGATCCGCACCTTGACGCGCGCTTCCTCGCCGCTGGCCGTGGTGGCCGGCGTGATGGGCAGGGTGGTCAGATCCAGCTCGTCGTAGGCCTCGGTCTGCCAGCCGTCCTTGTCGAACAGCTGCCGGAAGTAGCCCTGGTGGAACAGCATCCCCACCGCCGTAAAGGGGATGCCCAGGTCGGAGGCGCTCTTGCAGTGGTCGCCGGCCAGCACGCCCAGGCCGCCCGAGTAGATCGGCAGCGACTCGTGGTAGGCGTATTCCATCGAGAAATAGGCCACGGGCTTCATGGCGGGCGCGTGGCGGCGGGCCCAGGTGTCCGTCTGGCCCATGTAGGCGTCGAAGTCGGCCATCACCCCGGCGTAGCGCCGCAGGTAGGCCGGATCGGCGGCCAGCTCCTCCAGGCGGGCCTGGGGCACTTCCAGCAGGGTTCTCACCGGGTTGTGTTGGAAGCGCTCCCAACTTTCCCAGTCCAGTTCGCGGTACAGCTCCTGGGCGTGGGGCGTCCACGACCAGTAGAGGTTGTAAGCCAGCTCGGACAGCCGCGCGATGGCGGGCGGCAGCTGAGGCAGCACAGTGACTTTCCCGATGACGTTCATACCCGCAGAGCTTACACCAGCCCCCCAATCCATGACAGGTTGATGAACAGTGCTTACAGCGGTAAAAACTCCCCCTGTATGGACAGGAGGCGGGGGTGCCGGGGGGGCCGTGTGGCCGCCTGGCCGGGCGTTCAGGGAGCGCCGGTTCAGGAGGGGTTCAGGGCCAGCGGGCGGCCGGGCCGGGCGGGCGCCGGGGGCATCTGGGGGAGTCCGGCCCCCCGCGCGGCCCGCGCGCTTGCAGCCCCCCACGCTGGAGCCCACAATGAGGGCGGCTCATGACTGCTGCTCCCGCCCCTGATCGGCCCGCCCCCGGGTGGTGGCCGCTGGACGATCTTCCCCAGACCTCGCTCACTCCGCTGGAGCTGGGCGTGGCGCGCCTGGGCCTGCAGGGCCGCGCGCGCGGGCTGGCCGCCGCCCTCTCGCTGCCCGATCCCGGCGGCCTCTCCCGGCGCCTGATCGCCCAGCGCCAGGGCCGCCTGTTCGTCCACGCCGGCCACCTGGAGGCGCTGTGTGCGCCGCTGCCCCCGGCCCAGGCGCGTGCGTTCCGGACCGCGCTGGGCCTGCCCGGCCCCCTGGGCCCGGAAGAGGTGCCGGAGCTTCCGGCCCCCCGCCCGCGCCTGAACGTGCTGGCACCGGCGGCCCGCGCCGACGCCGCGCTTCACGGCCGTGCCGCCTCCCACGCGGCTCACGATCCCGCTACCGACCTGACCCACGCCATGCAGCAGCTGGCCGACGCTCCCGGCGCGCTCAGCGCCTACAACGCGGCGCTGGCCAGCGAGGCGCTGCGGGGGCTGTGCTGGCACTGGCTGGACACCCGCAGCGCCCTGCACCTGGAACTGCTGGGCGGTCTGGGCGAAACGGACGGCCCCGGAGTGACCTCGGCCCGCGCGGCGTGGCAGCAGGTCGAGACCACCCTGAGCGGGGCCCGCCGCAGCGCCGCCCGCGCGCTGGTGGGCGAGGCGCGGGCGCAGCACCTGGCCCTGCAGCGGCACCTGCAGGAGCAGCGCGACGCCCGCCGGGCGCTGATCCGCGCCGCCATGCAGGGGGCGGGCGACCTGCGCCGGGGCGGGCACCTGAACCGCAGCGCCGACGTCCGCTGGCTGACCCCGGCCGAACTGCGCGACGCCCTGGACGGCACCCTGGATCCCACGACCCTGCGCGGCCTCACGCAGCTGCGCCGGTTGCAGCACGTGGCGGGCTCCGGCGTGCCCACCTGGAGGGCGGTCGGCCAGCAGTTCCAGGCGGCGGCGCTCTCCACCGGGGTGCGCGACGGACTCCTGCACGTGTGGCAGCCCGGCGTGGCGGTGCCGGAAGGCCGGATCGTCCTGTGCGCCGAACTGTTCCCCTGGCAGTGGCCGCAGCTCCAGGGCGCCGCCGCGCTGCTCCTCGACCGCGCGGGCGAACACTCCCCGGCCGCGCTGCACGCCCGCGCCATCGGGCTGCCGGCGCTGAGCCTGCGGGGCCGGCGGCCCGAATGGCTGCAAGGCGGCGCGTTCGTGCGCCTCAACGGCCACCAGGGCACCCTGACCCTGCTGCGCCGGGCCGAGAGAACGGGAGAGGAGACCGGGCTGAAGGATGGTGGGGCACCTGAGTTCGCGTTCTCCGGGACTCCGTCCGCGTCGGCCACCGCCCGGTCGGAGCCCCTGATCCCGACAGACGGCGCCTCCCTGAACGCCTCACCTGTGAACCCCACCTCCCTGGCGCCCCCATCCAGGCTGGTGCCCAGCGAGATCACCACCATCAGTCTGGACTTCGACCCGGTCTGAGCGGCGAGCGCGGATGCGGCCTCAGGGCAGGGTGGCCAGCCGCTCCAGCAGCAGTGCGAAAAAGGCCTCGTGGCGCACGCCGACCGCCACCGAGGCGTTGGGCGCGTGGCCGCCCACGCCGTACAGGTCGCACACCGTCCGGCCCAGGTTCGGCCCCGGCTGCACCTCGACCTCCACAAACATGTCCTGCCAGTCCAGCAGTTCCGGGCGCAGGGCTGCGGCCACCGCCAGCGGATCGTGCAGCGCCCCACCCTCCAGCCCGTAGCGGGCGCGGTAGACCCCGGCGTAGAAGGTGAGCAGCTCCGCGCAGACCCGCCCAGCCCGGGTGCCCAGCTCCCGCAGCGCATGGATACGCTCCGGCGTGGCGATGCACCGCATGGTTACGTTCAGGCCCACCATGCTGAGCCGCAGGCCGGACTCGAACACGATCCGCGCCGCGTGCGGGTCCGACAGGGCGTTGGCCTCGGCGGCGGCGGTGCGGTTGCCCTGAGCCGTGCTGCCGCCCATCCAGACCACCTCCCGCAGCAGGCCGGGCAGCTCCGGCGCCAGCCGCAACGCCAGCGCCAGATTGGTGAGCGGGCCGCTGGCGATCAGCGTGATCTCGCCCGGCCGGGCCCTCGCGCGGCGGATCAGGGCGTGGACGGCGTGCTCGCTTTCCGGTGCCCTGAGCGGTTCGGGCAGATCGCTGGCGGGAAGCCCGCTTGCGCCGTGGATGGAGGCGGCCGTGGTCTCGGCGACCACCAGCGGCTGGTCGGCGCCGGCACCGTAGGGCACCCCCTCGCCGGCCGGGCCGGCCAGGGCCAGCACCACGCCGGCGTTGCGCGTGGTCAGCGGCAGGCCCACGTTGCCGTGGACGGTGCTCAGGGCCAGCACCTCCAGCTCCGGACTCGCCAGGGCCAGCAGCCAGGCCACTGCGTCGTCCAGGCCGGGATCGCCGTCGAGGATGACCGGCCGGGGGGAAGGCAGGGAAGAGGAAGTCACGGGCCGAGTCTAAGGGCCGGCCGGCGGCGGTGCCTGGCCCCAACTGTGACGAGCCCCAAGGCGGCTTCACCTCTTCCTGACCCCCCGGTGCGGGCGATCCGGAATCGTCGGGAGGTTCGCCCTGATCCCCCCGCCCCTGTGCCCGCTGGAGGTTCCCATGACCCGACGTCCCGATCACGCTCAGCTCTCCGAAGACGCCGACTCCCAGTCGCTCCACGACACTCAGGCGCCTCAGGACGCGCCGCAGCTTCCAGACCGCGCACCAGACTCCCCGGCTTCCTCGCCCGCGGGGGAACCCGGGCCGGAGCAGGGCACCCACGGCCGACCCTCCGACGACGCCGATCCCGGCCACAGTTGAGCGCGGGGCTGCTCTAATCCGGACATGGAAAGTTTCGCCCAGTTCAGCGTGGACGGCCAGCGTCTCTACGGGATGCTGCACACCCCCGATGCCCCGGAAGGCGGCGCCCCTCCGCGCGGCTGGCCCTGTGTGGTGATGGTGCACGGCTTCACCGGCAACCGGCTGGAGACCCACCGGCTGTTCGTGGTGTTCTCGCGGATGCTGGCCCTGCGCGGGGTGGCCAGCCTGCGCTTCGACTGCCGGGGCAGCGGCGAGTCCCAGGGGGAATTCAGCGAGATGACCGTCTCGCGCGAGGTCGAGGACACGCTGGCCGCCTGTGATTACGTGCGCCGCCAGCCCGGCCTCGACCCCGAGAGGGTGATGCTGCTGGGCTTCAGCCTGGGCGGGCTGGTGTCCACCCTGGCCGCCGCCGGGGCCAGCGCCCACCGGCTGCTGCTGTGGGCGCCCGCCCTGCCGGAACTGTGGCTCTCGCAGCTGCGGGGCGGGCAGCTGCCGGCCGGGATCAGCGACGTGAACGGCTGGCCGGTGGGGCGGGGCTTCTTCCAGGAACTGCCGCGCCTGCGCCCCCTGCAGGCGGCGGCGGCCTGGGGCGGGGTGGCCCGCGTGCTGCACGGCGACGCCGACACGACCTGTCCGCCCGAGTGGGGCGTGCGCTACGCCCAGGCCCTGGGAGCCGACGCGGTGGGCATTCCGGGCGCCGACCACGGCTTCAGCAGCCTGCCGGCCACCGAGATGCTGCTCTCGGAGAGCCTGCGTTTCCTACGCGGGGAGTGAGCCGGCCGGCTGGCTCTGCAGGCGTTCGAGGTCGCCCAGCGCCGCGCTGGCATGGGCGCCGGGGTTGGCCGTGCGGTAGCGGCCGGCCAGCAGGCCCTGCGGGTCGATCAGGAAGGTCTCGCGGGCGGCCATGCCCAGCAGGCCGCCCAGCCCCGCCATGACCCCGTAGGCCCGGCACACCGAGCGGTCGCTGTCGGGCAGCAGGGGAAAACTCAGGGTGCAGGTGTCGCGGAAGCTGGCCTGGCGGGCCTCGGTGTCGGTGCTCACCCCGATCACCTCGGCGCCCAGCCGGGTGAATTCCGGCAGGGCGGCCTCGAAGCGCTGGGCCTCGACCGAGCAGCCCATCGAACCGGCGCGCGGGTAGAAGAACAGCACCACCCAGCGGCCCCGCAAGTCCGCGAGCCGGATCAGGCGGCCGTCGTCGCTGCGTTTCTCGAAATCTGGGGCGCGCTGGCCGACACGGAGGCTCATGTCCACATTCTACCGGCGGAGTGAAGACCCCCGGAGTCGATGTGGTGATCCAGCCCTCACAGTGATGGTTTAGAGGGTGTGCCGCGGGAATGGAGGGGTTCGGCGGCGTTCCGGAATCTCGCACCGGGAGGGGCGACGTCCCTAGAATGCCCCAGTGTCCACTGTGCCGCTGGCCCTGAGCGGGCCGCTCGCCGCGTACCGGGAGCGGGCGGTGGTGGTCGGCGTGTCGGGCGGGGCCGATTCCGTGGCCCTGCTGCGCGCCCTGCTGCTGGTCGGCGCGCGGCCGGTGGTGGCCCACCTGGATCATGCGCTGCGCCCCGGTTCGGCCGACGACGCGGCCTGGGTGGCGGCGCTGGCGGCCCGCCTGGGGGTGAGGGCCGAGGGCGTGCGGGTGGACGTGGCCGGGGTCGCCTCGCGGCGGGGCTGGAACCTGGAGGACGCCGCCCGGCGCGTGCGCTACGATTTCCTCTCGCGGGTGGCCCGGCAGTCCGGCGCGGGGTTCATCCTGACCGCCCACACCCGCCGTGACCAGGCCGAGACGGTACTCGTGGGGCTGCTGCGGGGCGAGGCCGTGCTGAGCGGCATTCCGGCAGCGCGGGGCAAGGTCCGGCGGCCCTGGCTGGAGGTGGGCCGGCCCGAGGTCGAGGCCTTCCTGCACGCGCTGCGCCAGGACTGGCGCGACGATCCCAGCAACGCCGATCCCGCCTACACGCGGGCCTGGCTGCGGCGCGAGGTCATGCCGCGGCTCACGGCGCGCTTCCCCGGCCTGGAGGGCAGCCTGGCCCGGCTCGCGCGGCAGCAGGGCCAGGACAACGAGGCCCTGGGGGCGCTCGCCGCGGGAGTCACGGCCCACGTCCCCAGGGAGACCCTTGCGCCCGCGGTACTGCGGCGGCTCGTGCGTCAGGAGCTGCGGGCGGCGGGCCTGGACGTGCACGCCGGGCAGGTGGGCCGGCTCGCCGAGGCGCTGGGCTCGGGGGAGACCGCGCACCTGACCCTGCCGCGCGGCGCCGACGTGACCGTCACGGGCGGGCGCCTGTTCTCCGGGCCGCAGGGGTACCGTTCGCCTGCGTTCCCGCTGCCGGCCGGCTGGGCGCTGCGAACCCGGCAGGACGGCGACCGCATCCGGCTGCTGGGAGGCACGCGCAAGCTGAGCGACGTGTTCACGGATCTGAGGGTGCCGCGCGCCGACCGTGACCGGGTGCCGGTGCTGGTCTCAGCGGATCGGGCGGAGGGGGACGCCGTGCCGTGGAAGGAGTCCGTGCAGTGGATCGGCCTGACGCCCCCGGTCTGGGCGGTCGGTGCCCGCGAGCACGCCGGCCAGCCCGAAGACCCCCTGCACGCCGCGATGGGCGAGGCGCTGGCTCTGGCCCGCGAGGCGGCCGGGTCACGGGAGGTGCCGGTCGGGGCAGTGGTGCTCGGCCCGGACGGCGCGCTGGTGGGCCGGGGCCGCAATACCAGCCGCGCCGACGGCGACATGACCCGACACGCCGAACTCGCGGCGCTGTGGGGGGCGGCCGCCACGCTGGGCACCCCCTACCTGACAGGCTGCACCCTGGTCGTGACCCTGGAACCCTGCCCGATGTGTCTGGGCGCCGCGCTGGAGGCCCGCGTGGGGCACATCGTCTTCGGGGCCCGCAACGTCAAGGCGGGGGCGCTGGGCGGCGTGACCGACCTGCTGGCCCACCGCTGGGGCCACGCGCCGCAGGTCACGGGGGGGGTGCGGGCCCCCGAGGCGGCGCGGCTGCTGCGCGAGACCTTCCGCACCCTGCGCCGTGCCAGCCCCGCCGGATCCCATCGCGAATCCGGTCACCGTGAAGGCCCGGATCACCCCGAAGGCCTGTGACAATGGTGCGGACACTTTCAAAACACGATGATTTGGCATAACACGATGATTTGGGAAGGAGAGTTTCGCCGGCTGGGATGCTCTGTCTGTTCACTCCCTCCCAACGGGGGAGGGGCAAAAACGGCGTGTTCATCGCCAGAGGAGCACCCCGATCTGGAAAGTGTCCGCACCATTGGTGAGCGGGGTTCAGGTTATGACCGCGTGGATCGTCGCCGTCCACTTCCGAACGAACCCTTCCCGCGACCCTGGACTCTGTTCGCACGCGGCGTTCCGGCCGGTCGTCCAGACGGGCAGGACACCCGCGGCGGCGCGGCAGCCCCGGCCCCCCGACCCGCTGAGGCAGACTACCGGGGCATGATCCAGACCCTGACCGACCGTGTGCCGCGGGCCGCCCGGCCCACCCCGAGGAGTGAGAGATGACCCGCCCCCCCCTGAAAGCTGCCGACCTGCACGACCACGACGTGGTGATCGTCTCCGCCGTCCGGACGGCCATCGGCACCATCCGGGGCGGCCTGTCGGCGGTGAGGCCCGACGATCTGGCCGGGCGGGTGATCCGCGAGGCCGTGGCGCGGGCCGGGGTGCCGGCTGACCAGATCGAGGAGGTGGTCTTCGGCTGCGCGAACCAGGCCGGCGAGGACAACCGCAACGTGGCCCGCATGGCGGGTCTGCTGGCGGGTCTGCCTGACTCGGTGGCCGGCGTGACCCTGAACCGCCTGTGCGCCAGCGGGCTCGCGGCCGTGAACACCGCCGCCCGCGCCATCCGCTGCGGCGACGGCGACCTCTACGTGGCGGGCGGGGTGGAGAGCATGACCCGCGCGCCGCTGTCCATGCCCAAGGGGGCCCAGCCCTTCGCGAGCGGTAACGTCACGGTGTACGACACGACCCTGGGCTGGAGGTATCCGAACCCGGCGCTGGAGGCCCGCTTTCCGCTGGAGGCGATGGGCGAGACCGCCGAGAACATCGTGGAGCGGAGCCGGGAGGGGGCCTACGCCGGCGGCGAGATCAGCCGCGCGGATCAGGACGCCTTCGCCCTGGACTCGCAGCGCCGGGCGGTGGCGGCCCTGAACGCCGGCACCTTCAGGGATGAGATCGTGCCCGTGGAGGTCAGGGGGCGCCGGGGCACGACCCTCTTCGACACCGACGAGCACCCCCGCGTCCAGCGGCAGGGGGACACCTTCACCCTTGCCACCGATGCCGAGACGCTGGCCGGACTCAAGCCCGCCTTTCGCCCGGGGGGCAGCGTCACTGCCGGGAACGCGTCCGGCCTGAACGACGGCGCCGCCGCCCTGGTGCTGGCGAGCGCCACGAAGGCCCGCGAGCTGGGCCTGACCCCGCTGGCCCGCTGGGTGGGCGGCGCGGCGGCCGGCGTGGACGCCCGCGTGATGGGCCTGGGCCCCATTCCCGCGACCCGCAAGCTGCTCGCGCGCACCGGCCTGAGCGTGGCCGATCTCGACCTGATCGAGCTGAACGAGGCCTTCGCCGCGCAGGCGCTGGCCTGTATCCGCGAACTGGGGCTGGATCAGAGCCGGGTGAACGTGAACGGCGGCGCCATCGCGCTGGGGCACCCGCTGGGCATGAGCGGCGCGCGGCTGGTCGTGGCCCTGACCCACGAGCTAGGGCGCCGGGGGGCCCGTTATGGCCTGGCAACCCTCTGCGTGGGGGTCGGGCAGGGCGAGGCCGCGATCATCGAGCGGGTGGAGGCGTGAAGACGGTGCCGGTGATCACGGCGCCGCAGGCCGCTGCGCTGGTGAAGTCCGGGCAGACCCTGCTGGTGGGCGGCTTCGGCATGACCGGCAACCCGGTGCACCTCGTGCACGCGCTGGCCGAACTGCCCACGAACGCGCTCACGTACGTCGCCAACAACGTCTCCGAGCCGGGCCTGAGCGGCGGGCGGATGCTCCGCAACCGGCAGCTCAGCAAGGCGGTGGGCTCGTACTTCACCTCCAACCCCGAGGCGGTCAGGGCCCACCAGGAGGGCTGGCTGGAGGTGGAGCTGCTGCCCCAGGGCACGCTGGCCGAGGCGATCCGCGCGGGCGGCGCCGGGCTGGGCGGCTTCTACACGCCCACGGCCGCCGGCACATTGATCGCCGCGGGCGCCGAAGTCCGCACCCTGGGCGGGCAGGAGATGGTCTTCGTGCCGGCCCTGCGGGGCGACGTGGCTTTCATCCGGGCGTGGCGCGCGGACACCGCCGGCAACCTGCAGTACCGCCTGACCGAGCAGAACTTCAACCGGGCCATGGCGACCGCCGCCGACCTGGTGGTCGCCGAGGTCGAGGAGATCGTGCCGGTGGGCTCTATTGCGCCCGAGCAGGTGCACACGCCGGGGCTGTACGTGGACTATCTGGTGCAGGCGACGCTCACGCTGGACGACCTGGGCACCAGCGCCTCGGTGCGCGGCGGGAGCAAGCGCGTGGACGAGGGCCGCCTGAACATGGCCCGCCGCGCCCTGCAGGAACTGCGGCCGGGCGACGTGGTGAACCTGGGCATCGGGATCCCCACGCTGGTGGCCGACCTGATCACGCCGGAGCACGGGGTCACCCTGCACACCGAAAACGGCATGCTGGGCGTGGGGCCGGCCCCCGAGGACGGCGGCGCGCTGGACTATCCGGTGAACGCCGGCAAGATTCCGGTGACCGCCCTGCCCGGCGCGAGCTATTTCGACTCGGCCGACTCTTTCGCCATGATCCGGGGCAGGCATGTGGACGTGGCCGTGATGGGCGGCCTGCAGGTCGACGAGCACGGCAACCTGGCGAACTGGGCGGTGCCCGGCAAGCCCCTGCTGGGCGTGGGCGGCGCGATGGACCTTGCCAGCGGCGCCCGCAGACTCATCATCACCATGAGCCACACCGATCCCGACGGCACGCCCAAGGTGGTGCCGGAGTGCACCCTGCCGCTGACCACGCGCGGCGCGGTGGACATGATCATCACGGATCGGGCGGTCTTCGAGTTCCTGGGGGGCCAGCTCACCCTGACCGGCCTGATGCCGGGCACGACGCTGGAGGAGGTGCGGGTCACGACCGGCGCGCGTTTCGTGGAGCGGCTGCAGGCCGAGGGGTAGACCGAACCAGCCCGTCCAGCGTCCATCGAAAGGTCAGGGCCCGTGACCGCAGTGGCTCCCTCCGCCACACACCTTCTCCGTCGGCCCGACCTTCTCCGCCAGCGGTTTCTCCGCTGCTCTGGGGGGAGGGGGAGCAACGACACACCACCTGATCGGTGGACGCTGAACCAGAGCGATCCCGGCGCCCTCAGCCCGCGCGGGGACTGCCCATGGTCTCGGCGTAGGCCTCGCGCACGGTCTGTTCCAGCTGCGGGAGGCTCGGCACGCCGCTCATGTCGAGCATGGTCAGGATCTGCCGGGGCTCCAGCGAGGGATTCGAACAGGCCCGCAGCAGCGCGTAATGCACCACGCTGGTGCCGGGCCGCGCCCCCCCCGCCGGCGTCCAGGTTCTGGGCAGCCGGGGCAGCAGCGAGGCCGCGAAGCGCACGATCTCCGGCCCCTGACGCCGCGCCTCGCCCAGCAGCGCGCCGACCGAATGCACCCCCACGTAATGCAGCAGGCTGGCCAGCCGCTGCGGGCGTTCGGGGTCGGGCCAGCCGCGCAGCAGCGGCACGTTCAGGGCGGCGGCCACGGCCTCGTCCAGCTCGTGCACGGGCGGCAGCTCCAGCAGGTGGGTCATGCTCTGGGCGTCGATGAACACGCTGTCCGGATTCTCCCGGACACGCTCCGGCAGCGTGGCGGCGTAGTCCCCGGACAGGCGGTGCAGCGCCATGAACTCCTCGTCGGCCATCTCCAGCAGCCCCGCCAGCCGGTAGAAGCGCCGCCGCACCTCGCGCGGCACCGCCTCGCGGTTCTTGTAGCCCAGGTCGTGCTCGATCTCGGCCCAGGCGTGCTGCAGGATCGAGCGGATCTGGATCTCGAAGGGAGTGCCGGGAAAGGCGCTGAACTCGGGCGCGTCGGGGCGGGGGCACACCACGTAGTGCACGCCCATGTACCCGAAGCGGTCGGGGTCATGCATCTTGCTCTTGTCGATGGAATGTTCCCAGTCCACCTCGAAGGTGTCCTCGATCAGCCGGGAGACGACGGCCACGTCGGACTCGAAATAGGTGATCACGCGCACGGCCACCAGATCGGTCACGTCGGCCAGCGTCTGGTAGCGGCCGGGCTTGCGCCGCAGCTTGTCCGCCAGGCTGGCGGGGCGCTTGACCCGTCCGGTGACGTGGTGGATGTTCAGGCCGGTGGTGCCGAGCAGCCGGGTGGTCTGCGCCACCGCCGCGTCCCGCACCTGTTCGTAGTGCGGCAGGGATGCCTCGTACGCCTTGACCAGCCCGTCGCTCATGAGTAGGGCCAGCATACGTCGCTCCCGGCCCGGCGTCGCCCCCGATGTGGGCCGTTCCCACTTGTCCAAGTGTTTATGCGCCCGCCGGCCGCCGCGTGCCGTCTCCTGTCATCTTCCGGCCCCCCCGGCGTGCTACACCCTGGGACATGCGCTTTTCCCCGCGCCCCTTGGCCGGTGCCCTGGCCGTCCTGCTGGCCCTGACCACCGCCCACGCGCCGGCCACGGCCGCCGCCCGCTCGACCCCCGACCTCTTCGTGGCCTACCCCGATCCCGGCGCGCGGGTCGCCCACGACCACGTGATCCTGGAGGGCAGCGTGACGCCCGGCGCCCGCCTGAGCATCGACGGCCGCCCGGTCGAGGTGGGGCCCGACGGCCTGTTCATGGAGTGGTGGCCGCTGCGGCCGGGCACCAACGACCTGCGGCTGGTGAGTACCCAGGGCGCCGGGCGCGCGGCCCAGACCCTGCGCGTGATCCGGCCCGTGGTGCGCGCCCTGCCCGCCACGCCCACTGCCATCGACCGCGCCAGTCTGAGCCCGGCGCTCGCCCTGCAGTACTGGGACGCCCCCGGAGACTCCCCGGCCGAACGCTCCGTGCAGATCTCGTTCAGGGGCTCGCCGGGTGGGCGGGCCTCGTACCGGCTCGCGGGCAGTCCGCCGCGGCCCATGCGCGAGGGGCCGGGCGGCACCTACAGCGCCGTGTACGTCCTGCCGACCACGGCCCGCCTGCAGGGCGCGGCGTTCACCCTCAGTCTGAGCGGGCGCGACGGCCGTACGGTCAGCGCCACCGCTCCCGGCCGCCTGAGCAGCGATGGCAGCGGCCCGCGCCTGGCCACCCAGAAGGCCGGTACGGTGCGCGGTCTGGCCCTCAACGACGCCACCAACCTGAGCACCGATCTGGCCGGCGAGCCCCTGCTCTACCCGCGGGACGGCATGACCTTCACAGTGGTCGGTCGCCAGGGCGAGGACGTGCGCGTGCGGCTGGCCCCGGGGCTCCCGGCGCTGGTCACGGCGGATCAGCTCGGCCTGGGCGCGGGCCGGATGGAGGCGGCGGCGGGCGGCCGGATGACGCTGGAAGGCGTGGCCGACCTTGCCCCGTCGGGTGCGGGGTCTGGCCCGGCCGCGAGGGTGCCGGCCCTGGTGGCGTCCACCCCGCCCGCCTCGGCACTCCCACCGGCCACGGCCCCGCAGACGCCGGCCCCGCAGACCTCTGCCCTGCCGGCGCCGACGACCCAGGAGCCGGCGCTGCCTGAACTGACGCCCACCGACGCCCTGCCTCCAGGCGAGCCCCCGGCTGCGCCCGCGTCCCCACCCTCACCCGAGGAGTCGGCCGGCGACCTGCGGGTGCGGATTCCGCTGGGCGGGGCGCGGCTGCCGTTCACCGTCTCGCAGGAGGGGGCCGGCGAACGGCTGGCGCTCACGCTGTACGGGAACTTCGCCCTGCCCCTGACCGCTCCCGGGCCCTCGTCCGATCCGCTGCTGCGCGGGGTCGAGGTCAAGGCGCAGGGGCTGGGCGTCACGCGGGTGGTGGTCAGCCTGACGCCCGGCCAGGCCTGGGGCTACCACGCCAACTACGACGGCGCCGATCTGGTGCTCAGCGTGCGGCGGCCGCCCCGCCTGAATCCGCTTCGCCCGCTGGAGGGCCGCGCCATCACGCTTGATCCGGGGCACGGGGGCTCCCAGAAGGGCGGCGCCGGCAGCCTCCGGACGCCGGAGAAGGGGCTGGTGCTGCCCATCGCCCTGCGCGCGGCCGACCTGCTGCGGGCCCAGGGCGCGGTCGTCCGGCTGACCCGCACGGCCGACGTGACCCTGGGCCTGTACGAGCGCGGGCTGGTGGCCGAGGAGACCCGCTCGGACCTGCTGGTGAGCATCCACGCCAACGCCCTGCCCGACGGCCGTGACCCACGCGGCATCCGGGGGCCGGAGGTCTACTTCACGCACCCGCAGGCGCAGGGGGTGGCCGGCGCGATCCTGGCGCAGCTGCGGCGCACCCTGCCCGAGCTGGGGCCGGGAGCAGGCCTGAGGGGCGGCGCCTTCCTGGCCCTGACCCGGCCCAGCGCCCAGCCCAGCCTGCTGGTCGAGACCGCCTACCTCACCGACGCCGGCAACCTGCGCGTGCTGCACAGCCCGCAGGGGCAGGAGCGCTTCGCCCAGGCCATCGCGGCGGGGATCGCGGATTTCTATGCGGCCCAGGTGGCGGCTCAGGCGGCGGCGCGGCTCCGCTGAGGCGGAGGGTCGAACGGTCAGAGAGTCAAACGGTCGAACGGTCGAACCGTAGGACGGACGGAAGAGTGAACGGGCTGAGAGTCCGGTGGATGAGAACGCTGTCCAACGTCCGGAACCCGCTCCTGTTTCCTGGTCGGGGCCAGTGCGGCGCTGCCCTGCGAGGCAGCAGAGCCTTCTTCCTTTCGACCCTTAGACGGTTCGACCGTTTGACTGCCCCCTCCTGACTGCCCCCTCGCCCTGAACATAAATCATCCCACAGCGCCCGGCGACCGATGGACGAAGCTCCCCATGCTACGGTCGATTCATGACGTCAGCCACGCAGAATGAAGGCAGAAGCGCCCTGGTCACGGGCGGCAGCAAGGGAATCGGCTACGCGGTCGCGCAGGCGCTGGCCGGGGCCGGGTACTCGGTGACCATCACCTCCCGCCAGGAGGCCGAGATCCAGGAGGCGGCCGGGACGCTGGGTGAGCGGGTGCGCGGCGTGGTCTGCGACGTGCGCGACGCGGGCGCCGTGCAGCGGGCCGTGGACGGCCACGTGCAGGCCTTCGGCGGGCTGGACGTGCTGTTCGTGAACGCCGGGGTGGGCCACTTCGCCAACATCGAGGACATGACCCTGGAGCAGTGGCGCGACGTGATCGACATCAACCTCAGCGGCGCTTTCTACACCATCAAGGCGGGCATCCCGGCCCTCAAGCGGCGCGGCGGGTACATCTTCACGCTCTCCAGCCTGGCGGGGCGCAACCCCTTCGCGGGCGGCGCGGCCTACAACGCCTCCAAGTTCGGCCTGAACGGGCTCTCCGAGGTGCTGACCCTGGATCTGCGCCAGCACGGCATCAAGGTCACCCAGATCATGCCCGGCAGCGTGGCGACCCACTTCGGCGGCCACACGCCGTCCGAGGCCGATGCCTGGAAGATCCAGCCCGAGGACATCGCCCAGCTCACCCTGGATCTGCTGGACATGCCCGAGAGGACACTGCCCAGCCGCATCGAGGTGCGGCCCAGCCAGCCGCCGCGCAAATAGGCTCGGGCGCAGGCCACCCCATGCGGCTCAGGGTGGCCCTGCTAGAATGCTCCGCGTGTACACGAACCGCCGCGCTCATTACGAGTACGAGTTGCTGGAGCGCTTTGAGGCGGGCATCGCCCTGACCGGAAGTGAAGTGAAAAGCGTGCGGGCCGGGGGCGTCGATTTCCGCGACGCCTTCGCCCGGCTCGTGGGCCGCAACCTGGAACTGGAAGGGCTGTATATCCCGGTCTATACCCAGGCCACCTACAACAACCACGAACCCCGCCGCACCCGCCGCCTGCTGATGCACCGCGAGGAGATCCTCAAGCTGCGCCGGGGGCTGGAGCAGAAGGGCCTGACCCTGATTCCCACCCGCATGTACCAGAAGGGCCGGGTCTTCAAGGTCGAGGTGGCCCTGGCCCGTGGCAAGAAGCTGCACGACAAGCGCCGCGCCGAGGCCGAGAAGACCGTGCGCCGGGAGCTGCGAGAGCTATGAGGCGTGCGCGGTGGGCAGGAAGGCGGGCGAAACTGGCCGCGCTGCTGGGCGGGGCGCTGCTGGCGGGTCTGGCGGGCGCGCAGATCGCTTTCTCGAAGCTGAATCTGGCGGGCCAGCCGGTGCAGAGCATCCAGCTCTACGGCGCCGAGTACGCCAGCGAGGCCACCCTGAGCCGGCTGTTGAACATCGGGCGCGAGGGCGGGCTGATCCGGGTCACGGGGCTGGGCCACACGCTGCTGCTGCCGCTCGACGAGGATCAGCAGCGCGCCACCACCGACTTCAACACGGTGCAGCTGGACACCGAACGCCGCCGGGCCCGCTCGGCCACGCTGGTGAACGGCAACCTGTACCTGCCGCTGGACACCCTGGCGCTGGGGCTGGGCGCCCGCTACGAGGCCGGCAACTTCACCGTGGCCGCGCCCCGCCTGCAGGGCGTGAGCAGCCGCGCCGGTAAGGACTCCGACCGGCTGGTGCTCGACCTGACCCGCGATGTGGAGATCGTGGACGAGCAGCGCGGCACGAACGTCGTGGTCACCCTGCGCGGGCTGAGCGGCGAGGCGAGGCGCTACACCACGCGCGGCGCCTTCGTTCCGGAGGCCGAGGTTCGGAAGGTGGGGAGCGACCTGACGCTCACGCTGCCGCTGCCGGCCTCGAACGGCTACCGGGTCTATAAGGTGGTGCGCAGCGGCGGCGTGCGGGTGGTCGTGGACGCCGGGCCGGGCATCCCGGCCAGCAGTCCCGAGGTGCTGACCCGCGTGACCCGGCCCCTGATCGTGCTCGATCCGGCCCGCGTGGCCGGGGTGGGCCGCGACCCCACGCTGGAGGTGGCCCGGCGCGCCGCCGAACTGCTGACCCGTTTCGGCTGGCAGGTCAAGGTGACCCGCGACCCCACCACCGCCATGACCCGTGACGACGCCCTGAAGCTGGCCCGTCAGAGCGACGTCTATATGGCGCTCGACCTGGGCCGCTTCCCCGGCTCCAAACGCAGCGGCGTGACCGTGTACGAGCAGACCGGCCGCGCCAACGCGCAGGTGATCAATGCCCTGCGAACCGGCACCGTGCCGGCCTACGGCAGTCTGGTCGTGGCGAACACCGGCAGCACCCGCCGGCTGGCCCAGCTGCTGCGCGGTGAACTCAAGGGCGGCGGCGTCACCGCCCGCCAGGAGGCCATCTCGCGGGTGCTGACCCTGGGTGAGGCGGCCCAGGCGGCGGTGCTGCTGGAGCTGGGCTGGGCCAACAACGCCGAGGATCTCGCGAAGCTCAGCGTGGATCAGCGGCTGCAGGTCATGGCCGAGGCGGTGGCCCGCTCGGTCGCCACCTACCTGACCGCGCGGGCGACCAACAACGCCAACGTCTCGGCGCAGGGGGCCGCGCCGTGAGGCGCATCCTCTCGCTGTTCAACGTGGTCAGCGCCGGCCTGCTGGTGGTCGCGGTGCTGGCCTGGCAGGCGGTGCAGCGCGTGCCGCCCACGCCGGACGCCCCCCGCCTGCAGCTCGCCGAGCGCACGGCGGTGCCGGTCAAGGTGTATTTCACCGACGCCCAGGTGCAGCGTCTGGCCCCGGAGTCGCGCACGGTGCAGATCACCCAGCGGAACCCGGCGGCGGTGGCGCAGGCCGCGCTGGGCGTCTGGGCGGCCGGCCCCACCCAGGCGGGGCACCTGGGCGCCGTGCCCAGGAACACCCCGGCGCCCAAGGTGTACGTGCGCGGCCAGCATTACTTCGTGGATCTCCCCAAGGCCTACGCCCAGCTCCGCTACGGCACCAGCGGTGAGCACATGCTGCTGTGCACGATCACCCGCACGCTGCTGGAAACGCGCGGCCAGGACGTGACCTTCGTGCTCGATGGTCAGGCCGTGGACGAATTGGGTCACATCGACCTGCGCGAGCCCTTCACCCGTCAGGACTGTGCGGATCAGTGACGGGCCGACCAGTGAGGGGAGGCGTGAGGGTCTAGAGGTCTGACCGTCGAACGGTCTGACAGAGGGCGCGCTGCGCTCTGCTCAGACTCTCAGACGTTCAGACTGCTCGACCCCTCTTTCCCATGCTGCACAGCGTCACCCTGCAGGGCTTCAAATCCTTCGCCGACCGCACCCGCCTGGAGTTCGGCCCCGGCGTGAGCGCCGTGATCGGCCCCAACGGCAGTGGCAAGAGCAACGTGGTCGAGGCGATCCGCTGGGCCACCCACCAGGCGCGGGCCAGAGAGCTGCGTGCCGGACGCGGCACCGAGCTGATCTTCCACGGTTCGTCCCTCAAGGCGCCGCTGGGGCTGGCCGAGGTGCAGCTCGAACTGCAGACCCCGGAGGGCCGCGTGAACCTCGCGCGGCGGGTCTACCGCGACGGCACGGCCGAGCAGGATCTGAACGGCCGCGCGGCCCGGGCGCGCGACGTGCAGGGCGCGCTGCGCGGCACCGGGCTGGGGCCGGGCGGGCTGGCGGTGATCGGCCAGGGCGAGGTGAGCGGCGTGGTGCAGGCCGAGGGCCGCACGCTGCTGGGCTACCTGCAGGAGGCGGCCGGACTGTCGCGCGCGGTCAGTGCCCGCCAGGAGGCCGAGGCCCGGCTGCGCGAGGCCGACTCGCACCTGGCCCAGCTGGAACTGATCCGCCAGGAGCGCGGGGCCGCCGCCGCCCGCCTGGAGCGCGCTGCGCAGGAGGCCCGCCGCCACCGGGAACTCAGCGCGCGGGGGCTCGCCCTGGAGGAAGCGCTGCGCCGCGAGCGGCAGGCGACCCTGCGCGCCGAGGTGCAGGCCGCCCAGACCGAGGCCCTGGCCCTGGAGGCCCGCAGCGCCGGACTGGCGGCCGAGGTGCAGGGGGCGGCGACGGCCGTGGAGGTCGCCCGCGAGGCCGCCCAGGATGCCCGCGCCCGCCGCGAGGCCCATGCCGGGGCGCTCGAGACCCTGCGCGCCGCCCGCGACGCCCACGCCCAGGCCGCCCGCTACCGCGACCACCTGAGCGGCGAGGCCCAGGCGATCGCCCAGGAACTCGCGGCCCTGCCCACGGCGCCGCCCGCCCAGCCAGTCCCCGACCTCCCGGCGCTGGAGGCGGCGGGCGCGCAGGCCCGCCAGTCGGCCGAGGCGGCCGAGCGCCGGGCCCGCGGCCTGGACGCCGAATTGAGCCGCGCCCGCGCCCTGGCCGCCCGCGCCGCTGAGGCCCACGCCCGCGCCGACGCCAGCCGCGAGACCCTGCGCGCCGAGCTGGAGCGTGCCGAGACCCAGCTGGGGCAGCTCCGGGACACCCTGGAGGCCGCCCGCGAGCGGCTGGCCCTGGCGACCCACGCCCGCGAATTCGCGGAGACCCAGTACGCCGGGCTGCGGGGGGGCCGCGAGGACGCGGCGGCCCGCGAGCGCCACCTGAGCGGCGAGCTGTCGCGCCTGCAGGCCAGTCTGGCGCCGCTGCGCCGCGAATCGGAGCGGCTGGAGAGCGCCCTGAACTCCTACGCCCGCTACGGCGAGGGCGCCCGCAACGCCCTGCGCCTGGAACACCCGGGCATCGTGGGATCGGTGGCCGACCTGCTGACGGTACCCGCCGAATACGAGGTCGCGCTGGGCGCGGCGCTGGGCCGCCGGCTGGAACAGGTCGTGGTGGCCCGCGCCGACGACGCCCGCGAGATCATCGAGGAACTCAAGCGCGCCGGGGGGCGCGCCACCTTCCTGCCCCTCGACCTGATCCGCGCCCGCCCGCGCCGCGACGGGGCGCTGCTGCGAGAGGCCGGCGTGGTCGGGAACCTGGCCGACCTGTGCCCCAGCGACCCGCCGCTGGTGGCCGAAGCCATCCTGGCCGATACCCTGCTCGTGCAGGACTTACGCACGGCCAACCGGATCGCCCGCGCCCACGTCTCTCGCCCGCGCCTGGTCACCCTGGAGGGCGAACTGGTCGAGCCGGGCGGCGCCATCACCGGGGGCCGGCTGAGAGATACGGCGGGCGGGGTGCTCGCCGACCAGCGCCGCTTTCAGGAGCTGGCCGCCGAGCTGGAGGCTGCCGAGGCGCAGGCCCAGGCCCTGGCCCGGCAGCGCGATCAGGTGCAGGCCGATCTGGCGGGCAGCGGCGCCTCGCACGACGCGCTGCTGGCCGCCCGTGAGCGCGCCGCCCGCGAGGAAGCCGAGGCCGAGCGGCAGGTCACGCAGCTCGACGCCCAGTGGCGCAGCCTGGGGGCCAACCGCGACCGGCTGCTGGCGCGCCTGGGGCCGGAACTGGGGCCAGAGCTGGAGTCGGATGCGACCCCCGGCGAGCCCGCGCCCCTCGATCCGGCGGGTCTGGAAGCGCTGGAAGCCGACCTGAACGCGGCCCGGCAGGCCGCCGAGGCTGGCCGGGCCGCCGAGCGGGGCGCCGCCGAGGCCCTGGCCCTGGGCCGCGAACTGGGCGCCCTGTGGCGCGCCTACCGGGCCGCGACCACCCGCGCGGCCGACCTGCAGGCCCGCCTGGAGGCCAACGCCGGGGCCGCCGCCGCCCAGGAGGCGCACCTGCAGGCCGCCCAGGCCGAGGTCGCGCGCCGCGAGGCCACGCTGGGCAGCCTGGACGAGCAGGAGTTCCCGCGCGCCGAGCAGGCCCGCGAGGACGCGGCGCGGGCCTACGCCAACCTGATCGGGGCGCAGAACAAGGTGCGCGCCCGCCTGGAGGAGCTGCGGCTGTTGATCGCCCGGCGCCAGGGCAGCCTGGAGGCCCTGCCGGACGGCTGCCAGCTGCCGGGCACGCCCCGCGAGTGGACGGCCGACCTGGGCCGCGCCCGCACCGAGCTGGAGGCCCTGGGCCCGGTGAACGCCCGCGCCGAGGCCGAACACGCCGAGGCCCAGGCCAGCCTGGACGCCCAGCGAGCCGAGATGGACGACGCCGCTCAGGCGGCCGGTGAACTGCGCGCCCACCTGCACACCCTGGAGAGCGCCGAGGCCGCCGCCACGCGCGCCGCCTTCGACCGCGTGAACGCCGCCTTCCAGGAGTACAGCGCCGAGCTGCTGGGCGGGCAGGGCGAGCTGGAAACGGAACTCGACCCGGAAGGCCGGCTGACCGGACTGCGGCTGGCGGTGCAGCCCAAAGGGAAACGCACCCGCTCCATGACCCTGCTCTCGGCCGGCGAGCGCACCATGGCGGGCCTGGGCTTCCTGTTCTCCCTGAACCACGCGGGCGGCGAGGGCAGCGCGGGCGGCCTGCCCCTGGCCGTGCTGGACGAGGTGGACGCCCCGCTGGACGAGGCCAACATCCGCCGCTTCACCGCCTTTTTAGAGCGCTTCAGCGCGCGTGGCGCCCAGTTCCTGCTGGTCACGCACCAGAAGGCGACCATGGAGGTCGCGCACGCCCTGTGGGGGGTGACCACCGACCAGACCGGGGCCAGCCGCGTGCTGAGCATCAAACGCCCGGAGGATGCCCGCGCCGGCTGAGGAACCGGCAGGGTGCACTGGCAGGGGCACTGCCACTGCTGGTGCAGTTGCCGGCCATGCCCCCTGACCGGCCCCCTGATCCATGCTCTACAGTGGTCTCGTCCTGCCCGCCGTCCCCCGACCCTCCCTGCCGAAAGCGACGTTCCCACCATGACTGAATCCGAACCCACCGCCGTCCACCTTCTGACCACCATCCAGGCCTGGCAACGCGGCGAGCGGCCCCGCGAGGACGTGGTGCTGCTGCTCTCCCAGGTGCCCTCCGAGGACGGCGAGCTGATCCGCGAGGTCATCCGGGGCGTGTGCCAGCTGCCGGGCGCAGCGACCCCGCACGGCGACTCCACCGACACCTGGCGCTCGGAACTGATGGCCAGCCGGGCACGTACCTGGCGGGTGCCGGACACGGCCGGTCTGCTGGTCGGGCCTTCGGTGCTGATCCTCACCGATGGCCGCGAGGGCGCCGTGCTGCGCCGGGACGGCGTGCAGTGCCTCCCGGCCAGCGTCTGCGCCTCGATGATGCTGCTGTGCGAGACCATCGTGATGGCGCACACCGCGCTGGACGCCCACGAGATGCAGAAGCTGCAGCGCCAGCGGGTCGAGGCGACCTCCACCTCGCTCTCCGAGATCGACCGGATTCCCTGAGCCTGCCACCGGGGCCAAAACCGTTCGGGCCGGTGGGGAAGACGATCCTCACCGGCCCGGACTCTGCTCATACGGGATTAAGATGAGTTGCAAGCATGGACACGCTGCCACTGCACCCGTACCGAACCGTCACGGAACTTGAAGCGTCGTATCGATCGGCCCACCGTCCGGTCGAACGCTCCCGCTGGCACATCCTGTGGCTTAAAGCCAAAGGGTATCCCCCGCGCCAGATCGCTGATGCCACGGGGTACAACCGCAACACCATCAGCACCCTGGTGCGCCGATACAACCAGCACGGCCCTGAGGCGGTGCGCGACAAACGTCAGGACAACCACTCCGACCCCGCCCTGACCCCCGATCAGCAGCGGCAGCTCTCGGAGGCGCTGATGGAGACCCCGCCCAGGGGCGGGGTGTGGACGAGCGGCACCGCCCAGGCGTACATCTACGAGCACTTTGCGGTGGCGATCACCGAGGTGTGTGCGTGGGGGTATCTCAAACGCCTGGGGTTCAGTGTGCAGCTGCCACGTCCCCGTCACCATCTGGCGGCCGATCCAGACGTGCAGGCGGCGTTCAAAAAAAAGTAGCCCAAACATTGCGCACGGCGCAGGCAGCGTACCCGCACCAGCGGGTACGCCTGTTTGTTCAGGACGAAGGCCGCGCTGGGCTCAAACCTGTGCTCATGCGGGTGTGGGCCAAGGTCGGCCAGCGACCCATCGCGGTGCAGCATCGGGGGTTCCAGTGGCTCTACGTCTATGTCTTCGTGGAACCGGTCACCGGCACGAGTGACTTCTTGATCCTGCCGACAGTGAGCACGGCGGTCATGCAGGTGGCCCTGGCGGCCTTCAACGATGCGGTGAATCCGACTGGGCGGGACATCATCGTGCTGTTGCTGGATGGTGCGGGCTGGCACACCAGCCCGCAGCTGACCGTGCCCCCCACGATGCTGCTGGTCACGTTTCCCCCCTACACCCCGGAGCTGTCCCCAGCAGAACCGCTGGTCGGTCGAGTCAAGCGTCCCCTGGCGAACCGAACCTTCACGACCCTGGATGACGTGCAAGACGTCTTGAGCCACGAGTGCCAGCGCTTGATGGCGTCACCGTCCGAAGTGCAGTCGCTGACCGCTTTCCCCTGGATACGCCATGCCCTGAATTCATGTTAGTCCGGTATCAGTCCCTCAGGGCAGGGTAAACGCCGCCGCGTCCTGGGCGGGCAGGCTCAGGTGCAGGTAGCCCCCGCGCACGCTCGCCCTGGCGTTCTGGCCCGCGAACAGCGAGGTCACGGTCGCGAGGTCGGCCGCCTTCAGGCCCAGGCCGCTCAGCTTCAGGCTGTAGGTGCGCCGCTCCTTGCCCCCGTGCCACGCCGCCAGCACCCGCTGGCCGTCCACCGTGCGGGTGAACAGCAGCAGCTGTGACTCCAGGGCCAGCGGCACTGGCACCAGCGTCAGCGTGCCCCGGCTCAGGGCCGGGCTGGCCTTGCGCGCGGCGATGGCGCCCCGAGCGACCTCGTACACGGCGCGTTCCTCGGGCGTCCACTGATCCTCGAAGCGCATCTGGCGGCGGTTGTCGGGATCGGCCCCGCCGCGCTGGGCGATCTCGGTGCCCTGCCAGATCACGGGCACGCCCCTGAGCGTCATCAGGGCGCGCAGGCCGTACTTCGTGCGCTCGCGGCCCACGTCCTCGAACAGGCTGCCCTGCGCGAAGCGGGGGACGTCGTGGTTGTCGAGGAACAGCGCGACGTCGCCGGGGCGCACGAGTTCACCCTGCCGTGACAGCACGGTTCTCACCCGGTCGAGGCCCTGGCCGCCCATCACCGAGTCCTTCATGGCCGCCTGCAGGCTGAACAGGAACAGCGAATCGAACCCCGCCTTCTGCCACTCGGCCACCGTGCCCGTGTCGGCGTCGAACCACTCGCCCAGCGTCCAGCTGCCGGCTGCCCGGTCGCGCGCCAGCAGCTCCTTCAGGAAGGGCCGCTCGACGTGCTTGATGGCGTCGTAGCGCAGCGCGTCCACCCCGCGCGCCCGCCAGAAATCGGCGTTGCCGATCAATTGCTCGCGCACCTGCGGCACGCTCTGCTTCAGGTTGGGCAGGCCGGCCAGCGGGCAGTCCACGTCCTTGTCGGTGCTGGCCTGACACTCGGCGTCGGTGGTGAACCACCCTGGGCGCAGCTTCACGGCCGCCGCCTCGTAGCCGTAATGGTTGATGACCTGATCGAGCACGACCTTCATGCCCGCGCCGTGCGCCGCCTTCACGAAGGCGTCGAAGTCCGCCAGGGTGCCGAAGTGCCCATCGACCGCGCGGAAATCGGCCGGCCAGTAGCCGTGGTAGGCCGCCGTGGCGAACGAGTTCACGCTCTGCTGCTGATACACCGGGGTCATCCAGACCGCCGTGGCCCCCAACTTCTGGATGTAATTCAGCTTTCCGGTTAGGCCCCTGAGGTCGCCGCCGTGCCACGCGCGGGGATCGGCCAGGTTGACTCCCTGGTTGTTGCCCGGGTCGCCGTCGGCGAAGCGGTCCGGCATGACCTGATAGATGATCTGGCCCTCGAAGGAGGGGAGGGCGGGGGTGGTCTGCGCGCTCGCCGCCGCTGAGGCGAGGAACGCGGCCAGGACGAGGCTTGGACGCATGGCGTCTATGGTAAGCCCAGCGGGCGCCCGACCCGTCGTCTCCCTTGATCTTTGGGTGTGTGCGGCGCACCCTGAAGCTCCATGGAACTCCTGACCCTGATCACCGGCGAGGCCGCCCCGCTGCAGTCCCTCCCGGCTCAGGTGGGCCGCCTGCACTTCCCGGCCGGCACCGTGCTGCCCCCCACCCGCCACGCGCAGGACGAACTGTCGTTCATCCACAGCGGCGTGCTGCGGGCAGTCTGCGGCGGGAAGGCCGTGACCCTGCGCGGCGGCGACGTGTCCTTCATTCCCGCCGGCGAGGAACACCAGGCCGAGGTGCTGGAGGACGTGACCCTGAGCTACGTGCTGCTGGACAGGCGCTGAGGGACGTGCTGCGGCTGACCCGGAGGGCGTCCCGGACGTTGACGGCCCATGTGGGATACCCGTGGTGGGGAGGGCTCCAGAGTCGTCCGTTCCGCCCGGCTTCGCTCCGGAACCCCGGCCCTGCCCCCTTTGCTCAGGTCGGGTGCTCAGGTCGGGAGCCCGCCCCGCCTCCCCTGGAGCAGACGCTGAAGCTGTCCTGATCGCGCGCCCCAGGACTCTCTGACGCCAGGCTGCTGAACAGGGCGGGGCGGCCGGACGTCCAGCATCCAGGCCGCCCCGCCTCCCGCCCCGCTCAGCCCGTGTTGCGTACGCCCGCCGCGATGCCCTGGATGCTCAGCATCAGCGGGCGTTCGAATTCGTCCAGACCGCCCTCGGTGGCGCGGGCGCGGCGCAGCAGTTCCACCTGGATGCGGTGGATGGGGTCGATGTAGGGGTTGCGCAGCCCGATGCTCTCCTTCAGGCGGGGCTCGTTGCCCAGCAGCTCGGCGCCCACGACCTCCTGCACCAGGGTCACGGTCTGGGCATAGGCGTCCTTCAGGCGGTCGGCCAGGGGGTGCGGCCTCACCAGGCGCAGGTATTCGTCGAAGATCAGCGGGTCGCTCTTGGCCAGGCTCATCTGGGCGTTGTCCAGCACCGTGCGGAAAAAGGGCCAGCCGGCGTACATCTCGCGGGCCAGCGCCGGCCCGATCTCGCGCACGCCCTCCAGCAGACCGTACCAGCCGGGCAGATTGGCGCGGTTCTGCGTCCAGCTCATGACCCAGGGAATGGCGCGCAGGTTGCTCAGGCTGGGCGCGCCGGGCCGCCGCACCGGGCGCGAGGCGATGTTCAGGCGGGCGATCTCGTGGATGGGCGTGACCCCCTCGAAAAACCCGATGAAGTCCGGATCGTCCACCAGGGCGCGGTAGGCGCCGGCGCTGGCCTTCGCGGCGCGCCCCATCGCGGCCGTCCAGTCCTCCTTCAGTTCGTCGTTGCGCCGGGCGGCGGCCAGCAGCAGCCCGTACAGGGCCTGTTCCAGGTTGCGCCGCGCCAGCAGCGGGTGGGAGTACTTGTCGGCCAGCGCCTCGCCCTGCTCGGTGATCCGCAGCCCGGCGTCGATGGTGCCCGCCGGCTGCCCCAGGATGGCCCGCGAGGCCGGCCCGCCCCCGCGCCCGATGCTCGTGCCGCGCCCGTGGAAAAACCGCCAGCGCACGCCCGCCCCGCGGCACACGTCGCTGACCCGGCGCTGGGCCTCGTGCAGGGCCCAGTTGGCGGCCAGGAAGCCGGTGTCCTTGTTGGAATCCGAATAGCCCAGCATGATCTCCTGCACCCCGTCCCCCAGCACGGCGCGGTATTCGGGCAGGCTCAGCAGCGCCTGAACCACCTGCGGCGCGTTCTCCAGATCCTCCAGCGTCTCGAACAGCGGCACCGGCAGGATCGCAAACCCCACCTCGCGGGCCAGCAGCAGCGGCTCCAGCACGTCGCTCACGCTCTCCGACATCGACACGATGTAGCGCCCGAAGGCCCGTGGGCCGGCGACCCTGGTGGCCTGCTTCACCTCCCGGATCGGGCCGATGGCGTTCTCTAGCGCGTCAGGCAGCGCCTCCCCGGCGGGCCACAGCGGGCGGCGCGAGCGGAGTTCGCGGGCCAGCAGTTCCTGTTTGGCGGGCTCGGCGAGCGCCAGGTAGTCGGCCTCGACGTCGGCCGCGCGCAGCAGTTCGGCCACCGCCGCGCCGGTCTGGGCCGAGTGCTCGCGCAGATCCAGGCTGACCAGATGCTGCCCGAACACCCGCGTCAGCGAGAGCAGCGGGGTGAGCAGGGTATCGGCGCTGCGATGCTGGCCGTCTTGGTGAAGCTGCAGGTGCAGGGCGTCCAGCCGGGGCAGCAGCTCGACCGGGTGCCCGTCACGGATGGCGCCATGCAGGTCGCGCAGTTCCTCGCGGTAGGCCTCGTGGCCCCCCAGCTCCTGGCTCAGGTCGGCGTAGGCCCGCTGGACGGCGCTCAGCAGCAGCTCGCGCGCCCGCTCACGGTGAACCTCCAGCGCCTCGCGGGTGGCCTGGGGCGTCACGAAGGGGTTGCCGTCGCGGTCGCCGCCCATCCACGAGGAGAAATGCAGCGGCAGCGCGGCCTCGGAGTCGTGCTCGAAGACGTTCTTAAAGGCGCGGCGCAGGTCGCGCTGCAGCTCCGGCAGCGCCTGGGCGATGGAGGTGATGTAGTTCAGGCCGCCCTTGACCTCGTCCAGCACGGTCGGCTTCAGGCGCCTGAGCTCGGGCGTCGTCCACATGGCCTCCACGTGGGCGGTCACGCGGTCGAGCGCGCCCTCGTCGGCCAGATCGGGAATGGCGCGCGCCACCTCGACGAGGTGGTTGCGGATGGTGCGCCGGCGCATCTCGGTGGGGTGGGCGGTGAAGGTCAGCCCCAGGTCGACCCGCTCGATCAGCGCCTCCACGTCGGCCGCCGACAGCCCCTGCGCCTTCAGCTCGGTCAGCGCCTGCTCCAGACTCTGCGGGCGCACCCCGGTCACGGCGCGCAGCACCCGCACCCGCTCGTATTCCTCGGCCAGGTTGACGAGCTGGAAATACCAGGTGAAGGCCCGCGCCAGGTTGCCGGCGTCGGCGCCGCTCAGCCCCGCGAGCATGGCGCGCAGCTCGGCGTCGTCGCCGCCCGCGCGCACCTCGCGCACCAGGGCGCGGGTGCGCTCGACGAGTTCGAAGAAGGCCTCGCCCTCCTGTTCCTTCAAGACCAGACCCAGCGTGCGGCCCAGCAGATTCACGTCACTCCGGATGCTCATGGCCTTCAGTCCCTCCCCACCCACCGTCTGCGTGGGCTGCGTTCCACACCGCTGCTCCGGCGTCATGCCGGTTCTGTCAGCTGTCCAGCCGGATGCCCCGTCGGATACCCGGTCGGGTGCCCTTGAAGGGGCCCGGCCCGCTCCCCGCCCGGCCCTGGCCTGTGCCCACTCCTCGACGGGGCTCACTCCTCGACGTAACGGTAGCGCTCTATCCCCTGGGCCTTGCCCCCCTCTATCTGGACAAAGACCGCGTTCAGCTCCGCGCGCCCCCCCGCCACGCCGAAGCGGTGCGGCCGCTCGGTCAGGAATTTCTGCAGCGGGCCGTCCATCTCGGAGCCGATCACCGAGTCGTGGGGGCCGGTGAAGCCGGCGTCGGCCTGGAAGGCGGTGCCGCCGGGCAGCAGGCGCGTGTCGGCGGTCGGCACATGCGTGTGGGTGCCGATCACCGCCGCGACCCGGCCGTCCAGGTGCCAGGCCATCGCCTGCTTCTCGCTGGTCGCCTCGGCGTGGAAGTCCACGAACACGCTGCCCATCCCGGGGCGTTCCAGAAACTCGTCCATTACCCGGAAGGGGTTGGCGACCGCGTCCATGAAGACCCGGCCCAGCAGGTTCACCACGGTCAGGCGCTCGGTGCCGCCCGGCGTCTTCACGTCGAAGCTGCGCCAGCCCACCCCCGGCGCCCCCGGATCGCTGAGGTTCAGCGGCCGCACGATGGGGTAGCTGGCCTCGTCCTGCATCATCGGGTAGATGTCCTTGTGGTTCCAGGCGTGGTTGCCCAGGGTCAGGCAGTGCGCGCCGGCCTTCAGGGCGCCCTCGGCGGCGTCGCGGTGCATCCCGAAGCCGCCGGCCGAATTCTCCATGTTGACGATCACGAAGTCCGCCCGCTGCCGCAGCAGCGGCAGCTGGGCCGCCAGCACCCGCCGGCCGGGCTGACCGAACACATCCCCCACGAACAGCACACGCATCATGGGGCGCAGGCTAGCGCGGCAGCCCGGCCCACATGGCGCGGCGCCCAGGTGTTCCCGGCAAGGGCGCGGTGGACAGGCCACCCTGATCCGGCTCGCTATCCTGCCGGGGTGACGTTGCCAGACACGCCCCCCACCGATCCCGTGACCCTGGTCGTGCGCCGGCGCATCCGGGCGGGCCACGAGGCCGGCTACGAACAGCGGCTCACGGAACTGGGCGAGCTGCTGGGCCGTGTGCCCGGCTACCGCGGCACCGGCATCCTGCGCCCGGCAGGCGGCGGGCGCGAGTACACCGTGGTCGCCCGCTTCGATTCGCTGTCCAGCGCCGCGGCCTGGGAACTCTCGCCCGAGCGCACCGCCTGGCTGGACGCCATCGCGCCGATGGTGGACGACCAGCTGAGTTTCGAGCGCCAGCCGGGACTGGACTTCTGGTTCACCCCGCCCGCCGCCCCGACCCTGAGTCAGCCGAGGCGCTGGAAGATGACCCTGCTGACCCTGCTCGTGCTGTACCCGGTGTCCGTGGGGGTCACGCTGCTGGTCGCCCCGCTCGTGGGCTCCTGGCCGCTGGGGCTGCGGGCGCTGGCCCAGATGGTGCTGGTCGTGCCCTCGATGACCTACCTGTTCATGCCGCTCGCCACCCGCTCCGCAGCCCGCTGGCTCAGCCCGGACTGAGGACGCGCCGCAGAGGTCTGGAGCGCGGGACAAGGTGTCTGCTCCTCTTGAACGACAGGGGTCGCTGGCTCACTCTGGACTGAACCCTGTCTCGACCGTCTGATTCAGTCGTCCGGCCCGTCTCATTTGACCCGTCTCATCCGGCCCGCTCCCCAGGCACCTCCGCTCATCGCGGTAATGGCTCCGTAATCCGCCCGGCTCACCCTCAGTACAGGAGGCTGATATGACGCGCATTCTCGTGACCACCGATGGCAGCGACCTCGGACACCTCGCCCTGACCCACGCCCGGGCCCTGGCGGCCGCCCTGCACGCTGAACTGACGGTGCTGTGCGTGCAGCTCGATCCGGGGGTGGCGCTGGCCGGTGAGTTCGGCTACCTGCCGCCCGCCGAGCCGGCGGAGGTGGCCGAGCAGAAGCGCGCCATGGAAACCGCCCTGCAGGCCAGGGTGCCCGGAGCGCGCGTGCGCGTGGAACTGGCGGGTGGGCGGGCCATCGCCCAGGCCATCAGCGACATCGCCCGCGACGAGGGGGCGGCCCTGATCGTGATGTCCACCCACGGGCGCAGCGGCCTGGGCCGGATGCTGCTCGGCTCGGTGGCTCAGGCGGTCGCCTGCTGCGCCCCGGTGCCGGTCATGCTGGTTCGCGCCGGCCACACCCCGCCCCAGTGGCTCACGCCGCCGTTCATGGCCGAGCTCCAGACCGGGGGGAACCTGCAGGGCTGAAGGACACTGCATCGCCGCCCCGACTCTGTGACCAGGGCAACCGCACCGTCTGGGAAGCGGTGGGTACGCTCACGCTGCGGACGACCTCGCTGCTCCTCAGCTATGCGAGTCTTCTGAGAAGGGAGGCAAGGAAAAGCCCGACTGACCCGGTTTTCTTGCCTCCCCTTGAGGGGAGGTGGCCCGCAGGGTCGGACTCGCAGAGCTGCGGAGCAGCGGGGTCGCCTTGCGCGTGATCGAATGCCCCCGTCTGGTGACGGTGCGGTTGCCCTGATCCAATGTGACCCGAACCTGGCCTCCTGGCCCACGAGCGGCTACACTGATCCGTTATGCCGCGCGCCCCTGTGAAACCTGAAGTGATGAGTCCCGTCGGCGGCGAGCGCCAGCTGCGCGCCGCCGTGGAGGCCGGCGCGGACGCCGTGTTCTTCGGCGTGAACTTCGCGGCCGGGCAGGGGCGCGCCGACGGCGCCGGCTTCCATGCCCGTGCCAAGGTGGGCTTCGACGCCGAGGCGTTGCCGGAGATCATGCGTGGGTTGCACGAACGGGGCGTGCAGGCCTTCGTGACCTTCAACGTGCTCGTCTTCGACCGCGAACTGAGGCAGGCCGAGCGGCAGCTCATCACCCTGGCCGAGTCCGGGGTGGACGCCATCATCGTGCAGGATCACGGCGTGGCGCGGCTGGCCCGCGAGATCTGCCCCGATCTGCCGGTGCACGGCTCGACCCAGATGAGCATCACGTCGGCCGAGGGCGCCGAACACGCCCGCCGCTTCGGGGCCAGCCGCGTGGTGCTGGGGCGCGAACTCAGCCTGCGCGACATCGAGCGGATCGCGGGCGCCACCGACCTCGAACTGGAGACCTTCGTGCACGGGGCGCTGTGCGTGTCGTACTCCGGCCAGTGTTTCTCCTCCGAGGCCTGGGGCGGCCGCTCCGCCAACCGGGGCCAGTGTGCCCAGGCCTGCCGCCTGCCCTACGACCTGCTGGTCGACGGCCTGGAGCGCGACCTGGGCGACGCCCGCTACCTGCTCTCGCCCGGCGACCTCTACGCGCTTCATCAGGTGCCGGAACTCGTGAGGATCGGCGTGAACTGCCTGAAGATCGAGGGCCGCTATAAGGACGCCGAGTTCGTGGCCCTGACCACCGCCGCCTATCGCCGGGCCGTGGACGAGGCCTGGGCCGGCCGGCCCCTGAGCGTCACGCCTGCCGAGGAGCAGGATCTGGAGCAGGTCTACTCGCGCGGACTGGGGCCGCACTTCATGGCGGGCACCAACCACCAGACGGTCGTGCGCGGCCGGGCGCCCCGCCACCGTGGGGTGCGGGTGGGCACCGTGCGCGGCGTGACCGAGCGTGGCGTGCTGGTGGATCTCTCCCAGAGCGTGAAGCCCGGCGACGGTCTGGTGTTCGACCCCGCCAACTGGCGCACCCCCGAGGGCCGCGAGGAGGGCGGGTTCCTGTACGGCCTGTGGGACGCCGGGCGTCCGCTGGACGACGACTCGCTGGCCCGCGTGCGCCCCGGTCAGACCCTGGAGCTGCGCTTCGGGCGCGGCGCGGTGGACGGCCGCCGGGTGCGCGTGGGCGACCCCGTGTGGCGCACCCACGACCCCACGCTGGCCGCCCGCGTGAGGCCGCTGGTGGAGGCCGACGACCCGGTGCAGACCCGGCCCGTGGACGCCCACTTCAGCGGCCACGTGGGCGAGGCCCCCGCCCTGACCCTGACCGACGAGCACGGCCTGAGCGCGACCGCGACCCTGCAAGAGCCCCTGGCCCCCGCCCGCAACCGCGCGCTGGACGAGGCGCAGCTCCGGGAGCAGCTGGGCCGGCTGGGCGGCACGCCCTTTCACCTGCGGGCCCTCACGACCGATCTGCAGGGCGCGGGGTTCCTGCCGGTCAGCGCCCTGAACGCCCTGCGCCGGGAGGCGGTGGCGGCCCTCACCGCGCGGCGCGGCCACGCCCCCGAGCGCCCGACCACCCCGGCGCTGGACGCGGCCCTGAGGGAAATGCCGGCCACCACGCCTGACGAGGATCAGGCCCCGCGCCTGCACGTCCTCGTCCGCACGCCGGAGCAGCTGGACGCCGCGCTGGAGGAACGCCCGGACTCCATCACGCTGGACTATCTCGAACTCTACGGACTCAAGCCCAGTGTGGAGCGGGTGAAGGCCGCTGGTATCGCCGTCCGGGTCGCCAGCCCGCGCATCCTCAAACCCACCGAGCAGAACCTGCAGAAGTTCCTGCTGTCGCTGGGCGCCGGGATTCTGGTGCGCTCCGGCGGGTTGCTGGAGGGGCTGCAGGCTGAAGCCGGCGCTGCGGAGCTGACCGGCGACTTCAGCCTGAACGCGGCCAATGTCCTCACCGCCCGCGCCCTGCTGGAGCTGGGTCTGAGCCGCCTCACCCCGACCTACGACCTGAACGCCCAGCAGATCACCGAACTGGCGGGGCTGGTCGGGCCGCTGCGCCTGGAGCCGGTGGCCTACGGGCATCTGCCGGTCTTCCACACCGAGCACTGCGTCTTCTGCCGCTTCCTGAGCGAGGGCACGGACTACACCAACTGCGGCCACCCCTGCGAGTCCCACCGGATCGCCCTGCGGGACGAGCGTGGCCGCAGCCATCCGGTCATGGCCGACGTGGGCTGCCGCAACACCGTCTTCGAGGGCCGCCCGCAGGTCGCCGCCCCCCATCTGGACAGCTGGCTCGGGGCGGGCCTGCGCGACTTCCGGCTGGAGTTCGTGCATGAAACGCCCCAGCAGCTCCGCGACGTCATGGCGGCCCACCGCGCCTACCTGAGCGGGGAGGTCTCCGCCGTGGGGCTGCAGGCACGGCTGGATGCGGTGTCCGACCAGGGCCTCACCGAGGGCAGCCTGTTCGTGCCCCACGATTTCGGAACGCTGGACGCCCTGCCCCTGATCGGCACCTGATCACGTGAGCTTCATTAGGCAAGCATGAACTGCCTGAGACGGAGCGAAAGGCGTGCAGGACGTCACTCATTTAGAGGACTCGGTGCAAAAGCAGGAAATGTCCGCTGCTGGGTCGCGGAAATGCTGAACGGACACCGTGATTCATCCAAGCGTGACGCCTTCCCCTGTAGGCTGGGCCATGCAGCCTGCGGTGCACCCGGTCAAAGTGGAACTTCACGACGTCCCGGCCATGCGCCACCACACCAACACCGGCATCCGCAGCGTCCAGACCTATCTCGAGACCGACCACGGTCTGTTCGTGGCACGTGAGTTCATCGCCCATCCCCGGGTGCGCTACTGGCAGGCCCATCTGCTGCCGGCCCAGAACGTGGTCGTCTGCCGCTACGATTTCCACGGCCGGCGCGAGCACGATTACCACCTGGACATCGCCCAGATCACCCGTAAGGGCGAGGTCTGGACGGTGCGTGACCTGTACCTCGACATCCTGCTCCACGACGGGCTGATGGCCGAGATCGTGGACACCGACGAACTGCTCTGCGCCCACGAGCACGGCCTGATCGACGGGCGCGAGATGCACTGTGCGGTCACCGTGGCCCACGCCACCCTGGCCGCCCTGGCCCGCGCCCGCTACAGCCTGCGCGACTGGCAGGCCGCCCAGGGGATCAGGCTCGACTGGTGTGTGGCGCCCCTGACCCCGGCCTGAACGTGACCCGGGGAGTCCAGGCACCGGAACCTCAGACCAGCTCCGCTCAGGCCCGGCTGGAGGCGGCCCTGCCCGCCGCGCTGGAACGTCTGCGGAGCACCCCTGGCGTGTACGCCGCCCTCTGGTGCGGCTCCGCGTCACGTGGCGAGGCGAACGAATACAGCGATCTGGATGTCCACGTGCTGGTCGAGGGCGATCGGCGCTGGCGCTCGAACTTCACCGTGGCGGGCGTGCCGGTCGAGGTGTTCCACAACCCGGCGCGCAAGGTGAGGGCGATGTTCGCGGCCGGGGACGCCGCCACCATCACCATGTATGCCCAGGGCAGGGTCGTGTGGGAACATCCGGAGCTGGACGCGCTGGTCGCCGAGGCCCGCGCCCTGTACGTCGCCGGCCCCGCCCCCCGCCCGCTGACCCCCCAGGCCCGCCACGCCCTGATCGACGAGCTGCTGGACGCCCGCGCGCTGGCGACGGGGAGCGATCCCCGGCACGTGCTGGTGGCGGTCGGGGCCGCTCACGGAGTGGTCGAGGGCCTGTACGCCACGCGCGGCTGGTGGGGGGTCAAACGCGAGCGCTGGCTGGCCGACCTGCAGGAGCGGGAGCCCGGCGCCGCCCAGGAGGTGCTCGACGTCCTGACTGCAGCGGAGGCCAGGGTTCGGCAGGCGGCCCTGGAGGCCCTGACCCGGCGCCTGACGGGTGATCTGCAGTACCGGGACGGTCAGAGCGAGCCGCAGCGCGTGGAGTGAAGCTCAAGACCGGTCAAGCCTGGGCTCAGCACCTGCGGATGCCGGTCGGTCAGGCTGGAGCGGACATGCCCGGCTTCCCATCCCGCACCCGCAGCCTCAGCTCTGGCCCCAGCGCCCGCGGCACCCGCGTGGCCGGCCGCAAGGTGCTGACCCTGATCCTGGCCGGCGGCAAGGGCCAGCGCCTGGGCGTGCTCACGCAGGAACGCGCCAAGCCGGCCCTGACCTTCGGCGGCACCTACCGGCTGATCGACTTCGCCCTGAGCAACTGTATGCACAGCGGCCTGTCGGACGTCTGGGTGGTCGAGGAATACCAGCTGCACAGCCTCAACGACCACCTGACCAACGGCCGCCCCTGGGATCTCGACCGGACGCACGGCGGCCTGGAGGTGCTGCCCCCCAGCCCGGAGTCGCTCTCGGGCGAACTGGAGGATGCCGGCAACGCCGACGCGCTGTACCTCAACCGGCACCTGATCCGGGCCTACGAGCCGGACGTGGTGGTGGTGCTGTCGGCCGATCACGTCTACACGCTGGACTACGCGGAGGTGATCCGTCATCACCTGGAAGTGGGCGCCGACGTCACGATGGTCACGGTGCCTCTCCCAGCCGGCGAGGACGCCCGCCGCTTCGGCAACGTGACCCTCACCCGGAGTGGGCGCGTGAAGTCCTTCCAGTACAAGCCGGAGCGGCCACGCGGCGGGCAGATCACCACCGAGGTCTTCGTGTACAGCGCCCAGGCCCTGCTGGACACGCTCGACACGCTGCGGGACGAGGCCGGGCCGGGCCTGGGCCTGGGCGACTTCGGGCACGGGCTGATCCCGGCCTTCGTGAAGGCCAGGACAGCCCACGCCTACACGCACCAGGGCTACTGGCTGGACGTGGGGCTGCCCGGTGCCTACTTCCGCGCGCATCAGGATCTGCTGGGCGGCCGCTCGGTCCAGCTGGACTCGCGCGAGTGGCCGGTGCTGAGTTCCAGCATTCCGCGCCGACCGGCCCAGATCGTGCGGGGCGCCCAGGTGGCCGACAGCCTGATCTCCTACGGGTGTCGGGTGGCCGGGAAGGTCACGCGCTCGGTGCTCTCGCCGGGCGTGGTGATCGAGCCCGGCGCGGTGGTCGAGGACGCCGTGATCCTGCGCGACGTGACCGTACGGGCGGGGGCGCAGGTGCGCCGGGCCATCGTGGACGAGGAGGCGGTGATCGCCTCGCGTGTGGACGGCGGCGAGGACGTGGCCGTGATCGGCGCCCGGGCCCACGTCGGCGCCCCGGTGCTGGGCGAACTTCAGGTGGAGCCGGGCCGCCGCTGGCGCGCGGGGTCGCGGCCGCGCGGCACCCGGGAGGAAGGGTCGGGCTAACCGGCCCCAAGTTTTGACCGGCCCCGTGCCGCCGTGATCCCTCCGTCAGAGGGTGGAGCCTAAGCTGGGCCTCACATGATCGAGGTCAGTCACTACACCAAGCGCTACGGCAGGCACGAAGCCGTCAGCGATCTGAGCTTCACGGTTCAGCCCGGCGCCGTATTCGGCCTGCTGGGCAGCAACGGGGCCGGGAAGACCACCACCATCCGGGCGCTGGTGGGCCTGACCCGCCCCACGGCGGGCACCGTGCGCGTGCAGGGCTACGACGTCTGGGCGCAGCCGGTGAAGGCCAAGGCGGCCTTCGGCTACATCCCGGATCGGCCCTACCTGTACGGCAAACTGACCGGCCGTGAACTGCTGCGCTTCGTCGGTCAGCTGTACAGGGTCGAGCGCGCCGACGCCGAGATCGACCGCTGGCTGGACTTCTTCCGCCTGACCGAGTCCGGCAACGAGCTGCTGGAGACCTACTCCCACGGCATGCGGCAGAAGGTCGCCATCATCTCTGCCCTGCTGCCCGATCCCCCGGTGCTGATCGTGGACGAACCCATGGTGGGCCTCGACCCGCACGCCGCGCGGCAGGTACGGGAACTGTTCCGCGGGCACGCCGACCGGGGCCGCACGGTGCTGCTCACCACCCACTCGCTGCCGCTGGCCGAGGCCGTGTGCGACCGCATCGTGGTGCTCGACCACGGCAAGGTGCTGGGCGAAGGCTCCATGGACGACCTGCGCGCCCAGACCGGCACGGCGGCGGGCGGCGTCCACGGCGATTCCCTGGAACGCATCTTCTTCCGCCTGATTGAGGAGGAACAGCAGGAGGAGCAGCGCCGACGCGAGGCTGCGGTGCCGGTGTGACGGTGACCCCGATGTCAGGGCGGGCCGAACGACTTCCCTCTGCCAGCCTGCTGAAGCTGAAACTCACGGCGCTGCGGCACACGCTGGAGGGGGCCTCCAGGCCGGGGCTGCTGTTCCTGGCCGCCCTCGGCGTGCTGCTGGTCTGGGCGGAGGTCTACGGCGTGTGGCGGGCGCTGACCTTCCTGAGCACCTTCGGGGATATCGGCACCAATGTGTTCTCGCGGGTGCTGGAGATCGGCCTGATCACGCTGTCCAGCGGCGTGACCTTCAGCGCCACGACCACCGCCATCAGTACGCTGTACCTCAGCGACGACCTGAACTTCCTGCTGACCCAGCCGCTGCCGACCCGCCGGGTGTTTGGCCTGAAAGTCGCCGAGACGTTCCTGAACACCGCCCTGGTGCCGGTCGCCCTGACCCTGCCCCTGATGATCACCGTCGGCGTGTTCTTCCACGCCCCGGCCTGGGCCTATGCGGTCATGCTCCTCGCCGCGCTGCTCACCTTCGCCGCGCCGGTCGGACTGGGCGCCCTGCTCGCGGTCGGCCTGATGCGCGTGGCCCCGGTCGGCCGCGTGCGCGAGGTGAGTACCGCGCTGGGCGTGCTGATCAGCGCCGGACTGGTGTACGCCATCCGGGCCCTGCGCCCCGAGGTGCTGGTGCAGAAGATGCAGGATCCGGCGAAATTCGAGGAGCTGCTCAAGAACTTCGCCGGCCCCGGCAGTCCGCTGCTGCCGCCGTCGTGGGCGGCGCAGGGCATCTGGCAGGCGGCGCACGGGCACCTCGCCGCGCCGCTGCTGCCCCTGCTGGTGCTGACCGTGGTGCTGCTGCTCGCTGCCACCGCCCTCGCCACCCGCGCGTATCAGGAGGGCTGGGCGCGGGCGCTGGATTCCAGCACGCCCAGGCTCGACCCCACGCCGCGCCGCGCCGCCCCTCTGGAGCGGCTGCTGTCCCGCCTGGGCTCCGGCGGCAGCCTCGCCAGCAAGGATCTGCGCGTCACCCTGCGCGACCCGACCCAGTGGAGCCAGCTCCTCGTGGTGGTCGCGCTCGCCGGCGTGTATCTCGTCAGCGTCAAGGCGGTGCCGATTCCCGTCGCGCAGTTCCGGGGCATCCTGGGGTACATCCAGCTCGCGTTCCAGGGCTTCATCATCTCGGGCGTGGCCGTGCGGCTGGCGTTCCCGGCGGTCTCGACCGAGGCGAAATCCTACTGGTTGCTGCGAACCGCGCCCATCGCCCCGCGCCAGATCGTGCTGAGCAAGTTCCTGGGCGTGCTGCCGGTCACGCTGATCCTGGGCCTGGTGATGGGTCTCGCCTCGGCCCGCGCCATGAACCTGGGGCCTACCCTGCTGCTGCTCTCCGCGCTCGTCAGCATGAGCAACGCCTTCGTCATCACCGCGCTGGGCGTGGGCCTGGGCGCCGCCGCCCCCAAATTCGACGCCGACAACCCGGCCGAGATCGGCGTCAGCGCGGGCGGGCTGGCCTTCATGGGCCTGAGCCTGCTGTATTCGGTGCTGTGCCTGCTCCTGCTGGCCCGCCCCGCCGCCGGCAGCGTCCTGCGCCCCGACCTTTACCCCGGCCTGAGCGCGCTGGGCACGCCGGAGGGGGTGCTGGGCCTGATCGGCCTGGGGCTGGCGACCGTGTTCGGCACGTGGCTCAGCCTGCGGATGGGCTGGAAGCGGCTGGACGCGCTGGAGTGACTTTCATGAATTCAGCCGCTTCATCAGCTGCCCGATACGCGGCACGAAATCGGCGATCAGGCGGCCGCCCACCGCGAAGTCGCGCGGCGGATAGGAATGGAAGCGGATGTTCACGTTGTCCAGCTCCTGCGGCCCGACGCCGAACAGTTCGGCCAGCACGGGCGTGAGCTGCGCCGCCACCCGGCGCTGGGTCTTCACCCCCATGTTCCAGTCCGAGAGTTCGGCCGTCAGGTCAGGCTTGCGGCGCTCCTGGGGCGTGTGGCCGCCGATGAACACGTCCGCCTCGCCGTAGGGCTGGAAGTGGATGGACGTGCGCTCGCGCAGTTCCTCGCGGGTCGGGCCGCCGCGCGACGAGAAGAACAGGTCGTTCAGCTCCTCGGTCAGCCGCAGGGCGATGATCCGCCGCCGCTCGGGCGAGACCTCCGGACAGGTCAGGCGCAGGTAGGGCATGGGCGCAGTGTAAGGGGGCCGGATCACGCCAAAAAGGAGGGGCCGCACGTCTGGCGGCCCCTGCCTGCTGCCTGCTCTCAGGCCTTGACGAGTTCGATGCCCGCCAGCTCGTCCACCGGCAGGCCCCAGGTGTTCATGGCGTCGATGAACGGGTCGGGGTCGAGCTGTTCCACGTTCCAGACGCCGGGCTGCATCCAGGTGCCGCTGAGCATCAGCATCGCGCCGATCATGGCGGGCACGCCGGTCGTGTAGCTCACGCCCTGCGCCTGCACCTCGCGGTAGCACTCGGCGTGATCCTTGACGTTGTAGACGAAATGCACGTTGGGTTTCCCGTTCTTGCCCGGCCCCTTGGCCTGCACACCGATACAGGTCTGCCCGGTGTAGTTGGCTGCCAGCGACTCGGGCGCGGGCAGCACGGCCTTCAGGAACTCGATGGGCGCGATCTTCTGGCCCCGGAAGTCGATGGGCTCGATGGAGGTCATGCCGATGCCCTCCAGCACGTTCAGGTGCTTGATGTAGTTCTCGCCGAAGGTCATCCAGAAACGCGCCCGCCTGATGGTCGGGAAGTGCTTGACGATGGACTCCAGTTCCTCGTGGTACAGCACGAAGCTCTTGCGGGTGGCGACCTTGGGGTAGTAGATGTCCTGCGAGATCTCCAGCGGCCGGGTCTCGACCCACTGGCCGTTTTCCCAGTAGCGCCCGTTGGCGGTGATCTCGCGGATGTTGATCTCCGGGTTGAAGTTGGTGGCGAAGGCCTTGCCGTGGTCGCCGTTGTTGCAGTCCACGATGTCCAGCTCGTGGATTTCGGCGAAGTGGTGCTTGGCGAGGTAGGCCGTGAAGGCCTGGGTCGCGCCGGGGTCGAAGCCGCAGCCCAGCAGCGCCATCAGGCCCTTTTCCTTGAACCGATCCTGATACGCCCACTGCCAGGAATACTCGAACTTCGCCACGTCCCTGGGCTCGTAGTTGGCGGTGTCGAGGTAATGCACACCGGTCTCCAGGCAGGCGTCCATGATGGTCAGATCCTGGTAGGGCAGCGCCACGTTGATGACCATGGCCGGGCCGAAGCCCTGGATCAGCCCCACCAGCTCGGGCACGTTGTCGGCGTCCACCGTGGCGGTCGTGAATTTCGCCCGGCTCTGCGGGAAGTGCTCATGGATCTCGGCCACGATCCGGTCGGCCTTGCTGACCGTCCGGGTGGCGATCAGCACTTCAGTAAACACTGAATCGTTCTGCGCGCACTTCTTGGCGACCACGCCCGCGACGCCGCCGGCTCCGATGATGATGACCTTGCTCATGGGGGGCAGTTTACCCGCAGTTCGGGCGGGGCTGGCGGGAACAGGAGGCTGGACGGGATAGGGTAACGGCATGAGCAAGCGTCCCAAGCGCAATCCCTTGCCCCCGGTGGCGCCTCCTGCCTCGCCATCGGCGCCCCTGCGCGAGGTCACGCCGGAGCAGCGGCGGCGCACGGCCCGCACCTTCTGGCTGATCCTGCTGGCCTTCGTGGCCGGGATCGGCATGCTGGTGGCGGCGCTGTCGTGGCAGGGGCGGGCGGCCCGGGAATACGCCGGAGACGTGCTGGAGGTGGTGCAGGCCACGAAGCCTTCACCCAACGTCTCCTACACGCAGAAATGTTTGGAGGCCCGCCCCGGCGCCCTGCCCAGCGGGGTGCTCGACTGCGACGTGAGGGTTCGGCAGGGGCGTGCCCTGGTGACCCTGCAGCTGGAGGGGGGGCGGCAGTACCGCCTGGGCGACTGAGGCCGCCCCGAAGGCGGGAAAAGTCGGCGTGAATCTGACACCGGGGGGCTTCCACACGGGGCCGTCCTGAACCCTGCCGACGGCTCCTGGCCCTGCTGGACAAGTCCCCGGCGAAGAGCGGGTGCAGACCGCCTGCGTTGGGTTTTTCACTCATCCGACCCTTAAGCCTCAGGGGGCTTGCGCTCCTTGGGTTTTAGTTCATACTTCGTTTAGCATCAATTTAATTTCAGTGCATTCGTCCGACTACGCCATCATGGCCGGGTTCTGTCCTGGCGAAAGGAGAACTGTGTTTCCAGCAGCCTTTGACTACGCCCGTATGCACTCTGCCGAGGAGGCCATCTCCGCTCTGGCCCAGCACGGCGGCGATGCCCGCATCCTGGCCGGCGGCCAGAGCCTGATTCCCGCCATGCGCTACCGGCTGGCGAGGCCCGCCGTACTGCTCGATATCGGCGGTTTGAACGATCTGAAATACCTGCGTGAAGAGGGCGGCTTCCTGCGGATCGGCGCCATGACGGCCGACATGACACTGGAAAGGGATAAGAACGTCCGTTCCCGCTACAGCCTGCTCACGGCGACCAGCGACGTGGTGGCCGATCCGGTCGTGCGCTGCGTGGGCACCGTGGTCGGCAGCCTGTGCCACAACGACCCCTCCGGCGACTGGGGCGCGGCCTCGCTGGCGGCCCGCGCGGTCATGGTCGTGCGCGGAGAGGGCGGTGAACGCCTGATCCCCATCGACGAGTGGCTGGTCGACTCCTTCCAGACCGCCCTGCGCGAGGGCGAGATGGCCGTCGAGGTGCGCTTTCCCGTCCCCGAGCCCCGCACCGAGGGCGCCTACCAGAAGATCGAGCGCAAGGTCGGCGACTACGCGACCGCCGCCGCCGCCGTGCAGCTCACCGTGGACGACTCGGGCCGCGTGACCCGCGCCGGGGTGGCCCTGACGGCCGCCGGCCCACGCCCGGTGCGCGTGGAGGCCGCCGAGCGCATCCTGGTCGGGCAGCTGCTCAGCGAGAACCTGATCCTTGCGGCCAGCGACGAGGCCCGCGCCATCAGCGAGCCCTTCGCGGACAACCGTGGGGGCGTGGACTACAAGAAGGACATGGCCCGCGTGCTGGTCGCGCGTGGCCTGCGCCAGACCGCACAGCGTCTGAACATCACCCTGGGAGCCAGCGCATGACCACTGCCGAACGCGAGACCGAGACCACCGAAGTCGACCCCACCCGCCGCGTCACCCTGAAGATCAACGGCAAGGCCTACAAGCAGGATGTCGAGCCCCGCAAGCTGCTGGCCTACGCCATCCGCGACACCGGCCTCAAGGGCACGCATGTGGGCTGCGACTCCAGCGCCTGCGGCTGCTGCGTGGTCGTGCTGGACGGAGATACGCCGGTCAAGTCCTGCACCATGTTCGCCGTGCAGGCCGAGGGCCGCGAGATCACCACGGTCGAGGGCCTGGGCCAGACCGGCGCCCTGCACCCGCTGCAGCAGGCCTTCTGGGATCAGCACGGCCTGCAGTGCGGCTACTGCACCCCCGGCATGCTCATGACCTCCTACGCCATGCTCCAGCACCACAGCGACCCCACCGATCAGGAGGTGCGCGAGTTCCTGGGCGGCAACCTGTGCCGCTGCACCGGCTACAACAACATCGTCAAGGCCGTGCAGCAGGCGGCTCAGGTGCTGCGCGACGACAAGGTCAACCAGCTCGCGAATGCCGCCACCGGAGGAAATGCGTGACCACCACAGACAAGAACTACTCCATGGGCAAGTCCATGAAGCGCAAGGAAGACCCGCGCTTCCTGACCGGCCAGGGCAACTACGTCGACGACCTCGTCATTCCGGGCATGCTCAGCATGGCGATCGTGCACAGCCCCTACCCGCACGCGCGGATTAAAGGCATCGACAAAACGGCCGCGTTGGCCGTGCCCGGCGTGAAGGCGGTCATCACCGGGGAAGACCTGGTGGCCGCCAGCCTGGGGTGGCTGCCCACCTTCCACGGCTTCGACAAGCAGATGGTGCTGGCGGTCGGCAAGGTGCTGTTCCAGCATCAGGAGGTCGCCGCCGTGTTCGCCGAGACGCGCGAGGCCGCCATGGACGCCGCCGAACTGGTGGACGTGGACTACGAGCCGCTCGATCCGGTCTCCACGCCCTTCGAGTCCATGAAGGACGAGACGATCCTGCGTGACGACCGCGAGAACAAGACCAACCACATCTTCCACTGGGAGAGCGGCCACCAGGACGAGACCGAGGCCGCGCTGGCCGCGTCCGAGGTCATCATCAACGAGAAGGTGTACTCGCCGCGCTGCCACCCCTCACCGCTGGAACCCTGCGGCTGCGTGGCGCAGTTCGACTCGATGGGCCGCCTGCACTTCCACGTGACCAGCCAGGCGCCGCACGTCCACCGCACGGCCATCTCCATCGTGACCGGCATCCCCGAGGACAAGATCCACGTCATCTCGCCGGACATCGGCGGGGGCTTCGGCAACAAGGTGCCCGTGTACCCCGGTTACGTCTGCGCCATCGTAGGTGCGCTGATCCTCAAAACCCCGGTCAAGTGGATCGAGACCCGCACCGAGAACCTCACCACCACCGGCTTCGCCCGCGACTACCACATGGACGTGACCATCGGCGCGCGCGCAGACGGCACGGTGACCGCCCTGAAGGTCAAGACGGTGGCCGACCACGGCGCCTTCGACGCCGCCGCCGACCCCACCCAGTACCCGGCCGGCATGTTCGGCGTGGTCACCGGCTCCTACGACTTCCCGGTGGCCTTCACCGAACTGGACGCCTACTTCACCAACAAGGCGCCCGGCGGCGTGGCGTACCGCTGCTCCTTCCGCGTGACCGAGGCCAGCTACGCCATCGAGCGCGGCATGGATCTGCTGGCCGGCGAGCTGAAGATGGACCCGGCCGAGCTGCGGAAGAAGAACTTCGTGCAGAAGGACGAATTCCCGTACAAGAGCGCGCTGGGCTTCACCTACGACTCCGGCGACTACGAGGGCACCCTCGACCACGCCATGAAGCTGATCGGCTACGACGACCTGCGTAAGGAGCAGGCCGAGAAGCGCTCACGCGGTGAACTGATGGGCATCGGCCTCTCGACCTTCACGGAAGTCGTGGGCGCCGGCCCCAGCAAGCACTTCGACATCCTGGGCATCAAGATGTTCGACTCCGCCGAGATCCGCATCCACCCCACCGGCAGCGGGATCATCCGCACGGGCACCAAGAGCCAGGGCCAGGGGCACGAGACCACCTGGGCGCAGATCGTCGCCGAGGAACTGGGCCTCGATCCACAGAACCTGCTGGTCGAGGAAGGCGACACCGACACCGCTCCATACGGCCTGGGCACCTACGCCAGCCGCAGCACGCCCGTCGCCGGGGCCGCCCTGGCGCTGGCCGCGCGGCGCATCCGCGAGAAGGCCAGGGTCTTCGCCGCGCACCTGCTCGAAGCGTCCGTGGACGACGTGGAATGGGTCGATCACAAGTTCTCCATCATGGGCGCCCCGGACAAGTCCGTGACCATGAAGGAAGTGGCGTTCGCCGCCTACACCAACCCCGGCGAGGGCAACGAACCCGGCCTGGAAGCCAGCCTCTACTACGATCCACCCAACATGACCTTCCCCCACGGCACCTACATCGCCGTGGTGGACGTGGACGCCGAGACCGGTGAGGTCAAGGTGCGCCGTTTCCTGGCGGTCGACGACTGCGGCACCGTCATCAACCCGATGATCGTGGAGGGCCAGGTGCACGGCGGCCTGACCGAGGGCTACGCCATCGCCTTCATGCAGGAGATTCCCTACGACGCCCAGGGCAACAACATGGCCCCCAACCTGATGGAATACCTGATTCCCACCGCCGTGGAGTCCCCGATCTGGGAGACCGGCAGCACGGTCACCCCCAGCCCCCACCATCCCATCGGCGCCAAGGGCGTGGGCGAGAGCCCCAACGTGGGCAGCCCCGCCGCCTTCGTGAACGCCGTGATGGACGCCCTGAGCCCGCTGGGCGTGAAGCACATCGACATGCCCCTGACCCGTGAGAAGGTCTGGTTGGCCGTGCAGAACGCCAAAGCGGTCGCGGGAGACTGAGGGGAGGTCTGGGCGATGGGGTCTGCGCTGTGAGTGGCGGCCCACGCTCGTCCGGGTTTCCAGGCTGAAACGAGGGGCAGTCAGCGCGGGTGCTGGCTGCCCCTCCCGGTTTTCGGTGGCACCGGAGGCTCAGCTTCGCCGCATCATTCCCCTGCCCTGCTGAGCATCCCGCCCCTCGTGCCCTGCACTCCCCTGAACCTGCCCCCCCGCCTCGTCCAACGATTCACCCCGAGGTTTCATGACCCAGCCCGCCCCGAGCGTCAAATTGATGTGGCCGACCCCCATTCTGGAACGCCAGTTGCCGGATCATGAGGCCGTCAACGCCGGCCTGATCGAGCTGTTCGCCCGTCACCGCGAGCAGCATCCGGGCCCAGACGGCAGCGTCTATTCCTCCTCGGACGATCTGCTGGAACGCTATGACGACGAGTCGCTCAAGCAGCTCTTCGCCTTCGTCTCGCAGTCGGTCTTTCAGGTGGCCCAGAGCATGAACGCGGCCGTCTGGGCCGGGATGCCGGGCATGCGGCTGCAACTGCGGGTGGTGGGGGCCTGGTTTCAGGTGCAGAACCACTACGGCTTCCACGACATCCACACCCACGGCAACTGCTCGTGGAGCGGCGTGTACTACGTGCAGATCGACGATCAGGCGCGGCGGGCGGCGCACCCTCACCTCGGCGCGCGCAACGGTCTGACGCGCTTTTACGGGCCGTCCCTGACCCTGCTGGGCGGCGCCTATCAGGATCTGGGGAATGCCTACCTGCAGCAGGCCACCCATGACGTGCAGCCCCAGGCCGGCACCCTGATCGTCTTTCCCAGCTGGCTGAATCACAAGGCGCTGCCCTACGACGGCGCCCTGGATCGGGTGATCGTCTCGTTCAATGCCCAGGTGCACGGTCAGGGCGGCAACCGGAGCGCCGAGTTCGGTTTCTCGTGAGGTCGCCGCGCCGTGGAATGAGGCTGCCCCGTGGAGTGAGTCGGCAGCCAGCGAGGTTCCCACTGCGTCTGATGCTTCCATCCTCTGCTTCGCAGCTTTGCAGGCCTCGAAAACTCCATCAAATTCACTCACTCCGTTCGGTCAAAAGTGAGCAGCGCTTTTGACCCATGCTTTAGGAGGAGAATCAGCCATGAACGACTCCGAACCCCCAGCGGTTCACCCCAGTCCTGTCCGGGAAGCGGAAGTCCTGAGCGACCTGCCCGCTCGTCTGGCCCAGCTCGCCCACGACGGCGCCGCGGCCGCAGTGGCGACCGTGGTCTCGCGCAGGGCCCCGGTCTCGGCCCAGGTGGGCGACAAGGCGCTGATCCACGAGAACGGACACATGGAGGGCTTCGTGGGCGGCGCCTGCTCGCGCGAGATCGTGCGGCGCCAGGCGCTGCTGGCCCTGCAGGGCGGGCAGGCCCGGCTGGTGCGGATCGTGCCCGGCGCCAGCGCGCAGGGGGCCGAACACGCCTTCGCCGAGCGCGTCACCGTGCCCATGAACTGCGCCTCGGAAGGGGAGAGCGAGGTCTTCATCGAGCCGCTGCTGCCGCCCCGGCTGCTGATCGTGGTGGGCCGCACCCCGGTCGCCCAGGCCATCGCCACCCACGCCCGCCTGATGGGTGACCGCGTGTGGCGCGTGCTGGACGATGACGAGACCCAGGGGCACACGGACGGCCCGGACGCCGTGGGGCTGGGCGAGCTGTCGGCGCGGCTGGGCGCCCTGCCGGAGTCGGCGCGCTCGCGGGTGCGCTGCGTGGTGGCCTCGCAGGGCCATTACGACGAGACGGCCATCGAGACCCTGCTGCGGGCCCAGCCGAACCCGGTCGGCCTGCTCGCCAGCCGCCGGCGCGCCGCGACCGTGCGCGAGACCCTGCAGATGCTCAGCGGCTTCACGGAGGCTGACCTGGGCCGGATCCGCGCCCCGGTGGGTCTGGCGCTGGGCGCCCGCACCCCGCACGAGGTCGCCGTGAGCGTGCTGGCCGAACTCGTGCAGCTCGACCGGATGGCTCAGGCGCAGGGACAGCAGGAGACGGCGTCCGGAGCGGCCGCCCAGGAGGCTTCATCCGCAAGCTCCAAGAGCGCTGCCCCGCCTGCCTCTGCTCCATCCTCATCTGCCCCACCCCCATCTGCGCCGGCCGCATCGGCGCCGCCCTCATCCCTGCTCTCCCAGGTCATGAGCCTGCCCGCCCTGCCGGTCGCCCAGGCGGGCACCTCCACCTCCACCTCCACCGATCCCGTGTGCGGCATGAGCGTCACGCTGCCCGCCAGGCACACGGCTGAATTGGACGGCGTGACCTACGCCTTCTGCTGTCCGCACTGCAAGGCGCGCTTCCTGAAAGACCCGGCGGCGTACCTGAGCGCCTGACCCCCTCCCGGCGACCACGCCCCGTATGCTGCGGGGCGTGTTTGCTCTGACGTTTTCCCGCTTCGGCGGCCCCGAGGTGCTGGAGTACCGCGAGGTGCCCGATCCCGTGCCGGGGCCGGGCCAGGTGCTCGTGCGAACCCGCGCGGTCGGGCTGAATTACGCCGACCTCTACCGGCGCCGGGGCACTTACCACCTGCGCGGCGAGCCGCCCTACATCGCCGGTTACGAGGCGGCCGGGGTGGTGGAGTGGGCGCCGGACGGGAGCAGCTTCACGCCGGGGCAGCGCGTGGCCTTCGCCGACAGCCCCTTTGCCAACGCCGAACTGGTCGCGGTGGATCAGGAGCGGCTGGTGGCCCTGCCGGACGACGTGAGCTTCCAGCAGGCGGCCGCGCTGCTCCTGCAGGGCCTGACCGCCGACTTCCTGACCCGCGACAGCCACGCCCTGAGATCCGGCGAGCGCGTGCTGATCCACGCGGCGGCGGGCGGGGTGGGCGGCCTGCTGGTGCAGCTCGCCGTGGCGGCCGGCGCCCGGGTGCTGGGCCTGACCTCCGGTGCCGGGAAGGCGCAGCGGGTGCGCGACCTGGGAGCCCACGCCACCGCCCTGTACAGCGAGGACTGGGTGGCGGCCGCCCGAGCCTTCGCGCCCGGCGGGGTGGACGTGGCCTACGACGCGGTGGGCACCACCCTGCCGCGCACGCTGGACGCCCTGCGGATCGGTGGACACGCGGTCTTCTACGGTATGGCCGGCGGCGACCCGCCCCCCATCGATCCCCGGCGCCTGATGGACGAGAACAAGACCCTGACGGGAGGCGACCTCTGGAACGTCCTGACGACCGCCGATGGGCGCCGGGAGCGGGCCGGACGGCTGTTCGGGGCGCTGCGCTCGGGCGCGCTGCAGGTACCCGTGACCGCCACCTTCCCGCTCTCGCGCGGCGCCGAGGCCCATACCGAGCTGGAACGCGGCAGCGCGGGCAAGATCCTGCTGTTACCGGGTTAAGCCTGGTGCCACAGCCGTTCCTTGAGGTTCACCTTCTGGAACAGCAGCGCCGCTCCGTCGTGGGAGGCGATGGCCTGCTCCAGCGCCCCCACGATCTCGGCCAGCGGCAGCGTAAAGGCGCCGGCCTCGCCGCGCCGGGCCTCTTCCGACCAGCGGTCGATGGGGGAGGTGTCGGGAGGCAGGGGCACGCCGACCTCGATCAGGGTCTCCACCGAGGCCCGCAGGGCGTCCCCGGTCACCGGGACGTGGGCCAGGCTGGTCTGCACCCCGCCATCCATCAGGGGGTTCAGGAGCGTCAGGCCGTCCAGGCAGAGGTGCAGCACCTCGCCCTGGGGCACCGCCTCGCGGCCCAGGATGAGCGCCGTGGAGGTGTCCTCACCGGGCCGGGTGCGGTAGAGCCAGCGCTGGCCAGGGGCGAAGTCGGTCATGGGCCCAGCTTAAGGGCCGGCGGCCCGCCGGTCGTCCGCCGTCTGGCAGGGGGCACTGCGCGCTCTTGCCTACCGGGGCCCCCCGGCTGAGCTGTCTTGCCCGCCCGCCGACCCTTCGCGGCGCAGGCGCTAGCCTCGCTCCATGAGTTCCGACGGTCTGCCCGAACGCTTCGACGTGGTTGTTCATCCGGTCTCGGAGCTGCGCGGTGAGCTGCGCGCCCAGCCCAGCAAGAACTACACGACGCGCTACCTGCTGGCGGCAGCGCTGGCCCAGGGTGAGACCCGCGTGGTGGGCGTGGCGACCAGCGAGGACGCCCACGCCCTGCTGCGCTGCCTGAAGGACTGGGGTGCGGGCGTGGAACTCGTGGGAGACGACGCCGTGATCCGGGGCTTCGGGGCCTCCCCCCGTGCGGGCGTGACCCTGAACCCCGGCAACGCCGGCGCCGTCGCCCGCTTCCTGATGGGCGTGGCCGCCCTGACGACCGGCACGACCTTCGTCACGGATCATCCGGAGTCGCTGGGCCGGCGCCCTCAGGGCGACCTGCTCGCGGCGCTGGAGCGGCTGGGCGCGCGGGTGAGCAGCCAGGACGGGAGGTTGCCCGTCTCCATCTCCGGCCCGGTGCGCGGCGGCGTGGTCGAGGTCGCCGCCGACAAGTCCAGCCAGTACGCCTCGGCCCTGATGTTCCTGGCGCCGCTGCTGCCCGGCGGACTGGAACTGCGCCTGACCGGCGAGATCAAGAGCCACGCCCCGCTGCGGCAGACGCTCGATACCCTGGCGGCCTTCGGGGTGCGGGCCACCGCCGACGGTACAGCCGAGGGCGACCTGAGCCGGATCAGCATTCCCGGCGGCCAGACCTACCGCCCCGGCCGGGTGCTGGTGCCGGGCGACTACCCCGGCTCGGCCGCCATCCTTACGGCGGCGGCGCTGTTGCCCGGCGAGGTGCGCCTCTCGAACCTGCGCGAACACGACCTGCAGGGCGAGCGTGAGGCGGTGGCCGTGCTGCGCGAGATGGGCGCCGACATCGTGCGCGAGGGCGACGCGCTGACCGTGCGCGGCGGCCGGCCCCTGCGGGCCGTGACCCGCGACGGCGACGGCTTCACCGACGCGGTGCAGGCCCTCAGTGCGGCGGCGGCGAGTGCCCAGGGCACGACCACCTGGGAGAACGTCTCGACCCTGCGCCTGAAGGAGTGTGACCGCATCTCCGACACCCGACGCGAACTCGAACGGCTCGGCCTGAGCGTCACGGAAACGGGGGACAGCCTGAGCATCACGGGCGCCCCCACCGTCGCGGGCGGCGTCACGGCCGACGGACACGGCGACCACCGCATGATCATGCTGCTCACCCTGCTGGGGCTGCGGGCTCAGGCCCCGGTCACGATCACGGGCGCCCACCACATCCGCAAGAGCTATCCGACGTTCTTCCGGCATCTGGAGACGCTGGGGGCACGCTTCGAGTACGTGCCGACCGACACGCCCTGACGTCCGGCACCACGCACGGCCGCCTTCATGCGAGTCCCCCGCCCCTCTCACTGCCGGATGCTGCACTGATGGGATGAAACCCCTTCTCCTGACGTGTGCCCTGGCCCTGATGGCGGTCGGGTGTACACAGCCTGCTCAGCAGACCCAGCCGGCGCCCAACCAGCCCGCACCCAGTCCGCCGGAGACCTCCGGCTTCACGGTGCCAGCCGGCTTCAGCGTCACGCTCTACGCCGAGGGCTTCCAGAAGCCGCGCTTCATGGCCGTGGCGCCGGGTGGCGACGTGCTGCTCAGCGATCCGCAGGCGGGCACCGTCAGCGTGTTGCCCGACCGCAACCAGGACGGCAAGGCCGACAGCCGGGAGGTGTTCGCCAGCGGCCTGAACCAGCCGCACGGGCTGGCGCTGCACGGCGGCTTCCTGTACGTGGCGAACACCGACAGCGTCGTGCGGTTTCCCTTCAGGGCGGGCGACCTGAAGGCCAGCGGCCCGGCGCAGAAGCTCGTGGATCTGCCCGCAGGGGGCGGTCACTCGACCCGCACCGTGGAATTCGGGCCCGACGGGCGGATGTACGTCTCGGCCGGCAGCTCCTGCAACGTCTGCGAGGAGACCGACCCCCGGCGCGCGGCCGTGTGGGTCTACGACGCCGACGGCAAGAACGGTCAGCCCTATGCGACGGGGCTGCGCAACGCCGTGGGCCTGGAGTGGAACGCCGGTACCCTCTACGCCACCAACAACGGCCGCGACCAGCTGGGCGACGACCTCCCGCCCGAGGGCTTCTACCGGCTGACTGCGGGCGGCTTCTATGGCTGGCCCTACTGTTACACCACCCAGCCGGGCCAGCCCCAGGTCTGGGACAAGGAGTTCGGCCGCAGGTCGGCCGCCGCCTGCGCCCCGGCCACGCCCGCCTTCGCCCTGACCACCGCCCACTCGGCCCCGCTGGGGCTGGCCTTCTACACCGGGCAGGCGTTCCCGGCCGCCTACCGGGGGCAGATGTTCGTGGCCCTGCACGGCTCGTGGAACCGCAGCACAAAGAGCGGCTACAAGGTGATCACGGTCGATCCGGCGAGCGGGAAGGTCAGCGACTTCCTCACCGGCTTTCTCAAGGGCGATCAGGTCGGTGGGCGGCCGGTCGATCTGGCGGTGCTGCCCGGCGGCGCCCTGCTGCTGAGCGACGACGGGGCGGGCAAGGTCTGGCGGATCGGGTATACCGGCCCCTGATCCGCACCGGGGGTGAGTCGGAGACGAGGGGCGAGCAGGGCGAGGAGAAGACTGCGGCCCTGGGACAGTGGAACTCTATGTCGACCCTGCGCGGCAGAGAGTCCATCGTGCCCTTCCTATCAGGGATCCGTCGCCCCCGCTCCACTCTGTCCTGACGGGGCCCAGCGCGGAATTCGGCGCAACTGTCGATTGTTCAGACTTTCGTAGGACGCGGCGCGCTAGACTCCGGAGCGTGTTTCTTTCCGAGTCCTGCCGCCCCCGTCTGGCGGTCATGCAGTGAAGCTCAGCCGCCTGCCGCCGGGCTTTGGCCTGGACACGGCGGCCCAGGGTCTCGCCCTGCGCGAGGACGCCGTGCAGAACGTGAAGCGCGAGTGGACGGACGCGGGCTGGCGGGCCAGCGGCACCATCATGGACGGCGGGGTGGAGTATCAGGCCAGCGCCGAACTGCTGCCGCCCCCCGAGCCGCAGCTGCTCTCCACCGGCTGCACCTGTGGCCGCTACCGCTGCCGGCACGTGGCCGCCCTGGTGCTGGCCACCGACCCGCCCGACTGGCCCCGACCGGCCCCCAGCCCGGCGCCGGTCGCCAGCGCCGAGCCCATGTCGGCCACCCCCACGGTCGCCGAGGAGGCCCTGGACGCCCGCACCCAGCAGTGGCTCGCCAGTTTTCAGGAACAGGCCGGGCAGGCCCGGGGCCGGCAGTTCGAGCTGCGCTACGTGCTGCGCTTGCTCGCCCCGGCCAGCGGGCCGACGGGTGCGGCGGGTGCCCAGCGCCGGGTGGGCATCCAGCTCATGCGGCTGCCCCTGCGCGGCGAGGAGCCCGATCTGCGGGGGGCCGAGCGCTACACGGTGCCGCGTAGCCTGTCGACCGCCCCCGCCTTCGTGCGCCGCGACGCCAAGCTGCTGCGCCTCCTCGAAATGGCGACCGTCAGCGCCCACGAGCCCGGCCGCTACGGCGAGGAACTGTTCGCCCTGACCGACCACCCCGCCGGCGACCTGCTGATCGATTCGCTGCTGGCCTCCGGGCGGCTGTGCTGGGAGCGGCCCGAGCACCTGCTGACCCGCGGCCCGGAGCTGCCCGGCGAGCTGGCCTGGGCCTCCGATCCCCGGGGCGGCCAGTCCCCGACGCTGGACGTGGCCCAGGTGCCGGGCGCGGTGGTGCTGCCGGTCACACCCCCCTGGGCGGTGCAGCCCCAGGCCCATGAACTCTCGCGCCTGAACGTGAACGCCTCGCCCGAGCAGGTAACGCGCTTCCTGGCCGGGCCCACGCTGCAGCCCAGTCAGGCCACGGCGCTGGCCCACGCCATCACGGCCGCCGGCCTGCCCCTGCCCATCCCGCAGACCGTGCGCGTGCGCGAGGAGCAGCTGCCCTACACGCCCCAGCTCCACCTGATGGGCCGCACCGCCACCGTGTACGTGCGCGACGGCTGGGCCCGCCGGCCCGAAACCCGCGTGTTCGCCGCTGCCGAGCTGCGCCACGCCTACGGGGGCCTGGCGGTGCCCGACGCTGCCCACACCAGCGGCCCGACCCTCTACCGGGGCGGCGTCCTGACCCGCGTGACCCGCGACCTGGACGCCGAACGCGAGGCCGCGCGCAGCCTGCACCTGGAAGGCTTCATGCGCCTGGAAGACGTCTGGCGCGAGGACTTCAACGTGCCCCCCGAACTCTCCGAGCTGCTCACCCTGGGCGACGACGAGGCCTGGATGGAATTCATGCGGGTGGGCCGCATGGATCTGGAGCTGCGCGGCTTCAGCGTGCACCTGCATCCGGACTTCCCCCTCAACTTCGCCGAGATCAGCGACTGGTACGGCCAGGCCGAGGACTCGCACGGCGGCTGGTTCACCCTCGACCTGGGCATCGTGGTCGACGGGCAGCGGGTCAGCCTGCTGCCGGTGCTGGCCGACCTGATCGCCCGGCAGCCGGAACTGTTCACCCCCGAGGCCCTGCAGGAACTGGGCGACGACGAGACCATCTTCGCCACCCTGGGCGACGGGCGCCGGGTGGCCCTGCCCGCCGGCCGGGTGCGCGCCATCCTGAGTGTGCTGGTCGAACTGCACCTGCGCGACCTGCCCGCCGGCCCGCTCAAGCTGCCCCTGCTGGACGCCGCCCGCCTGGCCGAGCTGGAGGGCGCGGTGCAGGCCCGCTGGCTGGGCGCCGAACGCCTGCTGGAATTGGGAAATAAGCTGCGCGACTTCGGCGGCATCGAGCCCGTCGAGCCGCCTGCCGGCCTGCGCGCCGAACTGCGGCCGTACCAGCTGCAGGGGGTCGCCTGGCTCCAGTTCCTGCGCGAGTACGACATGGGCGGCATCCTGGCCGACGACATGGGGCTGGGCAAGACCATCATGGCCCTGGCCCACCTGCTCATCGAGAAGGCCTCTGGCCGGGCCGACCGGCCCAGTCTGGTCATCGCGCCGACCTCGGTGATCGGCAACTGGCAGGCGGAGGCGACCCGCTTCGCTCCCAGCCTGCGGGTGCTCACCCTGCACGGCAAGGATCGCAAGGCGCTGTTCGAGCGCATCCCCGAGCACGACCTGATCCTCAGCACCTACCCGCTGCTGCCGCGCGATCTGGAGGAACTGGGCGCCTACGGCTACCATCTGGTGATTCTCGACGAGGCCCAGAACATCAAGAACGCCAAGACGGCCGCCGCGAAGGCCGCCGGCAGCCTGCATGCCCGGCACCGCCTGGCGCTGACCGGCACGCCGCTGGAAAACCACCTGGGCGAGCTGTGGTCGCAGTTCAACTTCCTGGCGCCCGGCCTGCTGCACGACGAGAAGGCCTTCAAGGAGCTGTACCGCACGCCCATCGAGAAACGCGGCGACCCCCAGCGCCGCGCGGCGCTGGCCGCCCGCGTGCGCCCGTTTATCCTGCGCCGCGAAAAGCGCGACGTGGCCCGAGAACTGCCGCCCAAGACCGAAATCCCCGTGCGGGTGACCCTGGACGGCGACCAGCGCGACCTCTACGAGACCGTGCGGGTGACCATGCAGGGCCGCGTGCAGGAGGAGCTGCGGGCGCGCGGGCTGGGCCGGTCGACCATCGCCATCCTCGACGCGCTGCTCAAGCTGCGACAGGCGGTGACCGATCCCCGGCTGGTCAAGCTGGAGGCGGCGCGCGGCGTCGAGGGCAACGCCAAATTCGACTGGCTGCAGGGCAACCTGCCGCAGATGCTCGAGGAGGGCCGCCGGGTGCTGATCTTCTCGTCGTTTGCCACGCTGCTGGGGCATCTGGAGGAGTGGATCAGGGCCTCCGCCATCCCGTATTCCAAGCTGACCGGCCAGACCCAGGATCGCCAGCACCAGATCGACGAGTTCCAGAGCGGACAGACCCAGGTCTTCCTGATCACCCTGAAGGCCGGCGGGGTGGGCCTGAACCTCACGGCGGCCGACACCGTGATCCACTACGACCCGTGGTGGAACCCCGCCGCCGAGGATCAGGCCACGGACCGGGCCTACCGCATCGGCCAGGACAAACCGGTGTTCGTGTACAAGCTGATCGCGGCCGGCAGTGTCGAGGAGCGCATTCTCGATCTGCAGTCGCGCAAGGCCTCGCTGGCCCGCGGCATCCTCGACGGCGGCCTGAGCGACGCCACGCAGCTCACGCCGGCCGACCTCGATCGCCTGTTCGCGCCCCTGGAGGACGAGGAGCAGCCGGCCGGGGCGCCCGCCTGAGCGCGCCGACATGCTGGCGGCTCTTGAGCCCGCCCCCGCGCCGCGCTATGCTCAGCCCATGTCCGTGAGCGGTGCGTGGTGGTGGCCCAGGTTCGCCTGGGTCTGACGCGCTGCCCATTCCAGCAGCACCGTCCAGATGCGCCCAGGTGGATCCCCTCCACCGGGCGCTTTTCTTTGTCCCCCCTTCAGAGGAGCCGCATGACCCAGCCCAGTCTTACAGCGTCCAGCCCACCTGCCTCCAGCCCCGCCCACCTGGCCTCCACCGAACTGAACGCCGACCTCGATACCCCGGTCACCGCCTACCTGAAGGCCGCGCAGGGCGAGGAGGTCAGCTTCCTGTTGGAAAGCGTGGAGGCCGGGGAGAAGCTGGGCCGCTACTCGTTTATCGGGGTGGGCGCTCAGGGCCGCTTCGAGTACCGGGCGGGGCAGCTCACCAGCAGCGGCGTGTTCGGCGACTACAGCGGCCCGGAGGCCGACCCGCTGGCCCGCCTGTACGCGGTCACGACCCGCCCCGCCGAGGTGCCCGCGGGCCTGCCGGCCTTCGTGGGGGGCGCCGTGGGCTACGCCGCCTACGACATCGTGCGCGCCTACGAACGCCTGCCCGACGCCAACCCGGACGAGCTGGGGGTGCCCGACGCCTGCTTCATCGCGCCACGCGGCATGGTCATCTACGACCACCTCAAGCACCGGCTGATCGCGGTGGCGGCGGCCACTACCCCGGAGGCGGCGCAGACCGAGGTCGACGCGCTGGTCTCGCGCCTGCGCGGCCCGCTGCCCGAGGTGCCCGGCCAGGCGCCCGCCCCCGCCCCGCAGTTCACCTCCAACTTCACGCCGCAGGGCTATCAGGACGCCGTGCGCCGCGCGCTGGAGTACATCCGTGCCGGCGACGTCTTTCAGGTGGTGCCCGCCCAGCGCTTCAGCGCCGATCTGGAGGTGCACCCTTTCGCCCTGTACCGCGCCCTGCGCCGGGTCAACCCCAGCCCCTACCTGGGCTACCTTCAGCTCGGCGCCGTGACGCTGGTCGCCAGTTCGCCCGAGAGCCTGCTCGCCAGCGTGGGCCGCACCGTGACCACCCGGCCGATCGCCGGCACCCGCCCGCGCGGCGCCACCCCGGAGGCCGACGAAGCGCTCGCCGCCGAACTGCTGGCCGACGAGAAGGAGCGCGCCGAACACCTGATGCTCGTCGACCTGGGCCGCAACGACCTGGGCCGGGTCAGCACCTACGGCTCGGTGCGCGTGCACGACGCCTTTTCCATCGAGCGCTACAGTCACGTCATGCACATCGTCTCCAGCGTGAGCGGCGAACTGCGGGGCGGCCAGACGCCGCTGCACGCCCTGGCCAGCACCCTGCCGATGGGCACGGTCAGCGGCGCGCCCAAGATCCGCGCGATGGAGATCATCGACGAGCTGGAACCCGTGCGGCGCGGGCCCTACGGAGGCAGTTTCGGCTACATCGCCTTCGACGGCTCGATGGACATGGCCCTGACCCTGCGGACGATGGTCATCGCGAATGGCCGCGTGCACATCCAGGCCGGGGCAGGCATCGTGGCCGACTCCGATCCGGTGGCCGAGGAGCTGGAGACCCGCGCCAAGGCGGCGGCCCTGATGCGCGCGGTCGAGATGGCCGCCGGGGGGCTGTGATGGCCCAGGTCAAGATCTACGGCCATGCCCGCTTCCTGGAAGGGCGTCGGCAGGTCATCTCCGACGCCATCCACCGCGCCACGGTGCGCGAGCTGGGGCAGCCCGAGGACAAGCGCTACCACCGCTTCTTCGCCCTGGAAGATCAGGACTTCATCCACCCGGACGGCCGCAGCGGCGCCTACCTGATCCTCGAAATCCACCTCTTCGCCGGCCGGACGCCCAAGACCCTGCGGGCCTACCTGCTGGCGCTGCAGGCCGCGCTGGAGGATTACGCTGGCCTCGCACCCAACGATCTGGAAGTCACCCTGATCGAAGTCCCGGCTGCCCACTGGAGCATTCGCGGCCAGCCCGGCGACGAACAGCCACTCCCCTATGAGGTTCACCAATGACACCTCAGCCTGGAGTGACATTGCGGGAAACATATATCGCCTCCGCATTGAGGACAGCCGACCCCATCCAGTGGCTTCAAGGCTGGTATTACGCGATGTGCGACGGTGACTGGGAGCACGGCTCTGGGCCGAATATCTCGACGTTGGACAATCCGGGTTGGGCGGTCAAGATTGACCTCTCGAAGACGTACCTCTCTACCCGTCCATTCAAGGTGTGTCAGATCGAACGGCATCAAGACGACTGGCTTAATTGCACCGTATCTCAGGGCTGCTTCCGTGCGTTTGGCGGGCCGGTGAACCTGTCGGAAATTGTCGACATATTTAGGGCCTGGGCTGAGCCGGGGCTTGAGATCAAATCATCCATTTACCCGAAGCTGCTCAAGGAGTGAGATGACCCGCATCCTCTTGATCGACAACTACGACTCGTTCACCTACAACCTCGTGCAGTACCTGGGCGAACTGGGTTGCGAGCTGACCGTGTGGCGCAACGACGCCTTCACGCTTGCCCAGGTGCGCGCCCTGAATCCCGACGCCATCGTGGTGTCGCCGGGGCCGTGTACGCCGCATGAAGCGGGAATGAGCGTTGAGGTCATCCGCGAGCTGGGGCCGCAGTACCCGACCCTGGGGGTGTGCCTGGGCCACCAGAGCATCGGCGAGGCGTTTGGCGCCCAGGTGGGGCGCGCGCTGCTGCCGGTGCACGGCAAGACCAGCCCCCTGCGCCACGACGGTGCGGGCCTCTTCGCGGGCCTGCAGGACGGCCTGGAGGTCACCCGCTACCACTCGCTGGTGGTGCGGGAGCTGCCGCCCGAACTGGAGGCGACCGCCTGGACGAGCGACCCCGGCGAGGAGATCGTGATGGCGCTGCGCCACCGCGAGTACCCGGTCTACGGCGTGCAGTTCCACCCGGAGAGCATCGCCACCCAGGGCGGCATGGACATGCTGAGGAACTTCCTGACCCTGGTGCGCGAGTACCGCCAGAACCAGGAACAACAGCCCCAGGATCAGCCGGTGGGCGCATGACCCACGCCCGGCTGATGAACGGCGAGCGGCTGACCCAGGCCGAGGCGGCGGCCTTCATGCAGGAGGTGATGGCCGGCGAGATGAGCGGCGTGCGGATGGCCGCGTCCCTGGCCGCCCTGCGCGTGCGCGGCGAGACGCCCGAGGAGATTGCCGGCTTCGCCCAGGCCATGCGCGATAACGCCGTGCGCGTCAACGTGGCCCCGCGCGAGGTGCTGCTGGACGTGGTGGGCACCGGCGGCGACGGCGCCCACACCTTCAACATCTCGACCACCACCGCCTTCGTGGTCGCCGGGGCGGGTGTGCCGGTCGCCAAGCACGGCAACCGCGCCGCGTCCAGCCGGGCAGGCAGCGCCGACGTCCTCGAGGCCCTGGGCGTGAACCTCGACGCGCCGCCCGAAGTGGTCGAGGACGCCATCAACACGCTGGGGGTGGGCTTCATGTTCGCCCGCAACTACCACCCGGCGCTGAGGCATGCCGCGCCCGTGCGCTCCGATCTGGCCGCCCGCACGGTGTTCAACATCCTGGGGCCGCTCAGCAACCCGGCGGGGGCCACGCACCTCGTCGTGGGCGTCTTCAAGCCCGAGCTGACCCGCACGCTGGCCGAGGTGCTGAGGTTGCTGGGCACCCGGGGCGCCACGGTCGTCTACGGCGACGGTCTGGACGAGTTCACCGTCTGCGGCGTGAACACGGTTTCCGGCCTACGGGACGGCGAGATCATCGACCGCCAGATGCACCCGGAGGAGGCGGGCGTGAGCCTGCACGCGCGGGAGGCCATCGTGGGCGGCACCCCGGCCGAGAACGCGGAGATCACGCGCGCCCTGCTGACCGGCGGCGGAACCCCAGCCCAGCAGGACATCGTGGCCCTGAACTCGGGCGCCGCTCTCCGCACGGCGGGCCGGGTCGAGAGCATCCGCGAAGGTGTGGATCAGGCCCGCGAGATCATGCGCGGCGGCCAGGGCTGGGATGTCTTGCAGAGGTACGCCGAGCTGACGCGACGAGGCTAGGACTGCGGATCGGTGGGGGAGGGGCTGGTGAGTCTCTCCCTTCGTTATGGCGTCTGCGAGTCGATCAGCCGGCGGTGGTAGTCGATCTGGCCCAGGTGCCAGTTCAGGTGGCCGTACAGGTGCAGCAGAAAGGCGCCGCTGGTCATGCCTTCCGGGAAGGCGGGCAGCACGCGCGGATGAACCTCGGCCAGCCGCGCCTCGTCCAGCCGGCCCAGGGTGCCGTGCACGAGCGTCCGGACGTGGGTCAGCCCGGCGATCAGTTCCGCACGCGGCACATCCCGCCGCGAGAACTCCGCTGCTCGGTCACGCACGTACGGCACGCCGCCCAGATCGTCCCCGACGAACTGCGACAGGTTGCCGATCAGGTGCAGCGCGAGGTTCCCCGCCGGGTTGATGATCTCGCCGTGCACACGCCAGAGCGTGGCCTCGTCCGGGTAGGTCTCCATTTCCTTGATGACGGCCGTGAGGTCGCGGGCGAAGAGGGTGGACAGCTCAGGAAGCATAGAAGAGTGTAAGTCCCGGTATCTGGTTCATGTCGCCTGGCCATCCGGATGAACCTGTGCGATCAGCTGTTTCAACGTGTTGTCCGGCATAGTCCGATCCAGCCTGATCAGGGCTTCCTTCGCCTCGACCGTGTCAATGCTGGCGATGGCCTGCGCTATCCAGCCCAATTCGCTGCTGAACGAATCGCCAGCAGCCTTCGTGCGGTGCATCAGCGTCTCAAGGGCGGGCACGGCCTCCGCTGTCCGTCGTCGCCCGAGGCTGTCGTAGATGGGGCGCACAGAGTAGCGGTCGACCTCATTCAGCCAGGTCAACATTTCGCCTTCCCGCTCTCTGGGGAGAACGCCGCAGGCCAGCGCCAGAAAGAACAGTCCCACCTCATCTGGGTTGGATCTCCAGGCCTGAATGCAAGCGTCAGCGGAAGCCTCGTCTCCTGGGAAATCACCGGCGCGGGCAGGGTAAATCTGGGGAATCTTAAGGTCGCCATCGTCCAACTCGTAGCGTGCTTCGAAGGCTTCTCGTAGATCGGCAAAGATGACCTGGGGTTCGAATGTCATCTCGTGTTCGGAATAGATGATCCGGCCTGAGCACTCGGTCAGCGTGCAGTAGACGAGGTAGTTATCGCCTCCGTCATTGAAAAGCGGGATGCCTACGTTGGCCAGCGCTGGCGACTGCACTTCCTCATAAGGAGCGCGGAAATCCTCCAGGGCCGCTATCGTGTCCTCAAGCGTGTGTATCCGGCACCACATGTCGCCCTGTTCGTCATCCACGATCCCGTCGAATGCCTCGTACAGTTCCCGTACCGGAGCAGGCACTGGATAACCGAGCGCCGCTTCCAGGGCTTCAAGCTGTTCTGGCGTGGCCGGGGGATTGACCTCAAGCCCACGGCTCCGGAGCGACGCTATCAACTTTTGCATGTGTCGGCAGCATAGCCTGGCGGCGACGAGGCGAAGGCCGTGCGTCGGCACATGCAGCACCTCATTTCGGCGGCAGCAGCAGTTTGCCTTCCAGCGGCGTGCTCAGGACGATGCTCGTGTCGCAGGTGAAGCCCATGTTGATCAGGTCAGTCAGCATGGTTTCCAGCGCGCCCACGTCGGGCACGGCGACTTTCAGGATGCAGGAGTTGTCGCCCGTGACGCTGTGGCACTCCAGCACGCCGTCATTCCTGGTGGCCCAGCGCACCAGCGTGGGGTCGTTGCGCCCACTGTCCTGCACGCCGATAAACGCCGTGATCGTGCGGCCCAGGGGTTTGCTCGCCACCCGCACGCCGTAGCCCAGGATCACCCCGGCGTCCTCCAGCCGGCGCACCCGCTCGGTCACGGCCGGGGCGCTCAGGCCCACGCGGCGACCCAGTTCCCGCATGCTCAGCCGCGAGTCGGTCTGCAGCTCCTGCAGAATGCGGTGGTCGAGGGGATCGAGGGAGCCGCCGGCTTGTCTCACACCCGCCATCTTAGCAAATGCCAGGTCTGCAGTCGCGTTTGCGAGGTTCCTGAGCGTCTGAGATGGCATGTGGAGCCCCTGGCGCCCATTTCAATCAGGGGGGCCGGGCGGTGAGAATGAAGGTTACATATCCCACTGTTTCACCCGTTCTGGAGGCCCACGATGACCCGATCCACCCTGCACCCACAGGCGACCACCCGGTCGCAACAGATGCTGCCCCGCAACCACCGCGCCCCCAGATGGGCCGACGTACCCGACGAGCAGTGGTACGACTGGAAGTGGCAGCTGAAAAACCGCATCAACACCGTGCCCGAGCTGGAAGAGGTCATCCGCCTGACCGAGAGTGAGCGCCAGGGCGCCAGCGCCAAGGACATCTTCCGGCTGGACATCACGCCGTACTTCGCCTCGCTGATGGACGCCGACGATCCCACCTGCCCGATCCGCCGGCAGGTGATTCCCACGCACCACGAGCTGGAATCGTTCACCTCGATGATGGAAGACTCGCTGGCCGAGGACAAGCACAGCCCCGTGCCCGGACTGGTGCACCGCTATCCCGACCGCGTGCTGATGCTGGTCACGACCCAGTGCGCCAGCTACTGCCGCTATTGCACGCGCAGCCGCATCGTGGGCGACCCCACCGAGACCTTCAACCCCGCCGAGTACGAGGCGCAGCTCAACTACCTGCGCAACACGCCCCAGGTGCGCGACGTGCTGCTCTCGGGTGGCGATCCGCTGACCCTGGCGCCCAAGGTGCTGGGCCGCCTGCTGGCCGAACTGCGCAAGATCGAGCACATCGAGATCATCCGGATCGGCACGCGCGTGCCCGTGTTCATGCCCATGCGCGTGACCCAGGAACTGTGCGACGTGCTCAGCGAGAACCACCCGGTCTGGATGAACATCCACGTCAACCACCCGCGCGAGATCACGCCCGAAGTGGCCGACGCCTGCGACCGCCTGACCCGCGCCGGCGTGCCGCTGGGCAACCAGAGTGTGCTGCTGCGCGGCATCAACGACCACGCGGTCATCATGCAGAAGCTGCTGCGTGAACTCGTCAAGATCCGCGTGCGCCCCTACTACATCTACCAGTGCGACCTCGTGCATGGGGCCGGGCACCTGCGCACCACGGTCAGCAAGGGCCTGGAGATCATGGAGAGCCTGCGCGGCCACACCAGCGGCTATTCCATCCCCACCTACGTGGTGGATGCCCCTGGCGGCGGCGGCAAGATTCCGGTCGCGCCCAACTATGTGCTCTCGCACAGCCCCGACAAGCTGATCCTCCGCAACTTCGAGGGCTACATCGCCGCCTACTCCGAGCCCGACGACTATACCGGCCCCGATATGGCCGTGCCCGAAGAGTGGCAGCGCAAGGAACCCGGCCAGAGCGGCATCTACGGCCTGATGGAGGGCGAGCGCATCTCCATCGAGCCCAAGGAATTCAGCGAGAGCCGCAACCGCCCCGGCGCGACCAAACACCGACTCAACAGCCGCGAGGACAAGTGGGCCGCGCACGGGATCGGGCTCGACGTGGCCGTGACCGATACGGCGCCGGATGGGATGGTTCAGGTGCCGGTGGCTGTGAGCGGGGATTGAGCGAGAATGGAGGAATGGATCGGCACGCCTCGGCAGCGTTGAATTACCTTCAAGAAGCGTCCGACGAGGACTGGATGTGTTTCGCATGGTTTTATCTCGATCATTTCCATGTCCGGCTGGCCCTATGGATGGTGAATCAGACACGATGCCCTGAGGCCGTTGCCCTTGCTCTCTACTGGTATTCGCAACCCGCCGTATGTTTAAACTACCGTAGAAAACACAACATTTCTTACTGGCACTCGGAACGTTACGCTGTCTTTGAAACGGTTGAATACTGGTATGGCGCTGGGTTCTATAAGCCTTCGGAAGTTGGTTTTGACCCTGCTGCTGATCTCGCAGATCCTGTCGGATCACTAAACCTTCCTCGGAATTGGGTCGAATCACTTAGTGCTGAAGATAAAGTTGAATATCGGCATCTGACCAAAGCAGTGCTGGGCAGAATTATTGAACCGCATGTAGTGGCTGCAGATTGGATTGAGGGTTTACCTGCGCACCTGAAGCCACTGTTTTCTTACAATCAAAACTGAGGAGTTCCCCATGACCACCCTTCCAAAACCCCGCCAGCCTGAACTCAAAACTTCCCTGCCCGGCCCCAAGACCGCCGCTATCATGGCCCGCGACGCCCAGCACCTCTCCACCTCCTACATGCGCCCTTATCCGTTCGTGCCGGATCACGGCGAGGGCGTGTGGCTCACCGACGTGGACGGCAACACCATGCTGGACTTCTTTGCGGGCATCGCCGTGTCCACCACCGGGCACGCGCACCCGCATGTCGTCAAATCCGTGCAGGAGCAGATGACGCGGTTCGCGCACGTCTGCCTGACCGATTACCCGCAGGAAATCACGACCAGCCTCGCGGAACGGCTCGTGAAGCACATCGAGAAACCCGGCGAGAAGTGGCGCGTGTTCTTCGGGAACTCGGGCGCGGAAGCGGTGGAGGCGGCGGTGAAGCTGGCGCGGAACCACACCGGGCGCACGCACATCATCTCCACGCTGGGCAGCTTCCACGGGCGCACCTACGGGGCGATCACGCTGACCGGCTCCAAGACCAAGTACAAGCGCGGCTTCGGGCCGCTGCTGCCGGGCGTGTCGCACGTGCCGTACCCCAACCCCTTCCGGCCGCCGCTGGGCTCCACGCCCGAGTTCTGCGGCGACGCGGTGCTGGCCCACGTGAAGAACCTCTTCCAGACGGTGCTCCCGCCCGACGAGGTGGCCGCCTTCATCATCGAACCCATGCAGGGCGAGGGCGGGTACATCGTGCCGCCCATGGGCTTCCTGAAGAAGCTGCGCGGCCTGTGCGACCAGCACGGCATCCTGCTCATCTTCGACGAGGTGCAGTCGGGCATGGGGCGCACCGGGAAGATGTTCAGCTTCCAGCAGTTCGAGGAGTACGGCGGCGTGCAGCCCGACATCGTGACGGTCGCCAAGGGCATCGCCTCGGGCCTGCCGATCAGCGCCATGCTGGCCAAAGAAAGCGTGATGACCTGGCCGGTCGGCTCGCACGGCTCCACCTTCGGCGGCAACCCGGTCGCGGCGGCGGCGGCGCACGCCACGCTGGATCTGCTGGAGGGCGTGGTGAAGCACCCCGGCTGCGGCGACAGCCTGATGGAGAACGCCACCAGCGTGGGCGACTACATCCTGTCCGAACTGCGGGCCATGCAGACCGAGTTCCCCTTCCTGGGCGACGTGCGCGGGCAGGGCCTGTTCATCGGCCTGGAGTTCGTGAAGCCCGACGGCAGCCCCGACGGCAAGCTGCGCGACGCCGCCAGCATGGCGATGTTCGAGAAGGGCCTGCTGAACCTCGACTGTGGCGAGGCCGTCATCCGGATTTCCCCGCCGCTGATCCTGACGCGCGAGGACGCCGAGACGGGGCTGGAGATCATGCGAGGGGCGCTGCGGAGTCTGTCGACCCAGCGCTGAGCGTCCCAGCAGTCAGCCGCGATCTGGGGAACTCCCCGGATCGCGGCTGTGCTGTGGATGGGGAATCGCTCAGGCGGGCAGCTCCGCCTCCAGCGGCAGGATCTCGTTGGGGGGAGACACGGCCAGCGCGGCGTCCCAGGCGCCGGTCTCCAGGGCGTCCTTGAGCGGCGTGGTCAGTGCCGGGCGCTGGTTGCGGGTGGCCCTCATCAGGCGGCTCAGGTCGCCCTTGGGGCGGCGGTGTTCGTCCAGCAGGCCGTTGCGTTCCTGGAAGGTGTCGGTGAGCTGGGTGTAGCAGAAGCCCGCCACGCCCTGACAGTCGTGGATGGCCCACAGCAGCGACTCGTAGTGCGCCGTGAAGCTCTCGCCGTTGTCGGCCTGACTGTAGCCCCAGCCGGCCTGACCGTCCGAGAGGTAGGCGATGCCGCCGAACTCGGTGAGCATGACCGGCAGGCCGCGGTCGGCCAGGGCGGGATCGAGCAGCAGCGCGCGGCCGCCGGGGCGACTGTGCAGCAGCGTCTCGCGGATGCTCTCCCGCGAGCCGTAGCGCTCACGGATCACGCCGGGGTGCGGGGTGTAGTCGTGGATGGTCAGGACGTCGGTCGCGCCGTTCTCCCAGCCGTCGTTGCCGATCACCGGGCGGCTCGGGTCGAGGCTGCGGGTCAGTTCGTACAGGGCGCGCACCAGGGAGCGCGAGCGCTCGCTGCGGGTCAGGTCGGGCACCCCCCAGGACTCGTTGAAGGGCACCCAGGCCACGATGCAGGGGTGGCCCCGGTCGCGCCGCACGGCCTCCAGCCACTCCCGGGTCACGGCCTCGACGGAGCGGTCCGTGAGGCGGTAGGCGCTGGGCATCTCGGCCCAGACCAGCAGCCCCAGGCGGTCGGCCCAGTACAGGTAGCGCGGGTCTTCCAGCTTCTGGTGCTTGCGCACGCCGTTGAAGCCCAGCGCCCGGGTCAGTTCGACGTCGGCGCGCAGCTGCTCCGCCGTGGCGGACATCAGGGAGTCGGGCCAGTAGCCCTGATCGAGCACCAGCCGCAGCGGGTAGGTCAGGCCGTTGAGCATGAAGCGGCCCTGCTCGATGCCCACCGAGCGCAGCGCGGTGTAACTGCTGACCTGATCCACGACCACGCCGCCCTGCAGGACTTCCACGGTCGCGTCGATCAGCCGGGGGTGCTCCGGACTCCACAGCAGTCCCGCGCGGTGGTCGTCGATGCCGCCGTCGAGCAGGGGAATGACCCGCTGCAGTTCCTCCGAATGCAGGGTGTAGAGGTCGTCGGCCAGGAGCTGTTCGCCGTAGCGCAGCACGACCCGGATCCGGGTGCCGGGGCGGTAGCCGCTCACCTCCACGTTCAGGTGGAGGCCCCAGAGATCCAGATCGGGCTGGAACTCCAGGCGGCGGATGGCCGTGGCCGGCACCCGCTCCAGCCACACCGTCTGCCAGATGCCGGTGGTGCGCGGATACCAGATGGCGTGGGGCTCAGCGAGCCAGTCCTGCTTGCCCCGCGGCTGATCCAGCGCCAGAGGGTCGTCCTCGGCGCGCACCACGACCTCGAACGGTGCGTGGGCGAAGGCGCTGACGTCGGCCGAGAAGGGCGTGTGGCCCCCCTCGTGCCGGGCCACTTCCTGCCCGTTCACCCAGACGGTCGCCCGGTAGTCCACCGCGCCGAAGTGCAGCATCGTGCGGCCCGGTGCCCAGGGGGCCGGGCACTCCAGCGTCCGGCGGTACCACACGGCCCGCCCGTGGATGGGCTGATGAAGGCCGCTGGCCCGGCTCTCGGGCGCGTAGGGGACCTCGATCACCAGATCGAAGGGCACCTCGGCCGGCAGCCGGTACTCGGCCTGGGGATCGAAGGCGAACGCCCAGGAGCCATCGGCGCTCTGCCACTCGCCGCGCTGCAGCAGGGGCCGGGGATGGACAGACAGGGGCGTGGAGGGCAGTGGCGTGGTGGACAGATGCGCTGTGGCCATAGATCACCTGTGCGGCGCACCGTCGTGGCCGCGGAGAAGGGAGCTGGAGGGAAGACAGGGAAGAAGCCAGTGGAGATGTCGGGTGCCGCGGGGCGGGAACCACAGGGGACGGGCCGACCGCACAGGCCCTGGAGCCTTCCCCCTTTCCTGACCTTTATGCACACTTAAAGTATGCTCCAAAAATCTGACAGAGGTCTTAAGAAGAGGGGATTATCCATCCAGTCTTATCCAGCGGCAAGCCCGTGCTCGTGGTGGATTCTCGAGACCGCTGAAAAACGAACAGGGATTCTGGCATTCTTCCGCTGGTCTCCAGAGTCCTCATTATCTCTCATGAAGTGCCGATCCGGCTGGGAGCGGCCCACCATTTTCGGTGGCGACGGAAACGGGGCAACCACCGTGGCCCAGTTCGCCCCAGAGCGCCCGCGCCCTGACCGGCGGCAGGTTACGGGCGTGTTTTCGTTCACCGCGAAGGTCGGAGGGTTCCGCGCGCGGTCGCGGTGGCTTGCGGAGGCCGGGTTCTACGGGACGGGCGTCACGCTCAGGGCCTGTCCAGCGACCGAACCCGGTTCAAGTTTGGGGCGGCGAGGTCGTCCCCCGCATCAACCTGTCAGAGCTTCCGGCCGCGCGAGTACGCAGGCGCGGAGTTGCTGATCCGGCGGGAAGCGGTGGGCGGCTTGATCTGAGGCTTCGACCGTCTCCGGGCACGGTCGAGGGCGTCCTGGGCAATGCGCCTGGCCGCTTCTCCCGGGCCGGAGAACCGTCCGGCGGCCCGCAGCCGACGCGGTAGAGCGGCACACGGATGTCCGGCAGAACAGGACGACACGGAGAAGAGCCCCATGCTCTTGACGCCGGCTTCGTGACAATTCTGTGACAACCAGCTGAGAATGTGAGCGGCCCGACCAGAATTTCATGAAGGAGAATGTCCAAATGCCCAATCGAACCGCGCTTTTTAGCCTTTCACTCCTGATCACGGCGTGCTCGCAGGGGGCACCCGGCGCCCCCGGGGCCGGCAGCCCGACCATCAAGATGCTGGCGCTGCCCGCCCAGATCCAGACCGTAACCCTCGACGTTCAGGGCACCGAGCCGGCCACCCAGGCCGAGAGCAAGCTGTACACGGCCACGCTGTCTGGCGGCGTCGCCACCGTTCAGCTCGACAAGCTCGCCAAGGGCGCGTACACCCTGACTGCGCGTGGCTACGACGCTGCCGACAAGCAGATCACGCTCTACAAGACCAGCAGGAGCCTGAACATCCAGGACGGTTCGACCATCGAGCTGCGGATGAACCGCGTCAGCAGCGCCATCACGGTCAACGCCAGCGGCGTGGGGGCCAAGAGCAACGTGCTGGTCGCCAAGGTCTCGGGCCTGGAAGCCCGCCTGCTGCCCAGCGGCACTCAGGCCAGCGGCGAGCTGCCGGGCGTTCGCACGGGGCGCAACCTGAACGTGCTGGTCGAGGGCCGCGACAGCCAGGGCATCCTGCGCCAGCAGGGCAGCGCCACGCTGGATCTCAGCGAAACCGACCAGAGCGTCAGCGTAGCCCTGCAGGATCTGGTGGCCCAGGCGCCGGTCGTCGCCTCGGTCAGTGCGCCCGCCAGCGTGAAGATCGGTGACCCGCTGAGCATCCGCGTGCAGGGCAGCCAGCCGGCCGGCGGCGACCAGCTCGCCTCCGTGAAGATCGAGTGGGGCGACGGCAGCAGCGACACCACGGCCGTGACCGGCCCGGGCCTCGATGCCACCTACCCGCACACTTACACCGCCGCCGGAACCCAGACCGTCACCGTGACCCTGACGAACACGGCGGGCCTCTCGAGCACCTCCAGCACGTCGCTCAAGGTGATCGACGCCGCCAACCCCACCGTGAACATCGACCTGGGGGCCGAGATCACCCCGGTGACCCTGAACGTCAGCGGCGTGCCCGCCGACGCCACGCGCGTGCAGGCGGTTGTGACCGCGCCCCTGGGCGCCCAGACCCTGCGGGCGGCGGCCCTCAAGCCCTCGTACACGCTGGAACTCGTGCCGCGGGGTGGCGGCGCCTGGGGCGGCACGCTCGGTCTGCCGGTCGGCTCGACCTACGGCGTCGTGATCAAGACCATCACGCCGGCCGGGGAGACGAGCAGCGCCAGCCAGCCGATCTCGCCGAGCGCCACGGCCACCTCCTTCGACCTGCCCTTTGCGCCGGCGAGCGCCTGCGCCGCGCCGGCCCGCCTGACGCCCATCGCGGCGATCCAGGGCCCCGGCGCCAGCAGCCCGCTGGCGGGCCAGACCGTGACCACGCGCGGCGTCGTGACGCTGGACGCCCAGGCGGGCCTGAGCGGCTTTTTCATGCAGTCGGCGACCCCCGACAGCGACCCGGCCACCAGCGACGGCATCTTCGTGTTCACCGGCACGACCCCGCGCGCCGTGAAGGCCGGCGATCTGGTGCAGGTGAGCGCCACCGTGACCGAGTTCGGGACGACCAACCCGGTGACCCAGCTGACCAGCCTGAGCGCGCTCGATGCCTGCGGCGCGGGCAGCGTGACCCCCAGCGAGGTGCCCTTCCCACTGAGCAGCGCCACCGACCTGGAGCGCTATGAAGGGATGCAGATCCGTATTCCCACGACCCTGACCGTGACCGACACCTTCGGCTACGGGCGCTACGGCGAGCTGGGCCTGGCGAGCGGCGGGCGCGTGTTCAACCCCACCAACGGCCAGGGCGGCAGCGCGGCCGGCAACGCCCTGCGCCGCATCGTGCTGGACGACGTCCGGAGCGCTCAGAATCCGGCCACCCTGCCCTTCCTGGGGCCGGACAACACCCGCCGCGCCGGGGACACCGTGGCGGGCCTCACCGGCACCGTGCATTACGTGGGGGGCGGCTACCGCATCGAGCCCACCAGCCCGCCGGTCTTCGTGAACGCCAACCCGCGGTTCGCCGCGCCCGCCAGCGTGGGCGGCAGCCTGAAGGTCGCCGGGGCCAACGTCCTGAACTACTTCACGCAGCTCGTGACCTCCAACTCGGGCTGCACGGCCGACGGCACCAGCGCGAGCTCGCGCGGCGCCACCAATTGCGCCGAATTCCTGCGCCAGCAGACCAAGGTCGTCGCGGCCCTCAGGGGTCTGGACGCCGACGTCGTGACCCTGATGGAAGTGCAGAACAACGGCGACAGCGCGCTGAACAACCTGCGCGACGCGCTGAATACCGCCTACGGCAGCTCCGTGTACGCCGCCGTGACCACCGGCGTCATCGGCACCGACGCCATCAAGGTCGCCATGCTGTACAAGCCCGGCCGCGTGGCGCTGGAACGCCCCTTCATGGTCGACACCAACACGGTGTACTCGCGCCCCCCGCTGGCCCAGACCTTCCGTGAACTGGGCAGCGGCGGCGTGTTCACGGTCGTCGCCAACCACTTCAAGAGCAAGGGCAGCTGCCCGACCTCCGGGGACGTCGACACCGGTCAGGGCTGCTGGAACCAGCTGCGCGTGCAGCAGGCCCAGGCGCTGCTGAACTTCGTGGACACCATCAAGACCCAGACCCGCGACGCCGACGTGCTGCTGATGGGCGACTTCAACGCCTACGGCGACGAAGACCCGATCAAGCTGCTGACCGACCCGGCGGGCGCGAACTTCGAGGGCCTGAACAAGCGCATCCCGGCCGACGAGCGCTACTCCTTCCAGTTCAACGGCGAGTTTGGCTACCTCGACCACGCCATCGCCAGCCCGAACCTGAAGGCCCAGGTCAGCGGGATCACCGAGTGGCACATCAACGCCGACGAGCCGGTGGTGCTCGACTACAACGTGGAGTTCAAGAACAACCCGGCCTGCACGAGCACGACCTGCACCTCGCCTGACCTCTACACCCCGGACGCCTACCGCGCCAGCGACCACGACCCCGTGCTGGTCGGCCTGAACCTGACCGCCGATGCCGCCGCGCCGGCCGCCCTGAGCCTGAACCCGAGCGGCGCCGCCACGGTGGTCGCCGGACAGCCCTACACCCTGACCCTGGGGGCGAACAAGGCCCTCGACAGCGTCACGGTGACCTGGGGCGACGGCAGTGCGCCCGAGACCGTCAGCGCGCCCGGCGCCAGCCTGACCCACACCTACGCCACCGCCGGCACGCTGACCATCGGCGTGAGCGCCACGGCCGGCGCCGAGACCGCCACCGCCAGCAAGCCCCTGAGCGTCACGGCGGCCCCGGTCGCCGGGGGCACCACCCGTCTGGTGATTAGCCAGCTGTTCGGCGGTGGTGGGAACACAGGTTCGGTCTACAGGAACGACTTCGTGGAACTCTTCAATGCGGGCAGCGCCGACGCCGTCCTGGCCGGCCGCAGCATCCAGTACGCCTCGGCCGCCGGCGCATTCAGCGCGGCGAATACCTACATCCTCCCGGCAGGCACGCCCGCGCTGCGGCCCGGAGGGTATTTCCTGGTTCAGATGGCGGCCGGCACGGGCGGCACGTCCGCCCTGCCTACCCCCGACGCCACCGGCAGCCTCGCCCTTGGGGCCAGCGCCGGGAAAGTCGCCCTGGTCGCCAACGGCGACCCGTCCACCGGCAAGGCTGACCCCGACGTGCTCGACTTCGTGGGCTACGGCGCCGCCAACGAGTCCGAGGGCAGCCCGACGCCGGTACTGTCGGCCACGGCCAGTGCCCAGCGCAAGGCGGGCGGCTGCACGGACACCGGCAGCAACAGCGCCGACTTCGACGTGCTGGCGGCGGCCCCGCGCAACAGCGCCGCGCCCCTGAACGTCTGCCCCTGATCCTTCGCCCCTGAACCAAACCGCGCTTCGCGTTCGTTCCGGCCGCGCCCCGAGACTTCCTCCGGGGCGTGGATCATTTGCTGCCGCCCGGCTCTACCCCACGGTCTCGGTCGCCATCGGATACGAGCCGATGATCTTGGCGTAGCTGGCCTTGCGCAGCACCCCGGCCAGCGCCTGCGCCACCTGCGGGTCGCGGGCGTCGCCCTCGATGTCCACGTACATCAGGTAGCTCCAGGCGCGGTCGCGGCGCGGGCGGCTCTCGATGCGGCTGAGGTTCAGGCCGCGCAGCTCGTTCAGGGTTTCCACCAGGAAGCCCGGCGTGTGGCGCACCGCGAAGACCAGGCTGGTCTTGTGCGGGGCGGCGCTGGGCGCGGGTTCGTGCCGGTGCAGGATCATGAAGCGGGTGTAGTTGAAGGGCTCGTCCTCGATGTTGCGCTGCAGGATGTTCAGGCCGTACAGCTCGGCGGCGCGGGCACTGGCGATGGCGGCCAGGTCGCGCTCGCCACTGGCGGCCAGATTCTTGGCGCTGCCGGCGGTGTCGTGCGCGGCGACCGGCTGCCAGCCGTGCTTGCGGATCAGGTCGGTGCACTGATCGAGCGCCGGCTGCTGGCTCGCCACCCGGCGGATCTCCCCGATCTCCACGCCCGGCAGCGCCATCAGGCAGTGCGAGACCCGCACCACGACCTCGCCCACCACGTGCAGGTCGGTCTCGCTGAGCAGGTCGATCGACTGGTGGATGGCGCCCATCAGCGAGTTTTCCACTGGCAGGACGCCGTAGTGGGCCTCGCCGGACTCGACCGCCTGGGCGACCTCGTGGAAAGTGGGGTAGCCGCGCGTGTGGGGCGTGTGCCCGGCGGCGTTCAGCGCGGCGATCTCGCCGTAGGAACCGGGGTTGCCCTGGAAGGCGACGGTGAGGTCTGCGGCCGGCTCGGTCATACGGGCGAGGCTAGCGCAGGCGCGGTGTGGCGGGACGGCCGGAGGGTAGACAGAAGGCGAGCAGTCAGAAGGTGGGGCCCCATCACCCCTGGCGCAGCTCGCGGTTCAGGCGGTCGGCCGCGACCAGCAGCACGTCCCACACCGAGGAAAAGGGCGGGGCGTAGGCCAGGTCGGCGTCGAAGAGATCCTGCACGGAGGCGCGGCGGTGCAGCAGGGCGGCCACCACGTCGATGCGCTTGGCGCTGATGTGGTTCTCGGCCACGATCTGGGCGCCCAGCAGGCGGCCGCTGCCGCGCTCTCCCGTGAGCCGCACCTGGATGGGCCGCGCGTCGGCGTAGTAGCCGGCGTGGTCGGTGCTGCTCACGTCCACGCTGATCGCCTGCAGCCCCAGCCCGTCGGCCTCGGCCTGGGTCACGCCGGTGCGCGCCACCCCCAGGCCGAAGGTCTTGAAGATGGCGGTGCCCACGATGCCCGGGAAGGTGGCGTCGCCGCCGGCCATGTTCACGCCGGCCACGCGGCCCATCCGGTTCGCCGTGAGCCCCAGCGGGATATGCACCCGGCGGCGGGTGACCCGGTGGACGCTCTCGGCGTTGTCGCCCGCCGCGTACACGCCCTCCGTACTGGTTCGCTGCCGGATATCGACCGCGATGGCCCCGGTCTTGCCGAGGCGGGCCCCGGCCGCCTGGGCCAGCCCGGTGTTCGGCCGCACGCCCACCGCCACGACCACCACGTCGGCGCGCACCAGCCCGTGCTCGGTCTGCACGCCGCTCACCCGGCCCCCCTTGCCGGTCAGGCCGGTCACGCCGGTGCCGCAGCGCACGTCCACCCCGTTCTTCTCCAGCTCGGCGCGCACCCGGCGCTGGGAGGGCAGGTCGAAGCCGCGTCCGGCGACCTCCGGCCCCTTTTCCAGCAGCACCACGCTCAGGCCGCGCGCCCGCATGGCCTCGGCCAGCTCCAGCCCGATGTAGCCCGCCCCCACGATGCAGGCCCGTTTCGCGTCCTGCAGGCTGGCCTGGATGGCCTGCCCGTCGGGAATCTCGCGCAGGACATGGACGCCGGCCAGGTCGCTGCTGGCCCAGTCGGGCACGGTGGGGGAGACCCCGGTGGCGAGCAGCAGGCGGTCGTAGGGCTCGGTGACGGCACGCCCGGCGCCGCGGTCATGCACGGTGAGCGTCCGGGCCGCCGCGTCCACCCCCGTGACCTCGTGGCGCAGCCGCACGCTCAGGCCGCGCGCCCGCATCTGCCCCGGCGTGCGGGCGACCAGCGCCCCGAAGTCGTCCACATCTCCGCCCAGCACGTAGGGCAGCCCGCAGGCCCCGTAGCTGACGTAGTCGCCGCGCTCGAAGACCACGATCTCGGCGGCGGGGTCGAAGCGCTGGGCGCGGCTGGCCGCACTCATGCCGGCGGCCACCCCGCCCACGATGACGATTCGCATGGCCCGAGCCTACCCCGCCCCCGGCGCCTCGCCCTTTAGACCGCGTCCATTGACGCCCCGTTCATTGACACCGCGTCCCTCTGCCCGCTCAGTGCCCGTTCAGCGGCCCACGTCCCGCCGGGAGAAGCTCGGCAGGGCGAGCCCGACCAGCCCCGCGCCCACCAGCAGGCACACCAGCAGCGGCCACAGGCTGACCGGCTGCACCAGCGGCGAGCCGCCCAGCGCCGCCGACCAGGGGTTGAGCCACGCCAGGTCGGCCAGCACCCGCACTTGAGCGCTCAGGGTGTGCAGCGCGACCAGGCCAATGCCCAGGCCGGCACCCACCGCCGCCGCGAGGCCGGGCCGCCCGGTCGCGGCGCCCAGGGCCAGCGCGAGCGCGCCGAAGACCCAGGCCCCCAGGACGTGCAGCCCCGTGGTGACCAGCAGCCGTCCGGCAGGCAGGGGCGCCTGGAACAGCCCCCCGAAGCCCCAGATGCTCAGGAACAGCACCGCTCCCAGGGCCAGCAGCAGCGTCAGCAGGGCCAGCGTGCGTGCCAGCAGCAGCGCCCGGCGGGACACCGGCTGGGCCAGCGGCAGCTCCAGCCGCCCGCGCTCCTCCTCGCCGGCAATCAATGCCGCGCCGCTCAGGCCCGCGAACACGCACAGCAGCACCGGCATCAGACTGAGCAGCCGGCCCCCCACGTAGCCGGCGGGGGTGGTCAGGTCGTCGCCGATCAGCGTCCTCAGGGCCCCCGGCAGGCTCTTCATGATCTCGTTCACGCTGGGGTCGTTGCGGATGCTGGGATAGAAGGCCATCAGCAGCAGCACGTAGGCGGCCAGGCCCCCCGCCCAGCCCAGCAGGCTGCGCCGCGAGTCGGCCAGGGTCTGCCGGTAGAGTTCCGGCCAAGAGGAAGCAGACCCGTGGGGCTCAGGCCACATGGGGCACCTCCGGGCGGTACTCGCCCAGGAACGCGTCTTCCAGGCTGGACGGCGTGAGGCTCAGGCTCCGGAGCGACTCGCGGGCGAGCGCCCGGATCAGGGTGTCCGGGGCGCCGCGCCACAGGCCGCGGAAGTCCAGCCCCAGCTGCTCGCCCCCACTCATGCCGGGCAGCTCGGCGAGCCTGAGCTGTGGGGGCGCGGCGAAGCTCACCCGCACCTGTTGCGGCAGGCTGGCCTTCAGCGTGGCCAGCTCCTCCACCCGGATGAGTTCCCCCGCGCGGATCAGACCCACCCGGTCGGCCACCCGCTCGACCTCGCCCAGCACGTGGCTCGACAGGAAGACCGTGCGGCCCCCGGCGCGCGCCTCGCGCAGCAGCTCCAGCACCGTCTCCTGGGCCAGCGGGTCGAGGCCGTCCGTGGGCTCGTCGAGGATCAGTACCTCGGCGCCCGTCATCAGCGCCAGCACCAGTCCCACCTTCTGCCGGTTGCCCTTGCTGAGCGTGCCCACCCGCCTGTTCAGGTCGAGGGTCAGGCGCCGCGCCACCTGGGTTCCGTGTTCGGGCGTGGCGGCGGGGCGCAGGGCCGCCGTGCGGCGGATCAGCTCTCCGGCCGTCCACTCCGGGCGCAGGTGGACGTCGCCCGGCAGGTAGCCCACGCGGGCGTGAACCGCCTCTCTCTCACGCCAGACGTCGTGGCCCAGGATCTGCGCCTGCCCGCCGCCCGGGCGCAGGAAGCCCAGCAGCGTGCGGATGGTGGTGGTCTTGCCCGCCCCGTTCGGCCCCAGGAAGCCGAAGATCTCTCCCGGCGGTACCGCCAGGGTCATGGGCTTCAGGCCGACCCCCGGCGCGTAGAGCTTGCTCAGGCCGCTGATCTCGATAGCGTTCATGTGCTCCCCCTTCAGGTGCCGTCTCGCTGCTGCCCCTCTGACCCGTGACCCTCTCGCCGCTGGCCTTCCCTTCGCTGCAGGGCGTGCCACTCCTCCAGCACCCTCGGAAACAGTTCGAGCCACAGTCGGTAGAAGGCGCCCATCTCGCGCAGCGCCCCCGGATCGCCGCCCGGCGGCAGCGCGGCCAGCCCTTCCTCGGCCAGCCGCACGAAGGTCTCCAGCTTGCGGTTGCCCTGCTCGGTCAAGGTCGCCCAGGCGCCGGGCCGCACCCGGAAGCGGTCGGCCCGCTCGCCCGGATTGGGCGCGTGCTCGATAAAGCCCATCAGCGTCAGGTGCTTCAGGCCGGTGCTGATGCCCGCCCGGCTGGACTGCAGCGTCGCGGCGAGTTCGGCGGCCGTGTGGCCCCCCGGCGGCGCGCACAGCAGCGCCCCCAGCACCCGCCCCGAGACGCGCGGCATCCCGATCATCTCCAGCATCACGCCCGCCCGCTCGATGAACTGCAGGTGGCCGCTGAGCCCGGGATCCGCCTTGCCCGCATCGGTCATGACGAAAGTGTACGACATTTCAGAATATTCTGAAAGATGTAGATGACCCAGGGCAGGTCAGACGCCTGGGCCCCGCGCGGCCTCCCGCGGACTACCCTGGGGAGCATGACCCAGACCGCGCCCGCGCCCCCGGCCACCGCCCTGCCCGAGCACACGCCGCTGAACCGGGAGCGCCTGATCGCGCCCGGCCCGGTCGAGGTCGATCCGCGCGTGCTGCTGGAGCTGGCCCAGCCCCAGATGCACCACCGCGCGGCGGCGGGCATCGAGAAGCTGATGCAGGCCCGCGCCCAGCTCACGGCCCTGCTGGGCGACCCCTACGACGCCGTGATCACGACCAGCAGCGGCACCGGCGCCTTCGAGGGCGCGCTGGTCAGCACCACGCCGGTCGGTGCCAGGGTCGTGAACGCCCAGGCCGGGAAGTTCAGCGAGCGCTGGGGCGAGATGGCCGCCCGCCTGGGCTACGACACGGGGGTCGTGGCGAAGCCCTGGGGCCAGGTGCTGGACGCGCAGGAGGTGGCCGACGCTGCCAGGGGCGCCCACACCCTGCTGATCACCCACTCCGAGACCAGCACCGGCGCCCTGCACGACCTGGAGGCGATCGCGGTGGCGGCGAAGGCCGGCAACCCTGACCTGATCGTCATCACGGACTGCATCACGTCCTACGGCGTGGCGGAGCTGCGTCCGGGCGCCTGGGGCGTGGACGTGATCGTGTCCGGCAGCCAGAAGGGCACCGCGACCCCGCCGGGCCTGGGTTTCGTGCTGTTCAGCCCGGAGGTGCAGGCCCGCATGGTCAGGGACACCCCGCGCGGCTTCTACCTCGACATGACCCGCGAGCTGGCCGGGCAAAAGGCCGGCAACACCCCGCAGACCCCGGCGATCAACCTGATCTATGCCCTGAGCAGCGCCCTGGAACGCCTGCTGGCGGTGCCGCTGGACGTGCTGTGGGCCGAGCAGCGCCGCAAGACCGACGCCCTGATCGCCGCCGGCGCGGCCCTGGGTGCCCCCGCCTGGGCCCCGCGTACCAGCCCCGCCGTGGCCGTCCTGACGTCGCCCCCCGGCCTCACGGGCCGGCAGGTCGCCGCCCGCCTCGCCGACATGGGCCAGCGCGCCCTGCCCGGTCAGGCCCCGTTTGAAGACACGGTGTTCCGCGTGAGCACCATGGGCTACGCCGACCGCTACGACGCCCTGGCGATCGCCGGCATTCTGGAAGACGCCTTCGCGGGGCTGGGCGTGGCCTTCGAGAGGGGCGTGGCGGTGCAGGCCGCCTGGGCGGCGTTGAAGGGCTGACCAGTGCGGCTGGAACCGGCGGCACCGGGATCATCTGCCGAGGCCATGGGACAGGGCCGGGGACTGCGGGCCGTCGCAGGCCACGTGGAGGAGACTCGACCCGCTTCTCCAGCAGCGAGGCCATCGCGCAGCGGGCCTGGAGGGTCTGGAACAAAGTGAGCGGCCCGCCACGGTGGAAACCGGTGGCGGGCCGCTCAGGTCTGTGGGGCTGATCTGGAGGGTGCTGATCTGGTGTCTGGATTGACGGCCTGTCCTGCCGAACGCTCCGTCGCGGCTGTTCCTCCAGAGATCGTCAGGTGATCAGTTGCAGGCCTGCCGGGTGTAGCCGCTCATCTTCGCGCCGCGCAGGTCGAGATCGCGCTTGATGGAGTTGATGTTCAGCGACCGGGACAGCTCGCAGTCCAGGGTGCCCTCATACTCGGCGTTCAGGGCCAGCTTGCCGCGCTTGACGTACTCGGACAGCGGGCCGCACTCGCCATACTGCTGGCATTCCTCGTTCAGGATGCCGTCGAACTTCTCGACCATCATCTTGCCCGTGCGGTCTTTCAGCAGGATCTTGTCGGGCCCGTTCTTCTGGAACACGGCCAGCCCGTAGGCGTGGGCGCGGTCGGCCACCCAGCCGTTGAAGTCGATCTGCTGCTGGGTCGTGATGCGCCCACCGCTGACGTTCTCGTCATTCTGCAGATTGTCGGGTTCGACCGCCGCGAAGCCCTTGTCGGCGCACATCTTCAACCGGTTGTTCAGGATGGTGGCGAGCACGGAGTTCGCCTTGAACACGTCAGTCACGTCCAGGAAGTACTCCCCCGGCCAGCCTGGATCGGCCTGAATCTTCAGGTACTCCGGATACTGGCCGGAATCGGGCAGGCCCGGCTGGTAGCTCCCGGCGTTGATGTAGCAGACCGTGTAGATCCCCTGCGCGTTCATCTGAGCCACCTTGGCGGCCGAGGTGCCGAAGCCGTCGACATCCATGAGCCGGACGCCGGCGGGTACCACGATGTCCGCGTCGGTGCCCGCGCTGATCTGCCAGTCCCAGGCCACGGTGCCGGCAGGCGGCAGCCGGATGCCCGAGGGCGAGGCCGGAGCCGGCGCTGGCGCTGGTGCGGGGGTCGGTGTGGGCGCTGGTGCTGGTGCGGGCGCTGGGGCCGGTGCAGGAGCGGGTGCAGGCGCCGGGGGGACGGTCTGCGCCGTGGACAGACAGCCCAGCAGCGTGGGCACGGCCCAGTCGGCGTGATCGTAGGCGTTGCCATTGCCGGCGTCGGTCACGACCATCGACAGGGTGCTGCGTCCGGCGATGTTCACCTTGATGGACCGGGTGGCGGTGGCGCCGGTCATGGTGCCGGAGTCGTACAGCTTCACGCCGTCGCCGAACACCTGGAAGACCACGCTGCCCCTGCTGCCCACCTCGTCGTCGACGCCGATGTCGGCCGTGAAGGTCGGGCACTGCCCGCCCACGGCGAAGGCCAGCCGGGACGTGGCATGGACGCCGTAGCCCTTGCTGTAGGTCTTCCCGTTCAGCGTCAGGGTGCGGCCGTCTCCAGCCGTGGCCTCACCGTTGCTGCGGTTCAGTTCGACCGGCCCATAGCCGTTGGTGGCCTGTGTCCAGGTTCGGCCGGTGACCGCGTTGTTGCCGGCCACGATGCTCAGGGCGAGCCCGCCCAGGGGCGTGTCGGTGGTGATGTCCCGGGCCGAGGGGACGCCGCCCGCCAGGGCCTCCTGAGGTGCGCTGAGCGGGCCGCCGCATCCGCTCAGGAGGGCGACTGCTCCCAGGAGCAGGAGGGGTGAGGATGATCGGCCGAGGGGAAGGTTCCTTCTCATAGCCGCCAAGATTAAGGAGGCTTAATGCACCGATGTGGGGAAATCCGACATTTAATCCGGCGGTCTTAGACAGCTTTATGAGATGTGAAACTGATGAAAATCGGCTCAATTCTTCTCGATAAAGATTCAGACAGGAGTCGCCCGATCAGCTGAGGACTCAGTGAGTTCACATCTGACCGCCTGTCTAAAGGCTCTGCCCCCGTCGGATACCCCCGGAGGAACAGCGGTGTTGAAGCCTGCCCCGATTCCTAAAAAGTAGTGCACGTCACATTGTAGGCCAACCCTCAGCCACGTCGCCTCGTGCGCCGCCCCAGCACCGGCGGCAGGGCCAGCGCCAGGGCCACGCCCAGCAGCAGCAGGGCCGTGAGCGGCTGCCGGACGAGGAGGCCGACCTGCCCCCCACTCTGTTGAAGCGCGGTGCGGACGAGGCCTTCGGCAGTCGGCCCCAGCACCACGCCGATGATCGCGGGCGTGAGCGGGAGGTCGAAGCGGCGCATCAGGAAGCCGACGACTCCGAAGACCGCCAGCAGGAACAGGTCGAACACCGAGTTGTTCAGCGAATACACGCCCACCGTGCTCAGCACCAGGATGCCGGCATACAGGTAGGCGCGGGGAATGGACGCGAGCCTCGCCCAGACGGCTGCCAGCGGCAGGTTCAGCAGCAGCAAGGCGCTGCCGATGTACAGGGAGGCGATCAGCGCCCACACCAGCGTGGCGTTGGTCACGAACAGCAGGGGCCCCGGCTGCAGGTCGTACTGCTGGAAGGCGGCCAGCAGGATGGCGGCGGTCGCGCTGGTGGGCAGCCCCAGCGTCAGCAGCGGCAGCAGCACCCCGGCCACCGAGGCGGCGTTCGCCGCTCCCGGCCCCGCCACGTCCTCGATGACGCTCCCGCCAGACGCTTCCGGATGTCGGCCGAGGCGTCGTTCAAGGGTGAGGCTCAGGCGGGTGGGGAGGTCGGCGTCGCCGGTCGCAAGCGCGCCGAGGGGGAAGCCCAGAACCGCGCCGCGCAGCCAGGGGTTCCACGAGCGGCGCCAGTCCCCGCGGGTCATGGCGCCCCCGCCGCGCAGCCTGAACCCGTCCTGAACCCGGCCGGGGCGGCTCGCCACGTACAGCGTCTCGCCGACGGCGAGCAAGCCGATCACCACCGTGCTGAAGTCGATGCCGTCGAGCAGTTCCGGGCGGCCCAGGGTAAAGCGCGGCGGTCCGCCCTGTGGGTCGGCGCCGATCAGCGCGATCGTCAGGCCCAGGAAGAGGCTGATCAGCCCGCGCAGGGGAGAGCGCGTAAAGGTGGCCGAGACCATCACGAAGACCAGCAGGATGAGCATGAAGCTGGCGCTGGCCGGCATGGTCACCGCCACCCTCGCGATGGCCGGCGTGACGAGGGTAAGCAGGGTGGCGGCGATGATGCCCGCGACGAACGAGCCGGTGGCGGCTGTCGCCAGCGCCGCCGCCCGGCCCCGCCGCGCCCTCCGGTGTCCCTCCAGCGCCGGGATGGGGGGGGCCGCCTCGCGCGGCGTGTCCCGCAGGCTGGAGGCGGCCGAGTCCCATGACATCCCGCCGTAATAGACGCCGGCGAACATGATGAAGGCGCTGACCGGGGGGAGCCTGGCCGTGACCGGCAGCAGCAGCGCCACGGTGAGTGCCGGGCCGAGACCGGGGCCAGGGCTTGGGCTGGAGAGCACCCCCACCAGCGTGCCCAGCGTGACCCCGATCAGCGCCCACAGCAGATTCGCGGGGCTCAGGGCGGTGCCGAACCCGCCGAGCAGTGCACTCAGGGTCTCCACTATCAGGGCCTCCACTACAGGAGGCCCCCGAGCACGCCGGCCGGCAGGCTCAGGCCCAGGCCCCGCGTGAAGACCAGGAAGATCAGCACGGCGAGCAGCAGGGCCACTCCGACCATCAGCGCCCAGCGCCGTTCGCCGAGGGCCAGGGCCACGCAGAACGCCATCAGGGCCGTGCCGGGCACGAAGCCCAGCGGCGGGATCAGCACCATGCCCAGCAGGAACCCGCCCAGGATGAGGCCGGGGGCCTTCAGATCGGCCGGAGCGTCTGGACTGGTGTCCGGGGCCCCAGCCGGCCCGGCCCGCTCGCCGCGCAGGGTGAGCACGGCCAGCCACGTGCCCAGCGCCAGCGTGCCCAGCGAGACGGTCAGCGGGAAGACGCGCGGGCCCACCACCGCGTCGGTGCCGGGGGGAATCCGGAGCGTGCCGTACAGCAGCAGCGCGCCGAGCAGCGTGACGCCCAGCGCCATCAGCAGGTCGGGGACGCTGGGAGCGCGCGGCGGATCAGGGGGTGATGGGCGGGAGGGGTCAGACATGCAGGGCTCCTCGTGGCGGGCGACCGGACGGGGCGGGGGAGCGGGCCGGGTTCAGCAGGCCGGTGTCCTGCGGGAGTCCCCTGCACCTCGGGCCGCCGAGCCTGGCGCCGCTCATGGACACCTCAGACCCGGACGCGAACGCTGCGGCATAGGGGAATGGCGTTGGGGAGGGGAAAGGGATGCCCGACCCCCGCCGCGCCCCGAACCAGGATCGGCGACGTCGAAGGGCACGTGATCCAGGGTCGAATCTGCATCGACCAATCTGGTAGGCAGCGGGGCCGATCTACTGACGTTCATGGTCGACCTCCGGGGGAGGGCCAGCGCCGCCCCCTGGGCGAACTGGTCGCTTCCAGCCTACGCGCCGGCCACCCCACGATCAATACTGCGGCCCCGCCAGCACGTCGTTTTCCGTATCCGATGCTTCCGTGCCCGGAACGCACGGCGGCGAGCACCGCGCACGGGGCGGCGCCGGTGGGCCAGGACGCGGCTGTCCGGTCGCCCCTGGAAGGCGTCCCTGGAATCTCCCCCGATCCGCGCTCTACACTGGGTGCCCGTGCGTCCCCTGGCCCCCCTGCTCCTGAGTCTCCTGCTGATGCTGGTGGGGTGTGCGCCGAATTTGGTGATCCATCCCTTCCGGGCGGCCCCCCTGGCGCTGGACGGCCCGGCCCCCGATGTGGTCGTCCTGAGCATCTCGGGCCGCTGTGCGCCGCCCTGCGTGTCGCCGCGTGACAACTGGGATTACCTGAGTTCGCGGGGCACCCTGGACAGACTGGCCGACACCATCTCCGCTGCCGGCTACCGCGTGCAGGTCGCCGGATACGCCAGCCACCCGGCGGCCCTGGCCCAGTCGCCCTATCTGGCGACGGCGCAGCGAGGCTTCGAATCCCTGCTGGCCGACTTCGACCGGATGAACCGTGGCTGGCTGGGCGGGCCGCGCCCCCCACGGGTGGTGATGCTGGCCCACTCGCACGGCGTGGTCTGGTCGCACCTGCTGACGCGCCGCTACCCGCAGGTGCCCTTCGCGCTGCAGATCGATCTGGACGGCATCTGTGTGGCCTGGGGCAGCGATTACGGCGCCGCCCTGCGCGACGTTCCCGCCCCGCCGGAAGGACTGCCCTCGGCCCGCGCCGCCTGCGACAAGGTGAACGTGAAGGGGCGCGGCGTGGCGTACAAGGACATCGTGTGGCCCAACGTGGCGCGCAACCTGGAAGTCCAGAGCAAGCGCCTGCCGTCCAGAACCGGCGCGAGTGGGGGCCTGCCGGTCAATTACCTGTTCGAGCTGTCGGCCAACCGGCGGCTGGACGGCACCACGGGCGGCCTCGAACGCTTCGTGTCGGCCCGCGAGGATCACGGCGCCGTGACCCGGCCCGGCAGCGACGCGCTGAACTGGGTCACGGCCAGGACGAACGTGATCCTGCAGACCTGGAAAACCCAGGACGCGGCCCTATCACCGTCCGACCGGCCAGACGCACACCGGCCAGACCCGAGCCAGCCTGACCCCGGCTTGCCCCGTCCCAGCCCGTCGGAGCGCTGATCTCAGGGTTTCCAGGCCGCCCAGGCCGAACCCGGTGCTGGACTCCACCTCTCCCACGGCATTTCCTTGATGGAGCGACATCCATATCCCCAGTGGTTTGGACAGTCTTGGAGTGAGTCTCTTTTCGAATGCGATCGAAACGAGTTTCTACTACGAAGTTAAAGTGATCCTGCGACATCCAAGACCCCTCACCCTTCCGCCGCGTTGCGGCTCCCTCTGCTTCGCAGGTCTTCGACTCCCTCTCCCCAGGGGAGGCTCGCAGAGCTGCGAAGCAGAGGGTTGGGGTGAGGGGTCTGCTGATGGCGACTCCGCCATGTCTCGCCATCACTTCAGTCCCGTATCAGCCCCTCCCACCTTATGGGGAAGGCTGGGACTCGGCGAGCTGCACAGCAGAGGGGGGCGACGCAGATGGCGTCCCAGACAGCAGGAACCGAATTGTTCAGTGATGGTGTGAAGAGACTGTCCGGATCATTGATCAAGCTCGCCAGTCCGCTCCACCTCTCCGACTGACTTCAGGGCTCGGCTAAACTTCGTTTCAGGGCTGAACCTCGTACAGTTCGACCTGGCGCAGCACCACCCCGCCGAACGACAGCACGGCCCGGTAGGCGCCCTTCTGGGGAGCGTCCAGCCGGAAGCTCGCGCGGCGCTGGGCGGCGTCCAGGTACACCGAGTCCTGGCCCAGGCTGCGGCTGCCGTCGAACCACTGCACCCTCAGGTAATCCGGTTCGAAGCGGCCGTCCACCTGCGCCTGCACGGTCAGGACGTCTCCCTGGCGCACCAGGGTCGCGGTGGTCACCCGAACCGGCAGGGCCACCTCGACCGGCGTGGGCACAGCGGGCACGAAGGCGTACCGGCAGGCCGTGAGCGGCGCGGCGAGCAGGCACAGCAGGGTCAGACGGAGCGCGGGGCGCAGCATGGGGCCATGCTAACGCCCGCGAGATGTGAAGCCCGGCCCGCTGCCGCTGTTCAGCGCAGGCGGTGGGCCTCGATGAAGCCGATGACGGCCTGCCGGGTGCCGCCCAGCAGGGTCAGCGGGCGGGCCATCGCCGCGATGATGGTGATGTGGTTCAGGCGGGGCAGCACGGTGCGCGTGACCGGCACCCCGGCCTTCTTCAGCGCGGCTTCCATGTTGATGGCGTTCTGCGGATAGACGGTCGTATCGTTGGCGGCCACCAGCAGCAGGTGGGGCGGCGCGTCCGGCCGCACGTGGCGGTCGGGCATCACCTGATCCGGCGTGGCGCCCTCGGGGAAGGCGCGGCGGCTGGCGAACTCGCGGAAGTCGTAGGAATAGGGCCCGGCGATCCCGATCACGCCGCGCACCGCCGAGACCGGCACTCCCGCCTCGCGCAGCCAGCGCTCGTTGTCGACCATCTCGACCGCGTTGAAGGCGCCGGCCGAGTGCCCGGAGACGAACAGGTTCTCCGGATTGCCGCCGAAGGACTTCGCCCGCTCGCGCAACACCTTGAGGGCCTGAGCGGCGTCCTGCACGTAGGTGGGATAGCGGTTCTTCGGCGCCAGGCGGTAGCTCATGACCGCGGTCACGTAGCCGGCGCGGGCCAGCGACTCGCCCACGAACTTGTGGCCGTCCTTGTCCCCGCCCTCCCAGGAGCCGCCGTGGATGAACAGCACCACCGGCGCGCCCTGGGCGTTCTGCGGCGCGTACACGTCCATGCGGTTGCGGCCGTCCGGGCCGTAGGGCACGTTCTGGGTCACGGTCAGGCCGCTGGTCGAGACGGCGCGGTTCAGCGTGTCCTGGGCGCTCTGCTGTGAGCAGGCGGCCAGGGTCAGGCCCAGCGTCAGGGCGCCGGCGGCGAACAGGAGAGGTCGGGGCAGCGTGGTCTTGGAGCAGAGCTTCATGGGCTCAGGCTAGAGCGCCGCCGCCGGGGCCACCTCACAGCAGCCCACAGTCCGCCTTGACCGTCCGTTGACCCACGGCCGGGCGCAGGGGTGCAGTCCCACACTCCGCAACGGGTCGGCCGCGCTAGCCTGCCCCGAGTGACCGACACCGCCCCACAGCCCACCCGGCCACCGCGCGAAGGGCCACCGCCTGGTGGGCCGGGGCCGACCGACGTGCTGATTATCGGAGGCGGCCCCGCCGCGCTGGCGCTGGCCGCCGAGCTGTGTGCCCGGCAGCTGAGCGTGCGCGTGGTCGCGCCCCATGCGCCCACCCCCTTCCGGCCCACCTACGGCGCCTGGCTGGACGCCCTGCCCGCCTGGGCCCAGGCCTGCGCGGCCCAGGTCTGGACAGACGTGCGGGTCTACACCGGCCCCAAGCCCACGCCCCTGCTGCGTCCCTACGCCCTGCTGGACAACGCCCGCCTGCTCCGGGCGCTGCTGGAACGTGCCGGAGAGGGCCTGCACTGGACGCTGGGAACGGTGCGGACGGTCGATGTGGACGCCAGGGGGCCGGGCGGCGCGGCGGTCGTCCACGGCGCCGGGGGAGAGCGCTGGCCTGCCCGCGTGGTCGTGGACGCCTCCGGCCACGGCGCCGTGGTCAACCCGCTGCAGTTTCCGGGCGGCCCCGCCTTCCAGACCGCCTTCGGGCTGGTGGCCCGCTTCAGGCGGCCTCCCATCGCCCCCGGCGCGATGGTCTGGATGGACTACCGGGGCCCGGCACACCCGCCCCGCCTGCCCACCTTCCTGTACGCCATGCACCTCGGCGGCGACCGCTACTTCGTCGAGGAGACCAGCCTGATCGCGCGCCCCGCCCCGGATCGCGGCTTTCTGGAACGCCGCCTGCGGGCCCGCCTGGAGGAAGCGGGGACGCCCCCCCACCAGACCGAGTCCAGCGAGTGGGTCGCCTTTCCCATGAACGCGGCCGCTCCTGCCCCCGGCCCGGTGCTGGCCTTCGGCGCGGCGGCCGGGCTGGTGCATCCCATCAGCGGCTTTCAGGTGTCGGGCGCGCTGCAGGACGCTCCGGTGGTGGCCCAGGCGCTCGCCCAGGCCCTGGCCTCCGGCACGGACGCGGCGCAGGCCGGCTGGGACGCCCTGTGGCCGCCGGAACGCCGCGCGGCCCGCGACCTGCATCTGCTGGGCGTGCGCGCCCTGCTGGCCCTGCCGGGGGATGCCCTGCCCGCCTTCTTCCAGAGTTTCTTCCGGCTGGGCGCGCCCCAGTGGCAGGCGTTCCTCGATCCCCGCACGCCGACCGGCCCGCTGGCCCGCACCATGCTACAGGTGTTCGCCGGCGCGCCCTGGAGCGTGCGCCGCCCCCTGGCCGCGGCCGGAGTGGCCGACGCGGGCGTGAGCGTGCGCGCCCTGAGCGCGGCGATGAAGAGACCTTCCCCGCCCTCCCACCTATCTCCTGCAGCGGCGCGGCACCCTGGAGCCATGACCAGATCCATGGACGCCCAGCACGACGACGCCACCCTGCAGCGCGAAGACCTCGACCAGACCGAGACCGTTGAGGAGGGGATGCAGGGCTCGACCGGCAGCACGGACGCCAACGGCCTCGACCCCCAGGCCGACCAGCAGGAGAAATTCCAGGAGTTGCGGGACAATCTCGCGCCGCTGGCCGGGCAGCAGGAGTAGGCGCATACTGGCCGCATGTCCCTGCTCGACATGATCGGCCCTGTCATGATCGGCCCCAGTTCCAGCCACACGGCGGGGGCCTGCCGTCTGGGCCTGGTGGCCCACCACCTGCTGGGCGAGGCACCCCGGCAGGCGACCATCGGCCTGCACGCCAGCTTCGCCAAGACTGGGCGTGGCCACGGCACGCATCTGGCGCTGGTCGCGGGCTTGCTGGGCTACCGGCCCGACGACGCCCGGCTGCCCCACGCCTTTCAGGAGGCCCAGGCGGCCGGGCTGAACTGCGAGTTCCGCGACGTCGACCTGGGGGACGTCCACCCGAATACCGCGCACATCGACCTGCGGGGCGAGCAGCAGCGGCTCACCCTGCAGGGCAGCAGCACGGGCGGCGGCGTGATCCAGGTCAGCCAGGTTCAGGGGCTGGGCGTCAACTTCAGCGGGGCCAGCCCCACCGTGCTGCTGCGCTACACCGACGCCGTGGGCATGATCGCCCGCATCGCCAGCACGGTCGCCGCCGACGGGGTGAACATCGCCACGCTGACCTGTACCCGCGAGACGCGCGGGGGCCAGGCGCTGCTGGCGATCGAACTCGATCAGGCGCTGAGTGCCGAGGCCCTGGCGTTCCTGAACCGCTGGCCGGACGTGAACTGGGTGCGGATGCTGCCGAAACTGATGGACGGCTGAGCGCCGGGTCGCTGCCGCCCTAGCGGTGGCCCAGCGCCCAGCTCACCTCGGCGGCGGCGTCCTGCAGGGCGCGCAGCAGGGTGTCGTGTTCCCTCAGGCGTGGCGTGGGCAGGCTCAGGCCCAGCGCGGCCAGCACGGCGTTCCCCTCACCCCGGATCGGCGCGGCGAGGCTGCTGGTGCCCGTCGCCCATTCGTCCTGGCTGTGCGCGTGGCCGTGCGCCCGGAGGCGCGCGGTCTCGGCCTGCCACTGTTCGGGCGTGGTCAGCGTGCGCGACGTGAGGGCCGGGGCCGGCTGCGGGAGGGGCTGTCCGGCCAGCGCCAGCAGCAGCTTGCCGCTCGCGGTGGCGTGGGCCGGGAGTTCGAAGTCGAGTTCACCGGCCACCGGCGGCCCGTCCCGTCCCTGTACCGAGCGGGCCACGCACAGCACGCGGTCTCCGTCCAGTACGCACAGGAAGGCCAGCAGGTGGGTGCCGCGCGCTAGGCGCTCCATCGCCTCGTGGGCCGGGGCGTACCAGGGCAGCGAGCCGTACAGGGCGCTGCTCAGCTTCAGCAGGCGCCAGCCCAGGCGGTAGCGGCCCCGCCCCACCCGGCTCAGCAGCCCGGCCGCGGCCAGCGTGCTCAGGCCCTCGTGGACGGTGGAGGTCGGCTGGCCCAGGTGCCGCGCCAGATCGCTCAGCGACCACTCGCTGCGGTCGGCGTCGAAGAGGGAGAGCAGCCGCACAGCCTGATCGACGGTGGCGTGGGTGCGCGGCATGGGGCCACTGTACCGGCTCTCGGCCCAGCTTTCCGGATAATCCGGAAGATCCGCTGGCGGCCCGCCGCGGCGGGGAGGACGATGCGTGCACCTCACCCCGCGTCTCCCAGGAGTGCCCATGACCCAGACCGCTGCCAGCCCGTCCGATGTCCCCGCCATCCGCGCGCCGCGTGGCCCCGAGCGAACGGCCAGGGGCTGGATTCAGGAGGCCGCCAAGCGCATGTTGATGAACAACCTCGACCCCGAGGTGGCCGAGCATCCGGAGACCCTGGTGGTGTACGGCGGGCGCGGCAAGGCGGCGCGCAGCTGGGCGGCGTACCACACCATCGTGGAGACCCTCGACCGGCTGGAGAACAACGAGACCCTGCTGATCCAGTCGGGGAAGCCGGTCGCGGTGCTGAAGACCCACGAGTGGGCGCCGCGCGTGATCCTGGCGAACTCCAACCTCGTGCCGCACTGGGCGACCTGGGAGACCTTCGACCGGCTCGACCGGGCCGGATTGATGATGTACGGCCAGATGACCGCCGGGAGCTGGATCTACATCGGCACCCAGGGCATCCTGCAGGGCACCTACGAGACCTTCGCCGGGGCGGCCCGCAAACACTTCGGCGGCAGCCTGAGGGGCACGGTCACGGTGACCGCCGGGCTGGGCGGCATGGGCGGCGCGCAGCCGCTGGCGGTGAAACTCGCCGGGGGGGTCAGCATCACCATCGAGATCGACCCCACGCGCATCCAGAAGCGCCTCGACACCCGCTATCTGGATGAGGTCGCCCACAGCCTGGAGGACGCCATCGCCCGCGCCGAGAGCTACCGGGCACAGGGGGTCGCCCGCTCCATCGGCGTGCAGGGCAACGCCGCCGTGCTGGTGCCGCGGCTCGTCGAGCTGAACTGGACGCCGGATCTGATCACGGATCAGACCAGCGCCCACGACCCGATGTGGGGCTACCTGCCCATCCTCGCGCCCGACGAGGACGCCGCCGCCCTGCGTGAGGAGCGGCCGGACGACTACCGGGCACGGGCCTACGAGGCGATGGCCGCGCACGTCCGCGCCATCCTCGCCCTTCAGACCCGCGGCGCGGTGGCCTTCGACTACGGCAACAACCTCCGCCACCGGGCGCAGGAGGCCGGCGTGGAGAACGCCTTCGACTACCCCGGCTTCGTGCCCGCCTTCATCCGCGACTCCTTCTGCGAGGGGCGCGGCCCCTTCCGCTGGGTGGCGCTCTCCGGCGACCCCGAGGACATCCGCGCCACGGACAGCGCCCTGCTGGAGCTGTTCCCGGACGACGAGCGGCTGCAGTCCTGGCTGAGCTACGCCGCCGGCCAGATCGCCTTCCAGGGCCTGCCGGCGCGCATCTGCTGGCTAGGCTACCGCGAGCGCGACCGCGCCGCGCGCCTGTTCAACGAGATGGTCGCGGACGGCCGCCTGAAGGCCCCCATCGTGATCGGCCGCGACCATCTGGATGCCGGCAGCGTGGCCAGTCCCTACCGCGAGACCGAGGCCATGAGAGACGGCTCGGACGCCGTGAGCGACTGGCCGCTGCTGAACTTCGGCGTGGGCATCGCGTCCGGCGCGGCCTGGATGAGCTTCCACCACGGCGGCGGCGTGGGCATGGGCTTCTCGCAGCACGCCGGGCTGGTCGCCGTGGCCGACGGCACCCCCGAGGCCGCTAAACGCCTGAGCCGCTGCCTGACCAACGATCCCGGCCTGGGCGTGATCCGCCACGCCGACGCCGGTTACGACCGGGCGCTGGACGTGGCGAAGGAACGCGGCCTGGATCTGCCGAGCCTGGGGATCGGGGACGGGGATCGAAGTGGACAATGAGGGCATGGGGAAACGAGTCTCGATGGCCCTGGTGTTGATCCTCAGCGGTCAGGTCAGCGCCCAGGAACGAGGCTTCGATCCTCGCCTGGCGGTGACCCTGACCACCATGTCGGGCAAGGTCGTGGAGATCAGGGGGCCCGAGATCATCACCGGGGCTGACGCCGATCTCGACTACAGGTGGGGGCCACCCACTGTGCAGGCGAACAGAACCGGCAAGTTCGTGGCTGTCCATTACTCTGGAAACAAGGCTCCCTGGTGGGCTTCCGAGGTCTATCTCGTTCGTCCCGATGGTCGGGTAGATCGGTTGAGGAACGACGCTGTTTTCAAAGTCACTTGGACTGTTGACGGCAGCTACCTGATTGGGTTCGGCGACAACACGCTCACGATATGGAACGTGAGTGGTGGCTTGCGGCAGGTCGCCTTTCAGGACATCCGCGCCTTCAATTACTCCTCCAAGAACGAGATCTGTCTCAACCTGGCCTGGTATAGCCCGACCACAGGGCAACCCAGCCGCACAACCGAAGTTCACCTCGCGGTGCCCTCGCTGACCCGGATTTTCGAGAAAGACACGGATGGTCAGCAGACTTGTGAGGCCCCTTGAGATGACCATCCCTCCCCACCTGCCCTACGGCGGGATTCCCACTTTTGCCCGCGCGCCCATCGTGGAGCCCGGGGGCGAATGGCGGGCGAACGTCGCGGTGCTGGGCATCCCGTTCGACCTCGCCCTGGGCTTCCGGCCCGGTGCCCGTTTCGCGCCGCGGGCCCTGCGGGAGGCCAGTCTGCGCTGGGTGCCGCCCCTGACCGGCCTGGACGGCGTGACCCGGCTCTCGGGCGTCACTTTTGCCGACGCGGGCGACGTCGTGCTGCCTAGCCTGGAGCCCGAGCTGGCCCGGCAGCGGATCAGCGCGGCGGCGGAACAGGTGCGGGATCAGTGCAGCCTTCCGGTGTTCCTGGGCGGCGACCACAGCGTCACGTATCCGATCCTGCGCGCCTTCGCGGGCGTACCCGATCTGCACATCCTGCAACTGGACGCCCACCTGGATTTCACGGACGTCCGCAACGACACGAGCTACAGCAACTCCAGCCCCTTCCGGCGGGCCAGCGAGGCCCTGCCGAACCTCGTGCACATCACGACCATTGGCCTGCGCGGCCTGCGCTTCGACCCGGAGGCGGTCGCGGCAGCGCGGGCACGCGGGCACGCCCTGATCCCCATGACGGACGTGGGCGCCGACCTTCCGGGCGTACTGGCCCAGCTGCCTCGCGGGAAGAATCTGTACCTCAGCGTGGACGTGGACGGCTTCGACCCCGGCGTCCTCCCCGGCACCAGCAGCCCCGAACCGGACGGCCTGACCTACGCGCAGGGCATGGCGATCCTGGCCGCAGCGGCGCGGCACAACACCATCGTGGGCCTGGACGTGGTGGAACTGGCCCCGAACCTCGACCCCAGCGGCCGGAGCGAACTGCTGGCCGCCCGGCTGATCATGGAGACGCTGTGCGCCGTGGACGAGTCCGACTCCGCACAGCCCGGGTGGAAGCCATGACTGGCACCGGAACGCTGTTCACGAACATCGGCCAGCTCGTCACCCCGGCAGCCGGCGTGCAGCGTGGCGCGGCGATGCGCGACCTGAACGTCACTCGCGACGCGGCGCTGCTGGTGCAGGACGGCGTGATCCGCTGGGCCGGGCCGCGCGCCGACGCCCCGGCCAGCCCGGACGAGCACGACCTGGGCGGCGTGGCCGTCGTTCCGGGGCTCGTCGATCCGCACACGCACGCGGTCTGGGCGGGGGATCGCCTGGCGGATTTCGAGGCGCGCATCGCTGGCGTTCCGTACGAGGAGATTCTCGCGCGGGGCGGGGGCATCCGCTCCTCGATGCGGGCGACCGGCGCGGCCAGCGTGGACGACCTCGTGACCCTGGCCCGGCCCCGCCTGCAGGCCCTGCGGCACTCCGGCGCCACGACGGTGGAGGTCAAGAGCGGGTACGGGATGGAGTTTGGCGCTGAATCGAGGATGCTGCGGGCCATCCGTGATCTCCAGGCTGAATTTCAGCTCGTCCCCACGCTGCTGATCCACGTCCCTCCCACGGAGGACAGGGCGGAGTACGTGCAGGCAGTGTGCCACGACCTCATCCCCAGCGTGGCGCGTGAGGGACTGGCCGCTGCCGTGGACGTGTTCACCGAGCGCGAGGCGTTCACGGTGAACGAAACCCGCGCCATCCTCCAGGCGGGGAAGGCCAACGGCCTGCACGTCAAAATTCATGCCGACCAGTTCCACGCCATCGGTGGCACCGAACTCGCCTGCGAGCTGGGCGCCCTGAGCGTGGATCACCTGGAGGCCAGCGGCCCCGCGCAGATCGCCGCGCTGGCCGCGTCGAGCACCGTGGCGACCCTGCTGCCGGGCGTCAGCCTGCACCTGGGACTGCCGGCGGCGCCGGGCCGCGCCCTGATCGACGCGGGCGCGGCCGTGGCGGTCGGCACCGACCTGAATCCCGGCTCATCTCCGCTGTACAGCGCTCAGATGGCCCTGGCCCTCGCGGTGCGCCTGTGCGGGCTGACTCCCGCCGAGGCCCTGTGCGCCGCCACCGTGAACGCGGCCGCTGCGCTGGGCCTCGCCGACCGGGGCGCCCTCGTGCCCGGCCAGCGGGCCGATTTCCTCGCCCTGCACAGTGCCGACTGGCGCGACCTGCCCTATACGCTGGGGGCCAGTTCAGTGCGAAGCGTCTTCGTCGGCGGCACTGCACTCTGATCTCTTTCCATCACCCATCAACTATCAACCTTCCCCCATCCCCCCTCCGAAGGAGCCCCCGTGATCCTCGACCAGCACCTCTCCCTTGAAGCCTTCCTGTCCGTCGTGCGCGGCGGCGAGGCCGTCGAACTGGCCCCGGCCGCGAGGAGCCGCATCCTGCGGGCGCGGGCGGTCATCGAGCGGATCGTGGACGGCGAGGCGGCGGTCTACGGGGTCAACACCGGCTTCGGGAAGTTCGCCTCGGTGCAGGTGCCGCGCGCGGGGCTGGAGCAGCTGCAGCACAACCTGATCATGTCGCACGCCATCGGGGTGGGGGAGAACCTGCCCGCCGAGGTCGTGCGCGGCATGATCCTGCTGCGGGCGCAGTCGCTGGCCCTGGGCCACTCGGGCGTGCGGCCGGAGGTCGTGGAGCTGCTGCTTTTTCTGCTGAACGCGGGGGCACACCCGGTCATCCCGGCGCAGGGCAGCGTGGGGGCCTCGGGGGACCTTGCGCCGCTGGCGCACCTGGCGCTGGGCCTGATCGGGCTGGGGGAGATGGAGTACCGGGGCGCGGCGCGGCCCAGCGCGGACGTGCTCAGCGCCCTGGGCCTGAGCCCGCTGACCCTGCAGGCCAAGGAGGGGCTGGCGCTGATCAACGGCACGCAGCTGATGGGCAGCCTGCTGGCCCTCGCGGTGGCGGACGCGCGCACGCTGCTTGGCACGGCGAACCTCGCGGCGGCCATGACCGTGGAGGCGCTGTACGGCTCGCACCGGCCCTTCCAGGCGGACGTGATGCGCCTGCGGCCCCATCCGGGCGCGGTGGCGGTCGCCTCGGAACTGCGCTCCTTCCTGCAGGACTCGCAGATCGCCCCGTCGCACCTCGTCGGAGACGGCAAGGTGCAGGATGCCTACTCGCTGCGGGCCGCGCCCCAGGTGCACGGGGCCAGCCATGACGCGCTGGAGCACGCCGCGCGGGTGCTGGCGGTCGAGTTCGCCTCCGTGACCGACAACCCCCTGATCTTCCCGGACACTGGGGACGTCGTGTCCGGCGGGAACTTCCACGGGCAGCCGCTCGCCGTGACCATCGACGCGCTCAAGGTGGCGGTGGCGGAGCTGGGCAGCATCTCGGAGCGCCGCTGCGAGCAGCTCCTGAACCCCGCCCTGTCCGGCCTGCCGGGCTTCCTGGCGCCGCAGGGTGGCCTGAACAGCGGCTTCATGATCGCGCAGTACACCGCCGCCGCGCTGGTCAGCGAGAACAAGGTGCTGGCGCACCCGGCCAGCGTGGACACCATTCCCACCAGCGCCAACCAGGAGGATCACGTCTCCATGGGCGCCCACGGCGCACGCCAGCTGCGGGCCATCCTGGAGAACGTACAGAACGTCGTCGGGATCGAGCTGATGTGCGCGGCCCAGGCGCTCGACTTCCAGCAGCTGCGCGCCGGGCGGGGCGTGCAGGCGGCCTGGGAGCACATCCGCGCCCGGATTCCCAACATGACCAGCGACCGTTACTACCGCCCCGATCTGCTGCGGATCGTGGAGATGGTGCGGAGCGGCGAGCTGCTGCGGGTGGCCCGCGAACCCTCGACGCCAGACGGCGCTCCGACCTAAGTCCGTTCCGGCGGGCACGGCGAGGGGAGTAGCCTGGAGTCATCTTCCATCAGGGCGGCGTGCCCAGGCCTGCCGCCAAAGGCAGGTTGGACATGCGAACTCTGACGAACAACGCGCTGGCCGGCGGTCTTCTGGGCGTGGGGCTGGGGGGCGTGTTCCTTGTGGCCCTGGCGACGCCCGCCACATCGGCGGCGGCTGATCCGCTGGCCACCCAGGTCAAATCCGGCGCCGCGGTCTACGCGAAAAGCTGCCAGGGCTGCCACGGCGACAAGCTGCAGGGTGTCCGTGGCCCGGCGCTGCTGGGCGCGGGCCTGCTGGCGAAATACGCGGGCGGCACGCACACGCTCGCCGACCTGCACACCAAGGTCTCCAAGACCATGCCCAAGAACGCGCCCGCCAGCCTGAAGCCCCAGCAGTATCTGGACGTGGTGGCGTTCCTGTTCGACCGCAACGGCGTGGCCCTCCCCAAGACCGGCCTGACCCGCGCCAGCTTGACCCAGCCGGCCGTGAAGGCGGCGGCCGCCACCCCGCGCGCCACCCAGGTGCAGGCGGGCGCGGCGGTGTTCGCCAGCAGCTGTCAGGGCTGCCACGGAGCGACCCTGCAGGGCGGGCGCGCGCCTGAGCTGCTGGGCACGGACTTTATCTCCAAGTGGACGACGGCCGGCGAGCTGCACGGGCTGGTGTCCAAAGCCATGCCCATGAACGCGCCGGGCACCCTCAGCGAGCAGCAGTATCTGGACGTCGTGGCGTTCCTCCTCGACCGCAACAAGGTCGCCGGCGGCCCCGCCGCGCTGAGTGCCAAGGATCTGGCGACCCCGCTGAAATAGTCTGGGAGGCGTCGGGCGCATCCCGGGCGGGTGGGCCGGGAACGCGGGTCAGCATTGTGGGACAGAGGAAGGGCTGGGGCGGGCCGACCCGCTAAGCTATTCGTCTAGACCACTGCCCCAGAGTTCCGCTGCCGAGGTTGCGCCCATGACCCTAGACGACATTCTCAACGCCCCCTCCCCGGCCTCCGCCTGGATTCTCGCCCAGGACTGCGCTGAGACCGGCCTCGACCCCCAGGACATCCGCGCCGAGATGCTGCGGCGCATCGGGCAGATGCGCGAGAGCATCGAGCGGGGCCTGAGCAGTGACGCCAGGAGCATCACCGGCATGGTGGGCTGGAACGCCAAGGGTCTGTGGGACGCGCCGGACGTGCTGGGCGCGCCCCTGCTGAGGCGGGTGCAGGCCTACGCGATGGCCGTGAACGAGGAGAACGCCCGCATGGGCAAGATCGTCGCGGCGCCCACCGCCGGCAGCGCGGGCACCATCCCCGGCGCCCTGATCGGCGTGGCCGACCACCTGGGGCTGCCCGACGAGCGATTGGTCGATCCCATGATCCTGGCGGCCGGCATCGGCAAGGCGATCAGCAGGCGCATGTTCATCTCGGGCGCCGCCGGGGGCTGTCAGGCCGAGATCGGCTCCAGCGCCGCGATGGCCGCCGCCGCCGTGGTCGAGCTGCTGGGCGGCACCCCGCGCGCCGCCGTCCACGCCGCCTCCATGGCCCTGATGAACACCATCGGGCTGGTGTGCGATCCGGTGGGCGGCTACGTCGAGGTGCCCTGTGTGAGCCGCAACGCCTTCTACGCGGTGCACGCCGTCAGCGCCGCTCAGCTCGCCCTGGCGCAGCTGGAGAGCTTCATTCCCCCCGACGAGGTGCTCGGCGCCATGGCCTCGGTGGGCCGCATGATGCCCGCCGCCCTGCGAGAGACCGCCGAGGGGGGGCTGGCCCAGACCCCGACCGGGCTGGCCGTGACCGAGCGCATGGAGGGCAAGGGCGGCGAGACGGGTGGGATGATCGATTTACCGATGGCCTGAGGAGGGGAGAGTGGTGCTCGGCTTGGATTTGCCCCGCAGCCACGCCTGAGAGGCGCGCCGGCCGGCCCAGGTGCTGAGGAAACCGGCCATTGCCGTCCCGCCTGCGAACGTCAGACTGGCCCAACTGAGCTGATAGACGGCGAAGTCTGTGGAGAACGCCTGGAACGACTCACCGGCCTCGCTCCAGACGCCTTCTGATCGCACGCCCAGGCTCAGCAGCCAGAGCACCAGCGGCAGGCAGGCCAGCACCGCCGCCACCCGTCCGGGCCGGAGCCCATGCCAGCCGAGCAGCAGACCGGCCAGACCCAACGTACCCAGAAAGAGCAGGTCGAAGCGGGCGGGGTGGACGTTCATCCAGGCACCGAGCACGTTCTGATCCATCTTCCAGGCGACTCTGGACACGGCCACCAGGCCGACCAGCCAGAAGGCGGCCAGTGCAAGCGCCACGCCGAGCGCGATCCCCGTATCGGCGAGAGGTCGGTCCCAGTCTCGCGCCATGTTCCGTGTTTCCCTGCCCCACACCGCGTCCTGCACGGTTACCGCCTCGTGCTCCATAGCCAGCCTCCACTCGTCGGGGGTCATGTCGATCTCCTGAAGAGGAATGCCTGAAGGCGGCTGGAGGCTGCTGCGCCCATCCACATCAGCACTGCCGTCAGGAGCATACGGAACCAGCCCCCGAGGGCCGCATACCCCATGAGATTCACCGATTCCTCGCCCCCAACGGTTGAAAATGTCATCGGGGCGTTGAACAGGGTGTACATCCACGCCCCAGCGCTGCACAGCATGATCGAAGCGGCGCCCATCAGAGCCAGAACGCCCGGCCGGACTCCTCCCAGACCCATCACGACGGCCAGGATCAGCGGAACGACGTAATAGTGGATTTCGATCAGGGAGCCGTAGCTCGTCCGCTCCAGCACCCAGAACCCCAGCGGGTCGTATTCCCTCAACACTTGCGACCGGATGCAGGCAGCCATGAGCGTGGTCAGGACAATGCCGTTCATCATTAGGGCCACCGCAGGAATGGTCAGTTCAGCTCTCAGAGGCCAGGGCCGAAGCCGACGCGCTGTCCAACGGGCCTCAAGCGCCCAGGGGCCGTCCGTGCTGTGGGCCGCCTCGTGCTCCATAGCCAGCCTCCAGTCGTCGGGGGTCATACGACAAGCCTCCGGCGGTATTGGAGTGCACCCCCGACCCCGGGCCACGAGGCAAGACACTTCGCTCTGGTCAGCCGTTACGCTGACCACACCGCGAAGGAGCCCGCATGCCCGGACGTCAGCACAGCCGAGAGTTCAAACTGGAAGTGGTCAGCCAGATCAATTCAGGCCAGCGCACCACCGCTCAACTCAGCCGCGAGCACGCTCTCGCCCCAAGTCTGATTCACCGGTGGCGTAAGGAGGTCGAGGCGCGTGGCGTGGCCGCGTTCACCGACGGGGCCGCAACGGATCGTAGCGCTGAGCTGCGAATCGCTGAACTGGAGCGTCACTGCGGCCAGTTGTCGCTGGAGAACTCAATCTTAAAAAAGTCCTTGTCGACGTACCGCTCGACCAGCGGCACCAAATGATCCAGGATGCGCGCAGCGCGCATCCTGAGGTGTCGGTACGTCGACTGTGCCAGCTCCACGATGTCAGCCGCTCCTGGTACCTCGAGCAGCAGGGCCGGGAGGTGGCCGACCCCGATCAACCGCTGGCCAAGGAGATTGAGGCCGTGGTGCTGAAGTGGAGCGGCTACGGGTATCGGCGAGTCACTCGTGAACTGGCGCGCCGGGGACACCGGGCGAACCACAAACGTGTCCTGCGCGTAATGCGGGAACGTCGGCTGCTGTGCCGTCCCAGGCGCCGGTACCAGGCGACCACCGATTCCAAGCACAGCGAGACTCGCTTCCCGAATCTGCTCCCACAGGTCGAGGCGGTCAAACCGGATCAGGTCTGGCAGTCCGATTTGACGTACGTCCGCGTGCAGGACGGCTTTGTGTACCTGGCCTGTGTGCTGGACAGCTGTACTCGCGAGATCGTGGGCTGGGCGATGTCGAAGTTCATGGACGTCGATCTACCCCTTACAGCGCTCAACAACGCGCTGACAGCGCGTTGTCCTGCTCCTGGTCTGCTGCACCACTCGGATCAGGGGTCGCAATACGCCAGCCGGCTGTACATTGACCGCTTGAAAGCCATGGGCATCACGCCAAGCATGTCCAGGACGGGCAATCCCTACGACAATGCCCGGATGGAAAGCTTCTACAAGACCCTGAAGACCGAGGAGGTCAATGTGCAGGAGTATGTCGATCTGGACGACGCCCGTGAGCACATCGACCACTACATCGGGACGCTGTACAACCGCGAACGCCTCCATTCCAGCCTGGGCTACGTTCCACCCGCCGAATTCGCCACCCGCTATCATCACGCCTAGAAGTGACTTGCCCCGTGGCGCGGTCGATTGGGTTCACTCCAGTATCGAGAAAGGTGTGCCAGGCCGATGCCTAATGTCACAGCAAGAGTGTTGATCAGCAGCATCGATCCGAGTTGTGGCCAGGCTATCTCTACAGGGATTGAGGGCAGTAGATCCATTGGCAGGTAAATGGCCCCCGACCAGCTCGTGGGCATCGGCAGCGTCACAACTCTGGCCAGTAGAGACAGCAGCAGTGTCGAGACCAGATGCACCAGCCTGACCGGGAACGGCCTGATGTTCCGTTCGGTCAGCTGGTAGGCGATCATGCAGGGCAGGGCCAGCCCCCCGAGCGCCAAAGCTGGAAGGTATGGTTGCCCGGATACGCCAGTGCTGAGGCTCAAGGCATTAAACCCAGCGGTCATCACAGTACCCAGGACGACATAGATCAAGGTGGCTGCGGCCATCAGGTTTGCTCGACTGCGGAAATGCAGGACACGGCCGCTGCGGCGGGCCTCGCGCTCCCATTCTCCATCCTCCACGCTCGCCGCCTCGTTTTCAATTCCTGTTTTCCACTCTTCAGGGGTCATGTCAGCGCTCCTTTCAGGGTGCGTACCGGCTGAGAGTCGTGCCGCTCGCGCGCCAGCTTCAGGCCGGCGTCACTCAGGCGGTAGATGTGGCGGGGCGGCTTGCCCGGATGCGGCGAGTCCTCCCACCGGGCGTCCAGATAGCCCTGCTCGTGCAGCCGTTGCAGGATGGGGTAGAGGGTGCCGCTTTTAAGCTCCGTAGCTTTACTCAGGTCGTAGCCGTAGGTGTGGCTGGGGTAGGTATCCAGCAGGCTGTGCAGCACGGCGCGGGTGTGCGGGCTGGTATTCGGGGAGCGGGGCATGTCCTATTTCGACATATATAGACTTTAAAGTCAAGCGGCGGAGTGGGTGGCCCGGAGTCCGATCAGGCCAGCGTCTTCCGATCAGGCCAGCGTCTGCAGCCCGAGTGCTTCCCGAAGCTCGGCGTGAGAGTGCAGGAAGCGGGTCACGCCGACCTCCTGTAGGGCCTCACGCCCATCGTGGGTCAGGTGCCCGTCGTGGGTCAGGTGGCCGCCCGCCAGCAGGCCCCACACGGTCGCCCCGGCGGCCACGCCGGCACTCGCCCCCGGCGCGCTGTCCTCGATCACCACGCAGCGCGTCACGTCGGCGCCCAGTTGAGCGGCGGCGTAGCGGTACAGCTCCGGGTGGGGTTTGCCCAGGCCGCCCACGAACGAGGGATCGTAGGCGTGGGGGCCGACCAGCGCGGACAGCCCGGCGCCGTCCAGCTTCATCTTCAGGCGGTTTTTCTCGCTGTTGCTCGCCACCGCGAACGGGATGCCTGCCGTCCGGAGCGCGCCCAGCGTCTCGGCCGCGCCCTCGATCAGTGGGACGTGCGAGAAGGCGCCGTTGAAGCGCTCGCCGAGCATGGGCAGGAAGTCCTCGGGGGCCTTCCAGCCGCGCCCCTCCTCCAGCGCTCTCAGCACGCCCTCGAAGCGCTGCCCGGAGGTCAGGCGGGTGATCTCGGCCGCGCTGAGGTGCAGGTCGCGCTCGGCGAAGATCTCGGCCCACAGCGCCCCGATGATGGTCTCGGTATCGACCAGCACGCCGTCGAGATCGAACAGGACGGCCGCGAACTCCACTTCCGGCATCACGTATCGGAGTCCGGGCCGTGCTCCCAGCCGGCCAGGATGTGGATGTGCGTGTGGAAGATGACCTGCCCGCCCCCAGCGCCGCAGTTCACCAGCAGGCGGTAGTCCTGGGCGTGCATCCGGGCGACCTTCAGCGCGGTCAGCCACAGCTCGCCCAGTTCGGCGGCGTCGGTGATCTCGTCGATGCGCGCCGTGACCTTCTTCGGGATGACCAGCAGGTGGATCGGCGCCTTCGGGGCGACGTCGCGGATGGCGATGTACCGGTCGTCCTCGTACACGATCTCGCTGGGAATCTCCCGCGCGATGATGCGCTCGAACAGGGTGGGCTGGGACGTCATGGGGTTCACTCTACCCGCCGGGCCCGTCCAGGCTGGGGCTTCATCTGGCGTTCATCTCGGGGGGAGGCGTGATCCGATCCGCCCGGCCGCCGCTTATAGCTGGATGTCAGACGAACGCCCCAGGGTGAGCCCCTCACCGGCCCGGCGTGACCATCCTCCGCAGCCCCTCACCGGGTCACGCCCCCGCGGCGTGCTCCGCGGGCCCTTGCACCCCCTCCCAGGAGACCGACCATGACGACCATCGACGACCAGACCACGACTGCCACCACCGACACCCTCAACCGCCGCGCCGCGCTGGGCTTCCTGGGCAAGATCGGCCTGGGCACCGCCGCCTTTGGGCTGGCCGGCACGGGCGCCCTGGCCGCGCCCAAGAAGGACATCGACGGCGACGTGCTGAACTTCGCCCTGAACCTGGAATACCTCGAAGCGGCCTTCTACCTCGCGGCCGTGGGCCGGGTCAACGAACTGCGCGCCATCGGCGGCGGCGCCGAGATCCGGCTGCCCAAGAACCTGGACATGACGCGCGGGATGCAGTTCAAGGACAGCAACGTGCAGGCGCTGGCCAACGACATCGCCGAGGACGAGCTGCAGCACGTCAAGTTCCTGCACGGCGCGCTGGGCAAGGGCGCGGTCATGCGGCCCGTCATCGACCTGAGCGGCGCCTTCGACGCGGCCGGTCAGGCGGCCTCGGGCGGCGCGATCAAGGGCTTCAACCCCTACGCCAACGACCTGTTCTTCCTGCACGGCGCCTTCATCTTCGAGGACGTGGGCGTCACGGCCTACAACGGCGCGGCCACGCTGATCACCAACCCGGCCTACCTGCAGGCGGCGGCGGGCATCCTGGCCGTCGAGGCCTACCACGGCGGCGCCATCCGCACCATGCTCTACCAGCAGCGTCAGGTCACGGCGGCGGCCGGACTGTACGTGGGCCAGGTCGTCGGCGCCATCAGCGCCCTGCGCGCCAAGGTCGGCGGCGGCAAGGACATGGGCCTGAGCGACGCCAGGGGCAGGGCCGTCATCGCCCCGGCGGACATGAACGGCGTGGCCTACGGCCGCACCACCCGCGAGGTGCTGAACATCGTCTACCTGGCGCCGAACGCCAGCAAGGGCGGCTTCTACCCGAACGGGCTGAACGGCTCGATCAAGTAAGCCAGACTTCAGGTGTGCTCTAGGCGCACCCGAGCGGAGCGAGAAGAAGTGGCGGCCGGAGTGCGGCGAAGGAGGGATCTGCCGGTGGTGTCCTGGCAGGTCTCGGAAGCAGAGCACTTCGGCGGAACAGAGAAAGGCGGCCTGGACGTGGTTCCGGGCCGCCTCCCTGTGTGCCTCATGGGGTTGATAGCCTGAGGGAGTGACCCCTGCGCCCACCCCGGCCGACCTGCGCGCCGCCGCCCGCCGCACCCTGGAGCGTCAGCCGTCGGTACAGGCGGCCCTGAACGCCATGGGCTTCCTGCAGGCCGATCCCATCCGGGCCCCGGCGCGCGCCCAGGACCTGACCCTGATGGCGCGCGTGCCCGGCTACCGTGCCGGCGATCTGGAGCGGCTCTACCCGGAGCTGGACGCCGAGGAGGACATGATCCCCAACTACGGCTTCGTGCCCCGGGCGGTGCAGGCGCTGCTCCACCCGCGCGTGGTCGAGTCCACCCGCATCGAGCGCGAGCACCCGGAGCTGCTGGACGAGGTGCGGGCGCTGCTGCGGGAGCGCGGGGAGCTGCACCCCAAGGAGCTGGTCGCCGCGCTGGGCAGGCGCACGGCGTCCAACTACTGGGGAGGGCAGAGCAGCGCCACGACCCGCGCGCTGGACGCCCTGCACTACCGGGGCGAGGCCCGCGTGACCCGGCGATCCGGCGGGGTGCGGGTCTACGGCGTGGCCCCGCATCTGGAGGCGCTGCGGGCTGCGCCCCTGCCCGAACCCGAGCGGCTGCGCGCGGCCGTGCATCTGCTCGCCGCGCTGTACGGCCCGCTGCCGGAGGCCAGCCTGGGCTACCTGACCTCGCTGTCGGGCTTCGGCTTTCCGCACCTGAGAACGGCGCTGCGTCTGGCGTTCCGGCAGGCCGTGAAGGAGGAACTGGCTGGTGCGAAAGTGGATGGCCTGCGCTACGTCTGGACACTGGACAACGATCCGCAGGGCGCCCCCACCCCGCGCGGCGTCCGCATCGTGAACCCCTTCGACCCACTGGTCTGGGATCGGCGGCGTTTCGAGCACCTGCACGGCTGGGCTTACCGCTTCGAAGCCTACACCCCGCCCGCCAGACGCACGATGGGCTACTACGCCCTGCCGGTCTTTCAGAACGAACGCGCGGTCGGCTGGGCGAACCTCAGGGTAGAGGGGAGCGAGCTGCGCGCCGAGGTCGGCTTCGTGCCGGGTGTGCGCGAGACGGCGACGCTCAGGAAGGGGCTGGACGCGGCACTGGGCCGCTACCGGACATTCCTGGGCCTGGAGACCTCCGCCTCCGCCCAGGCCTGAAGGACGTCCTCCTGCGCCTGGATCACGCCGCTGCCCGGTTGCCGGTGAGCCTGCCGGATGGTCGAGAGGACATTCAGCGCGAGCCCTGCCCGCTCCTCGTCGGCCAGGGCTGAGGGTGTGAGCGCCAGACCGTGTTCGGCCAGTTCCTCCCGGTACGCCTCCCGCAGCGCCGGCCCCAGTCGGGCGCGTTCGGCGGCGTTCAGGCGGATGGCTAGCAGGTGCGCCAGATCCTCACCCAGCACGGATGGGTGCGTCTGGCCGTAGTCGATCAGCACCGCCTCCTCGCCGGAGCGCGGCCACAGCACCTGCCCGGAATGGATGTCGCCGTGGGCCAGCGTGACCACGCGGGAATGCGAGAGCAGCTTCGGCAGGGCCTGCACGATGTCCTGCACGGCCCCCTCTGCCGGGCCATACCTCCAGGTCTGCGCCGCCATGCGCCCGGCCCGTTCGAGCGTTCCCGAGGGGTTCCAGGCCCAGTCGCCCCGCAGGTGGGGCAGACCCGGCCCGCTCCAGAAGGCGTGGTGCCGGGCCAGTAGGCGCACCACCTCCAGCAGCGCGGCCTCGCGCGCCCCGTCGGTCTGGAAGGCGCCCCAGCCGGTGGTCTCGTCCGTCAGGTCGCGGGTCAGCAGATGGGCCCGCGTGCCGCCGGGCCCCCCGGCCGAGTGGAGGTGCGGTGCGTGGCGCACGGGCGACAGCGGCGCGAGGTCGCGCAGGTAGGCGCTCTCGCGGGCCAGGCGCTGCGCCGCGCGCCCGTCGGCCCAGCCGGCCGGCAGGTACTTCAGGAACAGCGGGCCGTGGGCCGAGGCATAGCGGGCGAAGGCCGCCCCCTCGCCTGTCCAGGCTTCCACCACGCGGCGGGGGCCCGGAAACAGCGCCCGCAGGTCGCGCGGCCAGATCCAGGCAGCGAGCACCGGGCCGTGGCCGCGCAGGGCGTCCCAGACGTCACCGAGCAGGGCGACGGGACGCGGCAGGGCCGCCCCCATCAGGTCAGCCCCAGCAGGCCGGCCCCCATCAGGCCAGCCCCCATCAGGCCAGCAGGGTCACCACGCCCAGCAGGCCGCCGCCCAGGGCCAGCGCCGCCACCACGAAAGCGCCCAGGCAGCCCAGCGGCCCGCGTGAGCGGCGCACCTGACGGTAGTGGCCGCCCTGCACGTAGCGGCCCCGGTGTCCGCTGGAATGGCTGTGGCTGTGGCCCAGCAGGCCCCCCGCGAGCCCACCTGCCAGTCCACCCCGGCGGCGGTGACCACTGCGACTGAAGGAAAACGATCCGACCGAGAATCCACTCATGCCCCCAGGTACGGAGGACGGCAGTCCAGGGTTCCCCGATTTCACGAGGCTGATCCCGGTTCAGGCATGAGCCTGTTACACACCCTACTCAGGCGCTTATGATGGGCCCCATATGAGCAGCGCAGTGAGCGAGCGGAAGTATTTTGGCACCGATGGTGTCCGGGCCGTGGCGGGCGAGCACCCCCTCACGGCCGGCTGGGTCATGGCCCTGGGCGCGGCGGCCGGCGAGGTGCTGCAGCAGCGCCACCCCGCCGCCAGCGTCGTGATCGGCAAGGACACCCGACAGAGCGGCGACATGCTGGAGGCGGCCCTGGCGGCCGGGCTGACCAGCCGGGGCGTGAACGTGATCCACGTGGGCGTGCTGCCTACCCCTGGGGTGAGCTACCTGACCCGTCACCTCGGGGCGGCGGCCGGCGTAGTCATCAGTGCGTCGCACAACCCCTACGAGGACAACGGCATCAAGTTCTTCGGCGCCGACGGCCAGAAGCTCTCGGACACCACGGAGCTGGAGATCGAAGCAGCCCTCGACCGCGTGGCGCGGCTGGTGCCGGTCACCGGGGTGCGCCTGGGGGGCGTGACCAACTACACCGAGGCCGAGCGGCTGTACGTGGATTTCCTGCGATCCCACGCGCCCGACCTGCGCGGCCTGAAGATCGCCCTGGACTGCGCGAACGGCGCGGCCTACCGGGTGGCGCCCAAGGTCTTCCAGGCGGCGGGCGCCGACGTGTTCGCGGTGTACACCACGCCCGACGGCCGCAACATCAACCGGGGCTGCGGCTCCACGCACCTCGATCACCTGCAGCGCATCGTGCGGGAGGGCCCCTACGACCTGGGAATCGGCTTCGACGGCGACGCCGACCGAGCCCTGTTCGTGGATTCGCGGGGGAACGTGGTGCACGGCGACCACATGCTGCTCCTGAACGCCCGCGCACGCGGCGAGAAGTCGGTGGTCACGACGATCATGGCGAACATGGCGCTGGAGGTGCGGCTCCGGGAAGCGGGCATCGCGCTGGAGCGTACGGCGGTGGGCGACCGCTATGTCCACGAGCGGCTGCACGGCCAGGGCCTGCATCTGGGCGGCGAGCAGAGCGGACACGTGTTGTTCCTCGACATCTCCCCGACCGGCGACGGCGTGCTCACGGCGCTGCTGACCCTGGCGAGCATGCGGCGGCTGAACACCTCGCTGGATTCCCTGCACGACGACCTGGTGATGTTCCCGCAGACCCTGGTGAACGTCAGGGTGGGCGACAAGAAGGCCATCGCCCGCGACGAGGTGGTGCTGTCGGCCGTGGCCGAGGCCGAGGCGCGGCTCTCCGGGCGGGGCCGCGTGAACCTGCGCCCCAGCGGCACCGAGAACCTGATCCGCGTGATGGTCGAGGGCCAGGACAGCGCCGAGATCCACGAGATCGCGCGCACGCTGGCGGGGCTGGTCGAGCAGCGGGGACAGCTCGGGAGCTGAACGGCGGGGCTGGCCCAGATCAGCGGCGCCTCCGGAGCATTACGCCCACAGTAGAATCGTTGGCATGACCTCCGGCTCTCCCGACACGCTGGTGCTGATTGACGGGCACGCGCTGGCCTTCCGCTCCTATTTCGCGCTGCCGCCGCTCACCAGCCGCTCCGGTGAGCCGACCAACGCCATCCTGGGCTTCCTGCGCCTCACGCTGCGGCTGGTGCGCCAGCGCAGCAATCAGGTGATCGTGGTCTTCGACCCGCCGGTCAAGACTTTCCGGCACGTGCAGTTCGACGGCTACAAGTCCGGCCGCGCCGACACGCCCGCCGACCTGCCGAAGCAGATCAACCGCATCCGCGAGATCGTGGACGCGCTGGGGCTGCCGCGCCTGGAGGAACCCGGCTACGAGGCCGACGACGTGATCGCCACGCTGACCCGCATGGCCGAGGGCACCGGCATGCAGGTGCGGATCGTGACCAGCGACCGCGACGCCTATCAGCTCCTCGATGACCACGTCAAGGTCATCACCAACGACTTCAAGCTGATGGGCCCGGCCGAGGTGCTGGAGAAATACGGCGTGACCGTGCGCCAGTGGGTGGACTACCGCGCCCTGACGGGCGACGCCAGCGACAACATCCCCGGCGCCAAGGGCATTGGCCCCAAGACGGCGGCCAAGCTGCTGCAGGAATACGGCACGCTGGAGGGCGTCTACGAGGCGGCGCGGGCCGGCACCCTGAAGCCCGACGGCACCCGACAGAAGCTGCTCGATTCGGAAGAAGCCGTCCAGTTCAGCCACCAGCTCTCGTGCATGGTCACCGACCTGCCGCTGCAGGTCGACCTGGGCCGGGGCCGGCTGCCCGGCGATCCGGCGCGGCTGGAGGAACTGCTCAGCGAACTCGACCTGCACTCGGTCAAGCGCGACGTGGCCGGCCTGGACGGCCAGGAGTCGGCCCTGCCCGACGCCGTGCTGGACGCGGGCGAGCGCTCGGCCCCCGCGGCGGATCGCCCGGCGCAGGAGGGGGGCGAGCCGCTGGAGGCGCCCGAGGTGCGGCCCTGGCGGACTCCCGGTCAGGACGTGGTCTGGGGCTATGTCCTGTCGCGCGAGGACGACCTGACGGCCGCGCTGCTGGGCGCCGCCACCTATGAGCTGGAGGACGGGGTGGCCGTGGTTCGGAGTGCCCCGACCCAGGAGCCCGACGAGTGGCAGCGGGCGGTCGAGGCGGCGCGGCCGGTGGGGTTGTTTGGTGAGGAACTGGGCGCCGATCCGCCCAACAAGGCCCAGCAGAAGGCGGCCGAGAAGGCCCGCAAGGAGCAGGACAGGGCCACCGCGAAGCTGCGCGGCCAGTTCCCCGCCACCGTGGACGACGCCGAGTTCATCGGGCAGCGCGAGGTGCGGGCGGCGGGGGCCAAAGCGCTCTCGGCCCACCTCAGCGTGCGCGGCACGGTGGTCGAGCCCGGCGACGACCCCCTGCTGATGGCGTACCTGCTCGACCCCACGAACACCACCATGGCGACCGCCTGCGAGCGCTACCTGCGCCTGCCCTGGCCGGCCGACGCGGCGGGCCGGGCGGCGATCACGGCGGAGCTGCTGCGGGTGCTGCCAGGGCAGCTCGACGAGGCGCGCCGCACGCTCTACGACGATATGGAGCGCCCGCTGGCGAAGGTGCTCTCGCGCATGGAGGTGCGGGGTGTCCGGCTGGATACCGAGTACATCCAGACCCTGGCCGCGCAGATGGGCGTGCGGATCCGAACCCTGGAGGCCCAGATCCACTCGCTGGCGGGCCGCGAGTTCCAGATCCGCAGCCGCGATCAGCTCGAAGCCGTGCTCTACGACGAACTGGGGCTGGCCAGCGGCAAGAAGACCAAACTGACCGGCAAGCGCTCGACCGCCGTGGCCGCCCTGGAGCCGCTGCGCGACGAACACCCCATCATCCCCGCGCTGCTGGAATACCGCGAGCTGGAAAAGCTGCGCGGCACGTACCTGGAGCCGATGCCGAACCTCGTGAACCGGCGCACCGGGCGGCTGCACACCACTTTTAACCAGACCACCGCCGCCACCGGCCGCCTGAGTTCGCTGAACCCGAACCTGCAGAACATCCCCATCCGCTCCGAGCAGGGCCGCGAGATCCGCAAGGGCTTCATCGCCGACGAGGGCTTCTGTCTGATCAGCGCGGACTATTCGCAGATCGAGCTGCGGCTCCTGGCCCACATCGCCGACGATCCGCTCATGCAGCAGGCCTTCACCGAGGGCGCCGACATCCACCGCCGCACCGCCGCGCAGGTGCTGGGCCTGGACGAGGCGACCATCACGCCCAACCAGCGCCGCGCCGCCAAGACGGTCAACTTCGGCGTGCTCTACGGCATGAGCGCCCACCGCCTCTCGAACGACCTGGGCATTCCCTACGCCGACGCGGCCGGCTTCATCGAGGTGTACTTCAGCACCTATCCGGGCATCCGGGGCTACATCGACCGCACGCTGGAATTCGGCCGCACGCACGGCTACGTGGAGACCCTGTATGGCCGGCGCCGCTACGTGCCCGAACTGGTCGCCACGAACCGCACGCTGCGCGAGGCCGGCGAGCGGCTGGCCTACAACATGCCCATCCAGGGCACGGCGGCCGACATCATCAAGCTCGCCATGATCCGGCTCGACCGTGAGCTGGACGCCCTGGGCGCCCGGCTGCTGCTGCAGGTACACGACGAACTGCTGATCGAGGCCCCCGAAGACCGGGCGGATCAGGTGGCGGCCATTACCCGCGAACTGATGGAGGGTGCCGCCCAGCTCAAGGTGCCGCTGGCCGTCGAGGTCGGCGTGGGGCCCAACTGGTACGACACGAAGTAGGGAAGCAGGGAGGCTCCGGGGTCAGGCGGACCGCCCGAGCGTCATGTCACCCGCAAAACCATGGCCTGGAGGCTGTGTGGATCGGGTGGAGGTCGGTGGGCGATAAGCAGTGGCAGATGGGCAGAGCCGGCGCCACCCGAGCCTGAGTGGCATCCTGAGCCGCACGTCAGGCTCCACGCTGCCTGGGTTGACCGTTGCCCCTGTCCATCCTGTGCTGGTGCAGATGAACCGGGGTGCTGGCCGTCGGTTGCCACGAGCGCCTGCTGACCTTCCTCCACGTGGCTTTGGAGCCGTGAGGTCGGGTCTGACGATTCACCAGGCGGGCTTGTGCCTCAACCCCATTGGCTCAGGGGTAACCGTGATGCTTACGAGGCGGTCGCGAGGCTCTGTCACGTGGAGCGCTGTGTATCCGCTCTACAGCAGCGCCGCGCAGCTCCGGGGGGAACCGGCGGCGCCAGGGCTCACTTCGAGCTTCAGACCTTGACGAATTCCTGCACGCCCATCACGAACATCACGGCGCCGCCCACCGGCACCTCCACCGGGTCGCTGACCAGACTCTCGTTCTGCTCGCCCATGGGCACGCTGGGGGCGACCAGCCGGGTACGCGTGCGGCAGGTCTGGCGCACCAGGCGCTTGAGATCCTCCATGCGCTCGTCACTCACGCCGATCATCAGGGTGGTGTTGCCTTCACGCAGGAAGCCGCCCGTGCTGGCGAGTTTCGTCACTTCGAAGGCCTGTTCGGACAACACGCGCATCAGTGCCGAGGCGTCTGCATCCTGAATGACCGCGAGAACCAGCTTCATGCGGCGCAGCATATCAAACGGGGTGTGAAGGCACGGTCAGGGCGTCGGCGGGCGCGAAGTGGCCAAGCACGACCGTCTGCCGGCATGAAAAAAGGGCCTCCGGAGAGGCCCCGGAGGCCGGCTGAAGCTTAGGCGACCTGCTTCTTGCGGGTGGCGATCTTCTCGGGCGCGGCCTGTTCCTGGCCCAGCGCCTGGGTTTCTTTCAACCGGAAGATGACCAGGCTGCCCACGAAGGTGCAGGTGATCATGCCGTGCGCGTTGAGCAGGCTCAGGGCCGTCATGACGTCTTCACGGGTCATGCGGAGCTGGTCGCTCATGTACAGGGCGCTGTCGGCGCGGCCCTCGAGGTAGTCGCGCACCTTCTTGGCGTCGCTGGTCAGCGGGGTGGCGGGCACGTCGGCCAGACCGGGGTCGGCCAGACCGTACACGGCGCGGGTGCCGGTGCCGGGCAGGCGGCGCACGCGGCCCTGGTCGAGCAGGCTGGCCAGCGCGGCGCGCAGGTGCGAGAGGGCCAGGCTGGTGGTCTTGGCGAGTTCGGTTTCGACCCATTCGGGCTTGCTGTCCAGGGCCTTGAGCACCAGCTTTTCGTTGGCGCGGCGGGTTTCCTGCAGATCTTCGAGGGTGGGGGGATTGAACATGCAAACTCCTCCGGTGATGGACTGCGGCTCCGTCAGGCTTGGTGGCAGCTCCGCAGGTTGAGGGGGGTGTCAGGCGAGACGCAGTGCGGGGGGTGTTCGCTTGACCGGGTACAAGTGCACCCTTCGGTGCAACTTTCCTATTATATTCAGGTTTTTTCTCATTTTGGATGAGCCGCGGGGGTGTTGACATTTAGGGTTTTACCGTCCCTACCGGGGTGAATGCCGTGTCTATCGGCACTCAGGAGGTAGCCGCATTGTATAGCTGGGCTGCCCTGTCCCTCTGGGAAGGACAGATATGAAGGGCCGCCCCCGGGGCCTCCCTGAGAGCCGCCCCTGTGGCTGTCGAAATGGACGATTGCAACTCTGGTCTCTTATTCCCCGTACCGGGGGAGACTGCGGGCCCGTCCCCGGCCTCCCAGCCCACGCCCGCCCCCCCTTCCCCCTTCCTGTCCCATGACCCTCCCGGAGCGACATGCTTGAGATCCAGAACATCACCAAGACCTACGGCTCATTCCAGGCCCTGCGCGGGGTGAGCCTCCAGGCCCCGGAGGGCGAGGTCTTCGGCCTCCTCGGCCCAAACGGCGCCGGCAAGACCACGCTGCTCAGAATCCTGGCCACCCTGCTGCTCCCCACCTCCGGCACCGTCAGGGTCAACGGGCTCGACGTCCTACGCGAGCCCGAGGCCGTGCGCCGCATCGTGGGTGTGGTCAACGGCGGCATGGGTCTGCCCGCGCGCCTGACCGGCCGGGAGGTGCTGCGCTCCTTCGCCGGCCTCTACGGCCTGACCCAGGCGCAGACCGAGGCGCGGATCGCCGAGCTCGACGAGCGGCTGGAGCTGGGCCGCACCCTGGACGTGCGGGCCGGCGAATACAGTTCGGGCATGAAGCAGAAGGTCGTGATCGCCCGCTCGGTGATCCACGACCCGGCGGTGCTTATCCTTGACGAGGCGGCCAGCGGCCTGGACATCTTCGCCCGCCGGACGCTGCTGGACTTCGTGCACGCCACGCGGGCGCCCGGCCGCCTGACCCTCTACTCCACCCACGTGATGAGCGAGGCCGAGGAAGTCTGTGACCGCGTGGCGATCCTGCACGAGGGGCAGCTCCGCACTGTGGGCCGCATTCCGGACATCCTGGCCGACACGGGCGAGCCCAGCCTGGAACGGGCCTTCTTCACCCTGATCCGGGGAGGCCCGGTCGGGGACGGCCCGATCCAGAAAGGCCAGAGCCAGAGAGGAGGGCCGCGTGCGGTCTGAGGCGCGGCCTGGGCGGCCCTCTGGCTGGCTGCGCTGGAATATGGTCTGGCGGATCGCGGCGCGCGACCTGCTCTCCACCCTGCGCGATCGCCGGACGGTCGCCGCCACGGTGCTGATGCCGATGATCCTGATCCCGCTGTTCACCCTGGGCCTGCCGCTGATGCTCGGGGGGTTCATCGGGGGGCAGCAGCAGGAGCGGCAGAAACTCGGGGTGGTCGGCACCCTGCCGCAGACCCTGAGGAGCGCCCTGACCCGCGACGAAACCCTGCCGGACGGCACCCTGGTGCGGGCGGGCCTGCAACTCGTGGCCGTGACGGACGCGCGCCGGGCGGTGCAGTCTGGCGAGGTCGAGGCCGCCGTGCAGGCCACCGCCGCGATTCCCACCGAGGCGGGCCAGGGCCGTGGCCGCCTGGAGGTCTACGCCAAGCTGAACAACATGCGAACCCAGACCGGGGCCTACAGCAAGGTGCGGGACGTGGTCGACACCTACAACCGCACGCTGACCCTGGCCCGCCTGAAGACCCTGGGCCTGGGCGAGCAGGCGCTCACGCCGGTCACCGTGGCCCCGGTCGACGCCAGTCCGCCCCAGGAGCAGCGCAGCGGACAGCTGGCCTTCCTGATCCCCATGCTGATGCTGCAGTTCATCCTGAGCGGCGCGATGGCCACCGCCGTGGATGCCACCGCCGGGGAAAAGGAACGCGGCACCCTGGAGAGCCTGCTGGTGTCGCCGGTGCGCCGCAGTGAGGTCGTGGCCGGCAAGCTGCTGGCGACCACCCTCACCGCCCTGACCAGCGCCAGTTTCAGCGTGCTGGGCTTCGTGCTGAGCGGGCTCCTGGTCGCCCGCCTGACCACCGGGCGCAGCGGCCCGAGCAGTGACATTACCCAGGCTCTGGGGGGCCAGCTGACCCTGACCCTGGGCGGCACCCTGGCGCTGCTGGGGCTGGCCCTGAGCGCCGCCCTGCTGATCAGCGCCCTGCTGATCGCCGTGGGCATCTACGCCCGCTCGTTCAAGGAGGCGCAGACCTACATCGCGCCGTTGTCGCTGGCGATCGTGCTGCCGGCCGTGATGCTGCAGTTCAGCGACTTCCTGAGCCTCAGCGCGGGCATCTATCTGGTGCCGCTGTTCGGGGCCATGCTGTCCATCCTGGAACTCGTGCGCGGGGTGGTGGCGCCGCCGCACATCCTGCCCGCGATCCTGGCGAATCTGGTGGGGGCCGCCCTGCTGGGCGCGCTGGCCCTGCGCTCGTTCAACCGCGAGGAGGTCATCTTCAGGAACTGAGCGGTCTCCGACCCGACAGGCCTCGGAAGGCTGCACAGCAGACACCACACCAGACACCGAGAACCCAAGGACTGACGCGAGATGGCCGGATCTGTGGTGGTGTCCGGCCAATGGACAGACGCCGGGTGAGCGGGGAAGGGGAGACGCCTTGCAGACCCCACCCGCCCGAAGTGAGGAGCCGCGGCGACGGTCTGCTCTGACTGGGCGCCCTAGAATGCCCGGCGATGCGGCTGGCGATCATTGCGGACATTCACGGCAACCTGGACGCACTGGACGCGGTACTGGGCGACGCGCGCTCGCAGGGCGCCGAACGCCTGATCGTCAACGGCGACGTGGTAAACCGTGGCCCGGACTCCGTGGCAGCTCTGGAACGCCTGCTCCAGCTTCCGGCGGTGTCCTTCACCCTGGGCAACCACGACGACCTGCTGAGGCTCTGGCAGGCCCGCAGCCCGGCCCTTCCCGCCGACTGGTTCGCCGATCCGTTCTGGGGCGCCACCGCCTGGAGCACGGCGCAGCTGGAGAGGGCCGGGCTGCTCGACGTGCCCGCCGCCTGGCCCATGACCCTGAGCCTCGGCGAGCCGGGGCTGCCCACTGTACTGATCGCGCACGGCACGACCGACGACTACCGCGAGGGCATCAGCGAACGTACCCCCGCCGAGCGCATCGGGCAACTGCGCCAGGGGCCGGACGGGGCCGAATACAGCGTGCTGGTCGGCTCGCACATCCACCGACCGGCCCAGGCCCGAACCGCGGGCACGCTGGTGCTGAATACCGGCTCCGTCGGGTCGCCCGCCAACGGCGATCCACGCGCCCAGTACCTGCTGCTCACGGGCACGCCCGGCGTCTGGCAGCCGGACTTCCGCGCCGTCCCCTACGAGCGGTCGGCCGTGCTCGCGCGCTTCGCGTCCAGTGGCCTGCTCTCGACCGGCCTGAGCGCCGAGATCTTCCGTCAGGAGGTCATCACGGCGCGGAGCCTGTACACGCCGTACTGGCTCTGGACGGAGGAACAGGGACTGCCCCGCACGGTCTCCACCTGGGAGACGTTTCTGCGCTCCGTGCTCCCGATCGCCCGCGAACCGGCCCGCTGAAGCTGCCCAGCCGCGTTCGTCCTGAGGGACTTCTGGGCACGGCTGCTCTCACGGGGCTGGCTCGGTATCACGCCCCTTCCCACAGGGCTCTGAGCTCTGAGCTATGAGCACCACCAGCCCTGAGCTCATAGCCCAGAGCTCAGAGCTCACAGCCCTCCAGCCGCCTCCCCCAGCACAGCAACAGACCCGCCCATAGATGCTGGGCGGGTCTGGGACGAGGAAGCTTACTTCAGGGTCGGGGGGATCAGCACGGTGTCCAGGGTGTACACCACGCTGTTGCCTGCGGTCAGGGGGGTGGTGTTCGCCAGCTTGCCGCCGGTCAGGGTGGTGCCGGAGAGCACGCCCGCCTTGTAGCTCGTGCCGTCGGCCTGCAGATCGATGGAGCTGCCCTCGGCGCTGCGGAGCTGGGCCACTTTCAGGCCGTCGTCGACGACCTTGCCGCTGACCACGTGGAACAGCAGCACCTGCTTGAGCTTGGCCGGATCGGCGTTCAGGGCGTCCAGGGTCGCCTGGGGCACCTTGGCGAAGGCGTCGTTGGTGGGCGCGAACACGGTGTAGTCACCCTTGAGCAGGGTATCGACCAGACCGGCCTTGGTGATCAGGCTGACCAGGGTGCTGAACTGCGGCTGGCCCTGCAGCAGCTCGACCAGGGTGGCGGCTGCCGGCGTGGTGGTCACCGTGGCCGTCGTGGTGGTGGTCGTGGTGGCCGCGGGGGTGGTGGCCGCCGGCGTCGCAGCCGGAGCGGTCGCTGCCGGAGCGGCGGCGGCCGGCTCAGCCGCGGCGGGAGGGGCGGGGAGCACCAGGTTGGGGGGCAGCAGCACCTTGTCGATCACGAAGATGTTGCCGTTGCTGGCTTCCACGGCGGCGCCGTCGACCTTGGCGCCGCCCACCGTCTGGGTGGTGCCGTCGAGCTTGAGATCCAGGCTGCCGCCCTCGGCGCTGGCCAGCTGGGCCACGGCGCCGATCTGCTCGGCCGTCTGCTTGCCCGTGACCACGTGGTACAGCAACACCTTCTTGAGGGTCTCGGGATCGCTGGCGATCAGGGCCAGCGTATCGGGGTCGACCGCCTCGAAGGCGGCGTTGGTTGGCGCGAACACCGTGTACTCGTTGCTCATCAGCACGTCGGTCAGGCCGGCGTCGCTCAGCAGGTCACGCAGCGTCGAGAAGCGGTCGTCGTTCAGGATGACGTCGTACAGCGTGTTCGACGCTATTTCGGCCGTGTCTGCTGCGGGGGCCGCCTCGGTGGTCGTCGTTTCGGTCGTGGCCGTCGTCGTGTCCGTGGTGGTCGTGGCCGTATCTGCCGCGGGAGCCGCCTCGGTGGTCGTGGCCGCCGTGTCGGTGGTGGTCGTGGTGGAGGTATCGGTGGTGGTTGTGGTCGTCGTGGCGCCGCTCAGGGGCAGGGCCGGGATCGCCATGAAGTCGGCGGCGGGGGGCGCACTGGCCGCCGGAGCGGCTTCGGCGGCGGGGGCCTCGGCCGCCGGCGCTTCTGCAGCAGGGGCCTCAGCAGCCGGGGCTTCGGCAGCGGGCGCTTCTGCAGCAGGAGCTTCAGCGGCCGGCGCTTCGGCCGCGGGGGCCTCGGCAGCGGGCGCAGCCTCGGTGGCGGGCGCCGCGGCTTCCATGGCGGGCATCAGCACCGTGTCGATCACGTGGACGACACCGTTACAGGCCGCGACATCGGCCTTGGTCACCCGGGCGTTGTCCAGCATGACCATGGCGCCGTTGACGGTCACCAGAATGCCGGAGCCCTGCACGGTGTTCACGGAGGTCGAGGTCTTGACCTGGGCGGCGCTGACCTTGCCGGGAACCACGTGGTACAGCAGGATGGTCTTGAGCAGTTCGGTGTCGTTCAGGGCGGCCGCCAGCGTGTCGCTGGGCAGCTTGGCGAAGGCCGCGTTGGTCGGCGCGAACACCGTGTACTGGCCGCTCTGCAGCGTCTGGGTCAGGCCGGCCGCGTTCAGGGCGGTGGCCAGGGTGGAGAAGTTGGGATCACCGGCGACGATCTGCGCGATGGTCTTGCAGGCTCCGGCGGGTGCGGGGGCGGCAGGGGCGCCGCCACCACCGGCGAAGGCCGGGGTCGCAAGCATCAAGCCGAGCGTGATAAAGCTGGTCTGCTTCTTCATCGAATCACCTCTGAAAGGAACTGGATTGCCAATTGTCCGAGACTCAATCTTCCCCAGAACGCATGAGAATGCAACCTGAGAGAGCATCTGGTCAGGTCATCTAAATGAATTCGACGCACGCTTTGGTGCTATTCTCATATTCCGCTCATGCTTGGATGAGCCGACCTAGGCTCGCCGTATGCATCCACCACGCCATCCGGCAGCCGACGGCGGAACGTTGGGGAAAATGTTGTTCCCATCGGAACTTCACGAATTCCGATATCCTTTGCCGCGATTGGTATCCCGGCAACCCATGTCTGGATGGTCGGTGCAGCCCCGAGGCCCTGATCTGATCCGGGCTCCAGATTCGTCCCTGTCCGCTCAGCGCCCGAAATACTCGCTCAGGTCGGCTTCCGTGATCAGGATGTCGCGGGGCTTGCTGCCCTGGTGCTTGCTGACGATGCCCATGGATTCCAGCATGTCCATCAGCTTGCCGGCGCGGGCGTGGCCCACCGAGAGCCGGCGCTGCAGTCTGGAGACGCTGCCCTGCCCTTCCTCGATGCAGATCTGCGCGGCCTGCCGCAGCAGGGGGTCGCTGAAATCCATGTTCGAGCGGTCGGTGGTCGGGCCGCTGGCCTCAATCCCACCGTCGAAATCCGCGCCGTAGGTCTCCACGAACACGTCCTCGAACACCTGCCGGCGCAGTTCGTCGCTGATCCGCACCGACTCCAGCTCGCTGATGTAGGGGCCCTGGAGCCTCAGCGGTTTGATCAGTCCCGGCTGGTAGAACAGCATGTCGCCCATGCCGGTCAGTCGCTCGGCGCCCATGGCGTCCAGGATCGTGCGCGAGTCGTGGCTGGAGCTCACCGCGAAGGCGATGCGGGCCGGCACGTTCACCTTGATCAGGCTGGTCAGGATGTCCACGGAGGGCCGCTGGGTCGCCAGGATCAGGTGCATCCCGGTGGCGCGGGCCATCTGCGCGAGGCGCATGATCGCGGACTCGACCTCCTTGGGCGAGGTGATCATCAGGTCGGCCAGCTCGTCGATGATGATGACCAGGTGCGGCAGCTCGGTCTCGCCGGTCTGGCGCATCTTGGCGTTGAACTGCTCCAGGTTCTTGGCGCCCACCTGGCTCATCATCTTGTAGCGCCGCTCCATGTGGGCCACCGCGCCCAGCAGCACGCCCGCCGCGTCCACCGGATTGGTCACCACGCTGCGAACCAGATGCGGGATGCCGTCGTAGGGGGTCAGCTCGACCATCTTGGGGTCGATCATCAGGAAGCGCAGTTCGGTGGGCAGGTACTTGAACAGCAGTGAGGTGATCAGGGTATTCACGCACACCGACTTGCCCGAGCCGGTCGAGCCCGCCACCAGCAGGTGCGGCATCTTGGCGAGGTCGCCGACCATCAGCTCGCCGTCGATGCTCTTGCCCAGGATGACCGGCAGTTTGGCGCGCGTGTTCCGGAAGCCCGGCGCCGCCGCCGCCTGATGGAAGGTCACGGGCTCGCGCTCGGTGTTGGGAACCTCCAGGCCGATCACGCTCTTGCCCGGTACCGGCGCCTCCACCCGCACGCCGCCCACCGCCAGGGCGCGGGCGAGGTCGTTGCTGAGGCTGGCGATGCGGCTGATCTTCTCGCCGGGCGCCGGCTCGATCTCGTAGCGGGTCACGGTGGGGCCGCGCGCGTAGTCCACGACCTTCGCCTGCAGGTTGAAATGCCGCAGGGTCTCGTCGATCAGACCGGCGCGCTGCCGGGCGGCGGCGTCGAGCTGGGCCGTGTTCACCGCGGCCAGCGGCACCGGATCGAGCAGGTCGTAGCCCGGCAGCGCCAGAGGCAGGGCGCCCACCACCGGGCGTGGCTCGACCCGGCCGCGTTCGTCCGAGTCTTCCCAGGGGGCGCTCGCGGCGGCGCGGGTGGCGGTGGCCTGCACGCCGCCCCCGCCCAGCAGCGGCTCGGCCGGGCGGGGAGGCACTGCGGCCAGGGGCCGGGCGGGTGGCCGCGCCGACTGCTCCTGCGCGGGCCCAAAGGGCAGGTCGTCGTCGTCCCAGCCGCTGAAGGGGTCGGGCGACGTGCCTGCATGGGCGCTCAGGGCGGACGTCGGCAGGGGCTCGGCGTCCGCCTCGTCCCAGAGGGCGGCATTCAGCCCTGGAGCCCCCGGTGCGGACAGGTTGACCGGTTCCCGGCTGCCATGTATAAGCGCATGGGCCGGGGGTGGCGGAAACGCCGGAGCCTCAGCCCGATGCGGTGGGCTCCCAGCGGTCAGGCCCCCGGTGAAATCGATGTCCAGGGTCGGGGGCACCGACTCGCTGCGGGTGCTCATGGCCTCGGCGCGGCGCCGCGCCTCCTCCTGCGCCTGGGCCAGCCGCGCGCGCCATTCCCCCGGATCGGCCAGGGTGCCGTCCGGATCGGCGGTGATCGCCTCGGCCAGCATGCCGGCCACCTCGGTCGGGGCGCGGTCGAAGGCGGCGCTCAGCTCGGGCCAGCCCGCGTAGGCCCCGGCGCGTGCCTGCCAGCGCGAGAAGTCCTCGGAGAACAGCCGCCACGCGCCCACGCGCTCCTTGTGGGCCGCCCACTCGCGGGCCAGGATGGCCGTGTCCGCCCTGGCCAGCGCCTTCTCGGCGGCCTTGCGCTCGCGTTCCAGGCGCCCCGCCCGCTGGGCCAGCCGCTGCACTTCCATCACCATCGAGCGGCGCAGGCGTTCCAGCGCCCCGCTCGCCAGGGTGCTGGGCAACTCGGCGCACAGCTCGTGGCGCCCGGCCCGCACCTCGTTCGCGATCGTCTCCACCGTGGCCCCGGCGTCCGGCGCCTCGCGGGTCACGTCCTCGCGCAGGTCGCGGGCGGCGTTGTTCACGAAGGTCTTGCTGACCTCCCGCCAGGCCGCCTGATCCCTCTCCAGGTGCTTGAGCCCGGTCTCGTCCAGCGCCCGCAGCCCGCGCTGGGCGGTGCGGATCTCGTCCTGCTGGGATTTCAGCTCCTTGGCCTGCGGGTACAGGCGCCGCAGCGTCTCCAGGTCGCGGGCCTGCGCGGCCAGCTGCTGGCGGGCGTCCGAGCGCAGTCGGGCCGCCTCCCGCCCCTCCTGCCGGGCCTCGATGGCGCCCTGTACCCCGGCCGACGCCCCGCCCAGCAGCACGCTCACGCGGCGGAAGACGGTCTTGAGCAGCGCGAAGGGCGAGTACCGCAACATCAGCTCCAGGCCCAGGGTCAGGGTCACCAGCGGCAGCAGCGCGGCCAGGTAGCTCAGCGCCCGGAACAGCGGCGTCATCGCCAGCTCGGCCAGCCGTCCGGACTCGCCGGGCTGCAGGGTCTCCTGCAGCGCCAGCACCGAGAGCACGACCACCGCTCCGCCCAGCACGCGCCGGGTCAGGTTCCGCAGGTCGCGGCCCAGGAACACCAGCACCCCGTAGGCCACCGGCACGATGGGCAGCAGGTACGCGCCCCAGCCCAGCCAGAGCAGCAGCAGGCCACGGCTCTGGCCCATGAAGCCGGCCGTGCCCGCGGTCGATTCCCCCTGTTCGAGCAGCAACGTCACGGCCAGGAAAATGCCCAACGCGAACAGAACCAGTCCCAGCGCCTCACCATCGAAGCGGCCGACCGGAGGAGCGCTTTTCGCACGAGCCTTCGCCATGCCCGGCAGTGTACCCCACGGCGCCTGACAGACGCATCTCAATCAGCGGCCAGCACGGCATTTCAGCAGTGCCCCTGACGCCCGGCGGCCTCATACTGCAGGGGTGACCCTGATCCTGCCCGCGACCCTCGCCGACGCGCTCTGGGCGCACGCCGCGCGCGAGGCCCCGCGCGAGTGCGTGGGCGTGCTGGGCGGCCGGCAGACCGGAGACCTCGCCCAGGTCACGGCGCTGTATCCGCTGGGCAACATCTCGGCCCGCCCCGAGCACGAGTATCTGGCCGACCCCGGTCACCTCCTGCGGGCCCTGCGGGCCATGACCGCCGACGGCCAGACGCTGGTGGCGCTGTACCACAGCCACCCGCGTGGCCCGTCCTGGCCCAGTCCGACCGACACCCGGCTGGCGAGCTACCCGGTGCCCTACCTGATCGCCGATCTGCGCCGCCGGGAACTGCGCGCCTTCCGCCTGCCGGCCTGTCAGCCGGTGCCGATCGAGCTGGAATGAAAACGGGCCTTCACCCGCCGAGCTGACCGTGGCACCGCCTCCTGGGGTGAGGGGTGCGGGTCGGCTGCCGAGGAGGGGTACAAAAAAAAGCGCCCACGGGGGGCGCTGGACGCGGGTTCAGAGGGCTACTTGCTGAGCTGACCGATGATGCTGAACATCGGGAGGAACATCCCGGCCACGATCGTCCCCACGATGCCGCCCAGGAACAGGATCATGATGGGCTCGATGGCCGCCGTCATGCCCTCGACGGCCTCATCGACCTCGCGGTCGTAGAAGTCGCCGACCTTGCTGAGCATGGAGTCCAGCGAGCCGGTCTCCTCGCCGATGGCCACCATGGAGACCACCATGGGCGGAAAGACCTTGCTGGTCGCCAGGCTGGAACTCATCTGGTCGCCCACCATGACCACGTTCTTGGCGTTCTCGATGGTCTCTTCCACGATGGCGTTGTTGGCGGTGCCCTTGGTGATCTCCAGGCTCTCGATGATGTTCACGCCGGAACTGATCAGCAGCCCGAAGGTGCGGGCGAAGGAGCTGATGGCGCTCTTTTTCAGCAGGTTCCCGAAGATCGGGATGCGCAGCTTGATGTCGTCGATGACGTGGCGGCCCTTGGGCGTCTTGTAGTAGGCCCGGTAGGCAAACGTCACAATGGCGATGATGGCCACGATGTAGAGGGTGCCGTGCTGCAGGAAATTTGACACGGCCATCAGCGCGCGCGTGATCAGCGGCAGCGGCGCGTTCATCTGCGCCAGGATCGAGGCGAACTGCGGCACGATGGTGGTGAGCAGGAAGTAGGTGATCAGCACGGCGAAGATCAGCACGATGACCGGGTAGGTCAGAGCGCTCTTGATCTTGCCGCGCAGGGCGAGTTCCTTTTCCTGGAAGTCGGCGATGCGCTCGAGCACCGAGTCCAGGGTGCCGCTGGTCTCCCCGGCGCGCACCAGGTTCACGTAGAGCCGGTTAAACAGCTTGGGATACTTCACCAGCGATTCGCTCAGCGGCGTGCCGCTCTCGACATCGGTACGCATGGCCTTCACGATGGCCTGGAAGCCTTTGTGCTCCAGCTGCCGCTGCAGGATCGCCAGCGACTGCACCAGCGGCACCCCGGCGTTGATCAGCGTGGCCAGCTGCTTGCTGAACACCGCCACCTGTTTGAGGCTGGGCGGCCGGTCGCCGATGAAGGGGATCTTGATATCGGCGTTCAGGCCCGCCTTCGGCGGCTTGATCTCGACGATCATGAGGTTCTTCGCGCGCAGGGTGTCGCGCACCTGGGCGACCGACTCCGCCTCCATCTGAGATTTCAGCACTTTCCCAGAGCGGTCGCGCACACGGTATTCGAAGACGGGCATACCGGATGAGTATAGTCTTGGGGGTCTTGCGGCCACCTTACAAACCGGGGGTCAGACCCCAGCCGGACACCGGCCCGCCTCTGCGATCCGCCACAGCCCCTGCGACCCTCCTCCACGATGAATCCCCCACCCGTTCCCCCCACCCCCGCTCCCGAGTGGCACGCCGCCGTGTCGGCTGCCCTGGACGCCCTGCACAGGGGCGGCGTCGTCGCCTACCCGACGGAGACCGTCTGGGGGCTGGCCGCGCACCCGGCCTTCCCGGAGGCCGTGCAGCGCCTGCGCAGCGAGAAGGGCAGTGCCGCCGACAAACCCCTGCAGGTCTCCTGCGACAGCGCCCGGCAGGCCCTCCTGCTGGCCCGGCCGGATGGGTCGCTGGAACGGCTGTCCGGGCTGTGGCCCGGCCCGCTGACCGTGGTCACGCCGGGCAGCGCCCTGTGCCCGCCGGCGCTGATGCCACAGGGCAAGGTGGGCCTGCGGGTGCCGGATCATCCGGTGGCGCTGGAGCTGCTGCGCCGCTCCGGCGGCTTCCTGGTCACCACCAGTTGCAACCGGACGGGCGAGCCCCCCGCGCTGACCGAGCAGGAGGCGCGGGCCACCGACCTGGCCGACCTGACCCTGCCCGACGGTGGGGTGCCGGCCGGCGGTCAGGCGAGCACCGTGGTGCTGCTGCCTGGGGGTCTGATCCTGCGCCGGGGCATTCTGGGCGAGGCACAGATCCGGGCCGCCTTGCGGGGCACCGCACTCCCCCCGACCGGAGAGCGGCCATGACGGCGCCTGCCCGGGCGCTGATCGGCGCCTCGCTGCTGGCGGCTGGTCGGCCGGTCAGCGCCCGCGAACTGGGCACGGTGCTGGGCCAGGACGAGGTCACGGTGCGCCGCGAGATCCAGGCGTTCATCGGGCAGGTGGAGGCGGCGGGGCTGGGCTTCCTGGTCGAGGAGGTGGCCGGGGGCTACCGCCTGGTCGTGCCGGCGGGGCTGGCGGCCCAGCTCTCGCCGCTGCTCTCGCCGCCGCCGCTGCCGCCCCTGAGCAGCGCCGCGCTGGAGGTGCTGGCGGTCGTCGCCTACCGGCAGCCGATCACGCGCGCCGAGATCGAGGCCATGCGCGGCGGCAGCGCGGGCACGGTGGTCACCCTGCAGGAACGCGAACTGGTCAAGGTCGTGGGCCGCTCGCAGGCGGTCGGCCAGCCCCTGCTGTACGGCACCACCGAGCGCTTCCTGCTGGAGTTCGGCCTGGGCGGCCTGGGCGACCTGCCCCCCCTGGAGGGGGAAGACTTCGCCCATCTGCTGCGGGGCTAGGCGGCCGGGGCGGGCTGCCTGCCGCCCTCCACACCTCCCGCTTCGTTAGCCCTCCACGGCGGTCCTCCACTACGGGGGGTCACTTGTGGTTCCGTGGGGAATAGGAGAACATGGCCACAGCAGGACATCGCTGGCCTCACCGCGCGGTGCCCGCCCCCCCTCCCGCATGACCCATTCCTCGGCCAGTCTCGAAACCTTCGACTTTCTGGAGTTGCTGTATCTGCTGACCGACCAGGAGCGCACGGGTGTCCTGACCGTGTACCGCGCGGACGGCCAGTTCCAGGCCTGGCTGGAGCGCGGCCTGATCCGGCAGATCGATTTCGGCGCGGAGCAGGGGGTGCGCGCCCTGATGCGCCTGATGGCCGATCCGCGTGGCCGCTTTCAGTTCGACGAGGGAGTGACCCACCCCGCCCCCCGGCTCTCGGCGCCGCTGGACGAGCTGGCGCTGGAACTGCTGGACGCGCTGCCGCCCCCGCCGCTGACCTTCGACGGCCCGGTGCGCGTGACCTCGCGTGAGCGCCTGAACCGCCTGCGCTGGAGCCTGCAGGATCAGGACGTGCTGCGCCAGATCGAGGCCCAGCGGCCGGTCGGTGAGCTGGTCGGCGATCCCGACGCCCGCCGCCTGCTGGAAAAACTGTTCCGGATCGGGCTGATCGTGCCCCGCAAGTCCCGCCTGGCGCGGCTGACCGTCACGGTGACCCGCCAGGTGCAGGGGGTGGCGCTGGTGGACGAAGTGATCTTCAGGCGCTGGAAGGAGGATCTGGTGCGGCCCCCGCAGAGCATCGCGGTGCGAACCGACGACGGCGAGGTCTACACCCTGCCGGTTCGCAGCGGCAGCAATCTGGCCGCCCTGCTGATGATCCCGCCGGAACTGCTGATGCGGACCGACCTGCGAGCCGGCGACAGCGTGCTGGTGCGCCCCCTCTAACCTGGGTCTCCGTTTCGTCAGGGCACGGCCACCCCTGCCACGCCGAGGTGCGGGGCCGTCCTGCTCACTGGAATTGATCCACGCCTGCCCGTTCACAGGCGGACACCCGCCCGACTGATCCCACTCCACTGATCTCACTCCACTGGCCCCGCTACACTGGCGCGGTATGGCCGCCCTGCCCACCGCTTCCCACCTTGTCCGCGCCGTGATGGCGCGCGAAACCACTCCACAGGCCCTGCTGGAGGAGAGTCTGGCCCGCGCGCAGGCGCACCGGGGACTCAACGCCCTGATCAGCCTCAACGCGCACGCCGCCGAGCAGGCCGCCCAGGTGCAGCGGCGGGTCGAGGCGGGCGAACTCCTGCCGCTGGCCGGGCTGCCGGTCGTGGTCAAGGACAACATCAACGTGGAGGGCACCCACACCACCTGTGGCAGCCGCATCCTGGAGGGCTATGTCAGCCCCTACACCGCGACAGCCGCCCAGCGCCTGCAGGACGCGGGCGCGGTGATCGTGGGCAAGGCCAACATGGACGAGTTCGCCATGGGCTCCAGCACCGAGAACAGCGCCTCCGGCCCCACCCTGAATCCCTGGGCCGACACCCGTGTGCCCGGCGGCAGCAGTGGGGGCAGCGCCGCCGCCGTCGCGGCCGAAATCACGGCCGTGGCGCTGGGCAGCGATACCGGCGGCAGTGTCCGGCAGCCGGCCGCGCTGTGCGGGGTCTACGGCCTGAAGCCGACCTACGGCCGGGTCAGCCGCTTCGGTCTGGTCGCCTACGCCAGCAGCCTGGATCAGATCGGCCCGCTGGCCCGCAGCGCCGATGATCTGGCGCTGGTCATGAACGTGATCGCCGGCCACGATCCGCGCGACGCCACCAGCCTGCAGGCCCCCCCGCAGTTCCGCGCGGGCACCCCGGACGACCTGCGGGGCCTGAGGGTCGGCGTGATCCGCGAGAGCCTGGAAGGCAACACCAGCGGGGTCGAGTCGAGCCTGGACGCCACCCTGGACGCCCTGCGCGGGGCCGGGGCCACCATCCACGAGGTCAGCATCCCGGAACTGCGCCACGCCATCGCGGCGTACTACCTGATCGCCATGCCCGAGGCGAGCAGCAACCTCGCGCGCTTCGACGGCATGGTGTATGGCCACCGGGAGGCCGGCAGCGACCTCACGCAGGCGATGACCCTGACCCGGGAGCGGGGCTTCGGCCGCGAGGTGCAGCGCCGCATCATGATCGGCACCTACGCCCTGAGCAGCGGCTACTACGACGCCTACTACAGCAAGGCCATGAAGGTGCGGCGCCTGCTGGCCGACCGGTTCACGGCGGCCTTCGGGGAGGTGGATGTGCTGGTCACGCCGACCAGCCCGTTTCCCGCCTTCCGGCGCGGCGAGAAGACCAGCGACCCGCTCGCCATGTACGCCGCCGACGTGGATACCGTGGCGATCAACCTCGCCGGCGTGCCGGCCCTCTCGGTGCCCGCCGGTTTCGAGGTGGTGGAGGGGCGCCGCCTGCCGGTCGGTGTCCAGTTCATCGCCCCGGCCCTGCAGGACGAACTGCTCGTGCGGATTGCCGGGGGCCTGGAAGGTATCGGCGCCGTGCGTGTGGAGCCGGTCGATCCGGCCTGACCCAGAGGGAGGGGAGGGAAGCAGCCGGGCTGGACGGGTCTGGCAGGGTTTGGGCGATTTCATCCCGCAGGAGTGGAAGGCCGTTCGGACACCTGAGGGCACCCCCACGGACTCCGACCCCTTCCCGTCGGTCGGGGAGTTCGTTCGGGATAAAGGGATTCGCCGAGCCACGAGGGTGAGCAGGGGCCACGGCGGACTGGACGGCGATAGACGAGTCCTCGGCGCTGTTCCGGGCGTCCGGGGATCAGACGGAAGCCGAAGAGGCTCAGCCCCGGCGGAGCAGGACGCGTCGCCGGCCCACGGGCCTCAGGTGATGGCCCGGTTGCGCTCGCCAGGGCCGCCTGCACAGATCTGGTTGCGGCCCTGATCCTTGGCGCGGTAGAGCTGCTCGTCGGCCACCGAGATCAGTTTTTCGTGGTTGGCCACGGTCGGCTCGCAGGCCACCCCGATCGAGAGGGTCACGCTCAGGCGCGGGTGGATCTGCGACCAGTCGTAGGCGCGTACCAGATCCTGCACCCGCTCGCAGACGTTCTGGGCCTGGGGCAGCAGGGTGTTGGGGAAGACGAACAGGAATTCCTCGCCCCCGTAGCGGCCGATGGAATCCATGTTCCGCACCGCCGACTGGAACAGCTGCGCCACCATCCGCAGCACCTGATCGCCGACCAGATGCGAGAACTGATCGTTGATCTGCTTGAAGTGGTCGATGTCCGCCATCGCCACGCTGACGGGCCGGCGGGTCACCCGCGCCTCCATGAACTCGTGCTGCAGCAGGCCCTCGATGTGGCGGCGGTTGTACAGGCCCGTCAGGCCGTCTTCGGACAGCTGGCGTTCCAGCAGCTTGGACTGCTCCTCGAGCATGTTGACCAGGCTGCTCTTCTCCGCGTTCACCCGCTCCAGGGCCTCGTTGGCGCTGGCCAGCTCGATGGTCTTGAGGCGGTAGATCTGCGCCTCGGACTTCGCGCGCTCGACCTCCAGCTGGGTCATCATCGAGCGGGTCTTCATGGCGGCCGTCTGGTCGTGGATCTCGCGTTCCAGATCGTGGTGCTGGCGGTAGAGGTTGAAGGCCTCCTCGTGCCGCCCTTCCTGGGCCGCGAGTTCCGAGAGCTGCTGGTAGGCCTGGAGTTCCAGGTCGCGCATCGACCACTGCTGGGACGCCATCAGGGCGCGTTCGTAGTAGGTGCGGGCCTCCGCCGTCTCCTGGTGGCTGTGCAGCAGCTGCCCCAGCTCGTAGTGGTTCCAGGCCGCGTTGACGTGCAGATCCTCTTCCCGCGCCTGCTCGATGGCCTGGAGCAGCAGGGCCTTGCCGCCCTCGATATCGCCCAGGTGCGCGGCCGCCTTGCCGGACAGCGCCAGGCTGAGGTTCATGACCGACATGTTGCCCGTGATCTGCGCGAATTCCACGGCGGTCTGGGCCGACTGGGCCGCCAGCTCGATCTGTCCCCGGTCGAAGGCGATGGTGGCGAGCGTGTTCAGGGCGTGATCCTGCCCCGGCACCACGCCCAGGTTGCGGTACAGCTCCAGGCTCTGTTCCACGAACTGCTGGGCCTGCGCCAGATCGCGGTTCTTGTAGCTGATGCTGGCGAGGTTGTGCAGGCAGTGGGCTTCGCGCAGATGGTCGCGGTGTTCGCGGGCCAGGCGCAGCACCAGCGCCAGCTGATCGGTCGCCTTGGCGTAGTCCTGCAGGCTGTTGTACACGGCGGCGATGTAGTTGGCGCAGTCGGCCTGCAGTCCGGGGTCGTCCAGGCGCACGCCGATGTCCAGCCCCTGCGACAGGTGGCTGAGCGCCTCCTCGTAGGCGCCGGCATGGAGGCGGTAGTAGCCGGCGGTGCGGTGGGCCATCCCCAGGGTGCGTTCGTCGGCGCCCTGGCGGGCCAGTTCGATGGCGCGGGCGGCCAGCTCCTGCCCGGTTTTCAGGTCGCTCTGACGCAGTTCCCAGGCCCTCTCGATCAGTTCCTGCACTTCCAGGTTGGCCGGGCTGGCGGGCACCGGCAGGCGCGCCGGCATGTCCACCGCCACCGTGCCGAACAGGGTGGTCGGCCCCGAAGCGGCCTGCCCGCCCGTGATCAGTTCCAGCAGCTGTCCCACGATGGTCGGGTCGAACTGGGTGCCCGCCTGCCGCTGCATCTCGTCCAGGGCGGCCTGCACCGGCCAGGCGTCCTTATAGGGCCGCTCGGTGATCAGGGCGTCGAAGACGTCGGCCACGGCCACGATCCGGCCGCTGATGGGAATCCCCTCGCCCCTCAGCCCGCGCGGGTAGCCGGTGCCGTCCCAGCGCTCGTGGTGGGTCATGGCGATTTCCTCGGCGACCCGCAGCAGCCGCGACTTGCTGCCCTCCAGCACCTTGGCACCGATCACCGTGTGCAGCTTCATGCGCTCGTATTCCTCGGCGGAGTAGCGCCCGGTCTTGAGCAGGATGTCGTCGCCGACCCCGATCTTGCCGATGTCGTGCAGCCGGGCGGCCCAGCGCAGCAGCTCGATCTCCTCCTGGGGCAGCCCCATGGCCTGACCCAGCGAGGCGCTGAGTTCCCCGACCCGCCGGGTGTGCTGCCCGGTCTTGTCGTCGCGGTACTCGGCCGCCATCCCCAGCCGGTTGACGATCTCGATCTGCACCGCTTCCAGCTCGGCGGTACGCAGGCGCACGGTCTCCTCGGCCTGCAGGCGGGCCAGCTGCGAGGCGTCGTTGAGCTGGCGGTACATCTCGGTCTCGCGCCGCGCCCGCTCGGCCTCGAAGCGCACGGTCAGCGACTGGGTCTTGCGCTCGCTCTCCTCGCTGAACAGTTCGCGCTCCAGGTCGCGAAAGGCGCGCAGGTGGGGGTAGGCCTCGGCCGGGCGCCCCAGCGCCTCCAGGCCCGTGAACAGGCCCTCCAGGATGGAGAGTTTGGAGGCCTGCAGTTCATGGGCCGTGGCGAGTTCCAGGCCCTCCTGCAGGTGCTGGCCAGCGGCCTCGGCATTGCCGCGCTTGAACTCCAGCCGGCCCAGGCTGAGCAGGGCGTTCACGCGGCCCTGCACGTCGTGGCTCTCGGTGGCCCAGTAGCGCGACTGCCCGAACATCTCCTGCGCCTCGTTCAGCGCCCCCTGATCCAGATGCACCAGGCCGACGTTGTCGTACAGGTCGATGAGGTGGTGGGTCAGGTCGTGCTCGCGGGCCAGGTCGATGGCCTCGGTGAGGATGGCCTGGGCCTGCTCGAACTCGCCCAGATCCTTGTGGGCCAGGCCGCTCATGCCCATGGCGCCCAGTTCGGTCTCGATGTCGCCGCTGCGCCGGGCCTGCTCCAGCCCCGGCTCCAGGAAGGTCAGCGCCTGCGCGGGCTGCGCCATGGTGAGGAAGATCCGGCCGATGTTGACGTTGCACGCGGCGCGCAGGTCGTCGGGAATCTCGGTGTACTGGTCGCACAGCTTCTGGCACTGGTACAGCGCGGCCAGCGCGTCGGCGTGGGCGCCCAGATACGACCACAGCATGCCGATGTTATTCAGACACAGGCCCTGCCCCACGCGGTCGCCGTCGCGGGCGCGCAGTTCCACCTCGCGCTGCTGGGCGTTGACGGCCACGCTGAACTGGCCGCAGTGCTGCGCGGCGGTCGCCAGCATCGAGAGGGCCTCGACCTCCTGCGCGTCCTGACCGGCCGCGCGGGCACGTTCGGCGTAGAGCTGCGCCGCGTCGATCAGTTCCTCGTTGCGCCCCTCGGCCGCCAGCTCGGCGCACACCGAGGCGTAGGGAGCCAGCGCCTCCTCGCTCCGGTGGGCGGGCAGGGAGGAGGGGGAGACCGGCATCACCACGTCCGGGACACCCGTGCCCGGCATAGCGGTGCCCAGGAAGGAATCATTCATCGCGTCTCCCATGCTATCGCCTGTCCACCATGGGCGCGCTCGACATGGGCATCAGGCCGTCCAGCGCCAGGCGGAAGACCTCCGAGAGCTCGCGCGCCTGATCCGGGCAGACCACGTCCGAGATCAGCACGTCCACCGGAAAGGGGGCTCCCTTCACGAACTCCCGCAGCGCCCCGCGCAGCCGCTCCTGCCAGCCGGCCAGGGCGCTGCGCCGACCCAGTTCGGGAGGAATCCTCAGTAGGGTGGCGAAGGTCGCGCCGTTCAGGCGGTAGGCCCGGTCCTCGGTGCGGCCGGTGTCGTGGAGCAGCCGGGCCAGTTTCACGATCAGATCGTTGCCCCCCGCGTAGCCCACGGTCGCGTTCATGAAGCGGATGTTCCCCACCTCGATGACCGAGAGCACGAAGCCGCTGCCGTGCCGGGCGCTGTAGGCCACCTCGCCCGTCAGATCCGTCAGGAAGGCCTGCCGGTTGCCCAGCCCGGTGTACTCGTCGGTCAGGGCCGTGCGTTCCATGGCCTGCATGTGCAGGTGCCGCGAGAGGTTCAGGGCCAGCGACTGGGCGGCCGTCTGGAGCAGCGGGGTGTTCTCGTGCGAGCCGTGCGCCGCTCCTTCCGGGTCGAAGGCGTGGATGGTCAGCGTCTGGCCCTGCATATCGCACTGCACGCTCAGTCCACCCGAGCCGGGCAGGCCGCCGGAGCCGGGCCGCGCCACCATCCCGGCGGCGAGCACCGTGCCGTCCTGGCGGTAGGCGGCCAGCGCTGGCCCCTGGGTGGAGGGAAACCAGGCCGCGCAGGCGGCGTAGCCCGAGAGCCGGGCCAGCACCGGCAGGCCGACCTCCAGCAGCTCCGCGACGCCGCGCGCCTGTTCCAGCTGGCGCGAGAGCAGGTTCAGCAGTTCCGCCTGCTGGATGGCCCGCAGCAGCTGTTCGGTGCGCTCGTGGACGCGCTCCTCGAGCCCGGCGTTGAGGATACGGAGTTCCTGCTCGGCGTTGCGCCGCAGATCGATTTCCATGTTCAGCCGCAGGGCGGGATTGACCAGGGCCGCCACGGCCTCCAGCTGGGCGTACATGCTGGTGTCCCAGACCACGCCGGGCGCACTCACGACGGCCAGCGTCCCCCAGGGGGAATCGGAGCCGGCCAGCGGCAGCAGGGCCACGGTCTGCTGCTGCGCGCCCCAGCCCTGTTCGTAGACCGGCTGGTTGCTGGTGACCGGCGGCAGTTCCGACCAGGCCACGGCCGTCGAGCCGGCGGCGCCGCGCACCAGCCAGGGCATCGCCACCGCCCCGCCCCCGGTGTCCGGCCGGGTCAGCAGGGCCACCCCCCGCAGCTTGACGGTGGTCGACAGGGCGGCCTCGACCTCCAGCAGCACGCTGTCGGTGGTATTGACGCGCAGAATCCGCCGCCCGAGATCCAGGATCATGCGGGCGTCGCCCGACAGGTGGCGGTAGTGCGGCAGCGCCTGCAACTGCTGCGGCGCTCCCGGCCGCCGGTAGCCCGAGCCGCGCACGGTCTCGATCAGGTGTTCTCCCGCCTTGCGGCGGATCCGTTTCACGTAGGCGTCCACGATCCGGTCGTCTCCGCCGAAGTCCAGGCCCCAGACGCGTTCCAGGATCTCGCTCCGGTTGAAGAGCCGTCCCGGATTGCGGTTCAAGAGATCGAAGAGGGCGTCTTCCTTGGCCGTCAGGGTGGCCCGCGTCTGAGCGTCGAGGTCAGCGCTCACGGCACCTGCCTGCGGCGTCCGGCCAGGGGGAGAGGAGTGCCGCCTGCAGGGGTCTGACTGCCGTCCCAGAGCCAGTTGCCTTCACAGTCCCGTCCTGACGGGTACCCGATGCTGTGAGGTGAACTGCATGGTTCATGGTGGCAGGACGCCGCTTACAGATTTCTCTCATATCGAACGAATGCGCGGCGCTGTGCGCCCCGGTGCGGTGACCGGAGGCGGCCGGGTGACCGGCGGTCATCAGAGGGCTGGAGTCGCGGGCGACCCCCGCGTGACCGGGAGTGCCGTGGCGGCCGGCCAGACGTCTGAACTGTCCTGTAACACCCTGCACGATCAGGTGACCGGAGCCCTTCGGCAGCGCGCCTTTCGGTTCATGTCCATCTTCCGGTTCATGCTCAGACCCGTCCGCCCAGCCGCCGCATCTCCCCCTGCAGGGCCGCCACGTCGACCTCTCGCACCGACCCGCCCGCCTGCGCGGCCCAGGCGGCCGCGATGCCCGCCGCCTCGCCCATGGTGTGGCAGTTCTGCTGTACCCGGATGCTCGACTGCGCCTCGAAGGTGCTGCTCGCCGCGCGTCCCGGCACCAGCAGGTTCCGTATACCCCGGGGCACGATGCAGCGGTAGGGAATCTCGTGGTACGCGTCGGCGGCGAAATAGGGCGCCGTCCCTTCCCGCTCGTGCAGCAGTTTGGCGCCGTCCCGGACGTTGTGGATGTCGACCGGGTAGTGGTTGCGGCAGATGGAGTCCGGGAAGTGCGCGCAGTCGAGTATGTCGTCCAGCGTCAGGGTGTACTCCCCCACGATCCGGCGCGATTCGCGGATGCCCACCATCGGGGCCACCACGCCGATGAAGGCGGCCTCGCAGCCTGGCAGGTATCTCCGGCAGAAGGCGGTCAGGCGGTCGATGGCCTGCCGGCCGTCCACCTGCGCGGCGCTGAGCTGCCAGGGGTCGGCGCCGTCGTGCAGGTCGCCCCGGATGCGCGGGCAGTTGAAGCTGATCTCGCCGGGCCGCCCCGGTACGGAGAAGCCCTGGAAGTAGTCGCCGTCGCGCTCCAGCAGCACACCCTCCGCCACCGCCCGGCGGAACAGCCCCTCCAGCGAACTCTTCTTGCCCCAGACCATCCAGAAGTGCATGAACTGGGGGCTGTCCTGCCACTGCCCGTGCGCGTTCAGGAACTCGCGCAGCCGCGCCGTGTCCACCCCCGCCAGCGTGAAGCGCAGGCTCATGGCCTGATGCACCCCGTCCTCGTCGCCGCCGGTCATTGGCACACCCGAGAGCGCGGCCACGTCGGCGTCCCCGGTGGCGTCGATGAACACGGACGCACGAAGCGCCTGCAGCCCGCCCTTGTTGTGGATGACGAGGGAGTGGATGGTCATGTGCCCTTCGCCTTCTGCCTTCTGCCTTCCGCCTTCTGCGCCCTCCGCCATCAGCGGCCCCACCACATGCGTGTGGTACAGCACCTCGCCCCCGGCCTCCAGGAGCATCCCCTCCAGCACGAACTTCATGCCTTCCGGGTTAAACCAGTTGTCGTTGCCGCCGGGATCCGTGGCGCCGTCGCCGCGCGCGTGCAGGCGGGCCTTGAGGTCGTCGGTCAGGCCCCGGTTCAAGTTCTCGCCGCTGGAGACATTGCGCATTAGCGGCGTGACCCAGGCGTTGGTGCCGGTGCCGCCCAGGCTGCCCTGGGCCTCCACGACCAGCACCCGCGCCCCGGCCCGCGCGGCGGCGATGCCCGCGATGGCGCCGGCCGTGCCGCCTCCGGCCACGATCACGTCCCAGGACTGTTCAAGGGTTCGGTAGGGGAGAGTCATTGGACAACTACGCTAGCGCCTATTTCACCTGCACCGAGCCCCAGCTCTTGCCGTTCACGATGACCTCAAAGGGACCAGTGCGGGCGGGGGTGCCGGGGTCGGTGTAGGCCAGCGTCTTCTCGATGTACACGGGTGGACATGGTGGAGGGGGTTCAACGCTGACCTGAGTCGTGACGCTCAATGCGAGCGTCAATGCCGTCCGAATGTTTTGGGACACATCAGGCTCAAGGTTTCCGCAGCCGGCGTCATACCGCATGCTGACCGACATCACTTCGGTAGGTGTTACCACGTCAGGAAGGGTCACCTTGACCACCGTGACCGGCACAGTGCGGAACTGTGGTGCCGTATCACATGACGTCACCAGACCACATGCCAGAACCACCCACGGCAGCGATTGAGCCGTCATCGCACCACCACCGAGCCCCACGCCTTGCCGTTCACGACGACCTCGAAGGGATCGGTGCGGGCAGGGGTACCGGAATCCGTGTATTCCAGAGCCCGCTCGATATAAATGGCGGGGCAGGCTGTGCCCGGCGATTGTCGGTTCCGGGCGGTGGCGCTCAGCACAAGGCGTGTGGCGGTGCGCGATGCCAGGGCCACTGCTTCCTCGCTGTCGCCGCAGCCCACGCTGTAGCGCAGTGTGACGACCAAAGGTGCAGATGGGGCCACTGTGGCCGGCAGTGCCATCCCGACCACTGCCAGCGGCACCGTGCGGGGCAGAGACAGGAGGTTGCACCCGGACAGCAGCAGCGCGGCGGCCAGCAGGGCGTACCGGGGACGGATGGCTTTCATCGCACCACCACCGTGCCCCAGGATTTGCCGTTCACGACGACCTCGAAGGGGCCAGTGCGGGTGGGGGTGCCGGGGTCGGTGTAGGTGTGCTTGGTCCAGCCGAGATAGGCGGGGCAGACTGTGCCCGGCTCAAATACTTGATTGCCGATGGCTCGGAGTCGGAGCATGCTGGCCGTACGCTGGGCCTCGAAGCGTTTAAACGAGGTGCACCCGCCCACAGTGACCTCGACCACCACGTCCAGTGGTGCGTTTGCCGGGGTTCCGGCCGGAATCTCGACGCTCCGCACCTCCATGTCGTACTCGATCACTTGGGGCTGACCCAGACTGCTGCACGCGGTCAGGGCCAACGCGATTCCCAACGCTAGGCCAGCCCTCACCCCTTCACCGCCCCCTCCAGCCCCTTCATGAAGTAGCGCTGGCCGAAGGCGAACACGATCAGGATAGGAATGATCGTGATCACGGCGCCCGCCATGACCGCGCGGCTGTTGGTGGAGAAGGTGCCCGACAGCTCCAGCAGACCGGCCGAGAGTGGCATCAGCTCCTTGTCGGGCAGCATGATGCGCGCCCACAGGAAGGAGTTCCAGTACGCCACGAACTCGAAGATGGCGAAGGCCGCGATGGTCGGCATGGCGAGGGGCAGCATGATCCGCCGCCAGATCTTCAGCTCCGAGGCGCCGTCGATGCGCGCGGCCTCGATCAGTTCCAGCGGCACGCTCAGGTACGCCTGGCGCAGCAGGAACAGGCCCACGATGGACGCGATGCCCGGCAGCACCACCGCGAGATACTGCTTGGCCATGTCGAACACCGCGAAATTCGTCTGCGACAGCAGCTTCAGCTTGATCACGGTGATGTAGTTGACGATCAATCCGGCCTCGTTGGGCAGCACCATCAGCGCCAGGATGGCGTAGAAGATCAGGTCGCGCCCCGGAAATCGCATCTTGGCGAGCGGATAGGCCGCCAGGGTCGCCAGCGTCACGGTCAGGGTCACGCCCAGCGTGCAGATGATCACCGAGTTCAGGATCAGCCGCCAGAAGGGCACCGTGGTGCCGCGCCACATCTCGGCATAGTTTTTCAGACTGAAGCCGCTGGGCAGCAGCTTGGCCTCGTAGATGTTGCCGGTGGGCTCGAAGGACGTGATCAGCGTCCAGTAGAAGGGGTAGAGCATGATCAGCGCGATCAGCACCAGCACGGTGTAGGCCAGCGTATTGACCAGCCGGTCGCGGCGTTTGCGGCGGGCCTTGACCTGCGCGGCGGCCACGGCGTAGGGGTCGGCCTGCAGGGCGGGGGCCGGAAGGGTCGCGTCAGCCATCGATTTTCCCCCCACGCGTGATGCGGAAGTTGATCAGCCCGAAGAAGATGGAGATGACCGCGATGATCAGCCCGGCGGCGGCGGCCATGCCGTACTGGAAGTCCTGAAAGGCCTTGGAATAGGTGTAGAACAGCGCCGAATAGGTGCTGCCGGCCGGGCCGCCCTGGGTCATCACGTAGATCTCCTCGAAGACCTTGATCGCCGAGATGGTCGAGAGCAGCGAGCACACCAGGATCGTGGGGCGCAGGCCCGGAATGGTCACGTTCCAGAAGACCTGCCAGCGCGTGGCGCCGTCGATGGTGGCGGCGTCGTCCAGCTCCTGGCTGATGTTCTGCAGGCCCGCCAGGTACAGCACCATGTAGTAGCCGATGCCCTTCCAGAGCGTGACGAACATGACCGCCAGCAGCGCGGTCGCCGGATTGTTGAGCAGGCCGCGGTCTTCGGTCATCAGCCCCAGGGTGCTCAGCACGGCGTTGACGGGGCCGCCCTGCTGGTACATCCAGTTCCAGATCAGGCCCACCACCGCGAAACTGGTGATGGCCGGCACGTAGTACGCGGTGCGGAAAAAGGCGATGCCCTTCAGGGGCCGGTTCACCAGCAGCGCGACCAGAATGCTGATGACTTGGATCACCGGGACGATCAGGATGTACTTCAGCGAATTTCGCAGGCCCGACCAGAACTGCTCGTCCTGCAGCAGCCCCCGGAAGTTGTCCAGCCCCACCCACTGCGGCGGGCTGATGATGTTGTACTTGGTGAAGGCCAGGAAGGTGCCGAAGAACACCGGCCAGGTGTGGAACATCACCAGCAGCACGAGAAACGGGATCATGAAGGCGTAGGCGATCAGCGTGTTGCGGAGGGTCACCTTGGCGCCGGTTCCGCCCAGCCGGTGTTCTTCACGGCGCGAACGGCGCCGGGGAGTTGTGGTCATGGGCGTTACTTTACGCAGTTCTCAGGGGGCGAGCATGAAAGGCTGCGGCCCGCAGGGCGGCCTGTCTACCCCGGGGCCGAGCGTCCACCGTGCAGACCCCACCGGGCACGCCTGAACGAAGGATCAAGACCTGCTCTCATCTGGGCCCGGCTGACTTTCCCTCTAATAACGAGGCACCGTTCCTGTACACATATGAGTTCCGTCGTCGTCCGTTTTGAAAGCGCTTTCAAGATTCAGGGAGGCTATCTGATGAGGAGAGAGGAGGCAGGCTGAGCCCGTCGAAGACCGGTCACACGCACAGCAGCGCGCACCACGTCCCACAGAGGCCATCCCCAGCGAGGTCAGCTATGAAGAGAATGGTTGAAGGTATCCCACCGTCACCGCCCGCCCCCCGCGCCGGTCGAGGCGCCCCGACCCGGTTCCGGTCGATTGAGGTGCTGGCGGCCGTACTGGGCAGCACCCTGCTGCTCGGCGCCTGCGCCCGCACGCCGGCCCCCGCGGCGCAGGGTGACGGGTTGCAGGGCGACGGGCTCCAGGCCGCCGCCGCCCCGGCCGTCCGGAGCGACCTGGGGCCGAACGTCACCGTGTTCGACCCCGCCATGCCGGTCGCGCAGATCCAGGCCGCCCTGGACGCCGCGCACGCCCGGCAGGTGAACGACGAGATGGGCAGTGGGCGCTACGCCTTCCTGTTCCGGCCCGGCACCTACGGCACCCCCCAGCAGCCCCTGCAGATCAAGGTGGGCTACTACACCGAGATCGCCGGTCTGGGGGCTACGCCGGGCGACGTGGTGATCAACGGCAAGCTGGAGGTCTACAACCGCTGCCTGGGAGACGGCGGCACCAGCAACTGCATCGCGCTGAACAACTTCTGGCGAACGGCATCCAATCTGACCGTGGACATCAACGCGCTGGGCCAGGACGGCTGCCGCGCCTCGGCCAACTTCTGGGCGGTGTCGCAGGCGACCTCGCTGCGCCGGGTGGAGGTTCGCGGGGGCAACCTGTCGCTGATGGACTACTGCACGGCCGGGCCGCAGTTCGCCAGCGGCGGCTTCATCGCCGACAGCAAGCTGCCCTTCGTCATCAACGGCTCGCAGCAGCAGTGGCTGACCCGCAACAGCGCCGTGGCGGGCTGGTCGAACGGCGTGTGGAACCAGGTGTTCTCGGGCGTCGAGGGCGCCCCCTCCGAGGCCGGCTTCCCGAATCCGCCCTACACGACCCTCGACACCACGCCGGTCAGCCGCGAGAAGCCCTACCTGTACGTGGACGGCTCGGGCGCCTATCAGGTGCGGGTGCCGGTGGCGCGCACGAACACGCGCGGCCTGTCGTGGGGAACAGCGGCCACGGCCGGGCGCACCCTGCCCCTGAGCGACTTCTTCGTGGCGCGGCCGGGAGACAGCGTGCAGGTCATCAACACCGAACTCGCGCGTGGCCGCCACCTGCTGCTGACGCCGGGCCTCTACGACGTGCCGCGGAGCATCCTGGTCAAGCGCGCCGACACGGTGGTGCTGGGCCTGGGCCACGCCACCCTGACCTCCACGGACGGCGCCACGCCCCTGCGGGTGGCCGACGTGCCCGGCGTGGTGATCGCCGGCGTGACGCTGGACGCGGGGCCGGCCCAGTCCGAACTCCTGCTGCAGATCGGCACGAAGAACGGCAACAACGGCGCGAAGAAGAACGACCACGCCAATCCCACGACCCTCAGCGACGTGTACTTCCGCGTGGGCGGCCCGCACATCGGCAAGGTCGACACGGCCCTGGAAGTCAACAGCGATCACGTGCTGATCGACCACATCTGGGTCTGGCGCGCCGACCACGGCACCGAGGGCTTCACCCAGGGCGTGAACGGCGATACGGATCGCTGGCGCACCAACATCGGCCGGCAGGGCGTGGTCGTGAACGGGAACGACGTCACGGCCACCGGCCTGTTCGTCGAGCACTTCCAGCAGTACAACACGGTCTGGAACGGCGAGCGCGGTAATGTCGTGCTGTACCAGAACGAACTGCCCTACGATCCGCCCACCCAGATGGACTGGATGAACGGCCCCGTGTTGGGCTGGGCCGGCTACAAGGTGGCCGACGGCGTCAGGACGCACAGCCTGCAGGGGGGCGGGGTGTACGTGTTCAACCAGAACAACCCGTCCATCGTCACCGAGAACGGCTTCGAGGTGCCCCGGACGCCCGGCGTGCGGCTGCGCCACATCATGACCGTGAACCTCAGCGCCGGCACCATTAAGCACGTGGTCAACGGCGTGGGCGCGGCGGTCGATACCAGTCGGGTCGGGCAGCCCGAGTACGTGGTGTCCTATCCCTGATCTGGGGCCCTGAGGCTTTGGCCCGATCGATGAAGAGAAACGCCCGGGGAGAACTTTCCCCGGGCGCTTCGATGTTGCGGAGCTTCAGTGGCCGTCGCCGTCCTTCGCTTCGCGTTTGCCCTCGCTGTACTCCATGTCGGCCTGCTTGTTGTGGACTCCCGCCTTGGCGCGGTCTTCCAGGGCCTCGGCCTTGTGGGAGGCGTCTCCCGTCACGGCGTGCGCGACATTGTGACCGGCCTCGCGGGCGCGGTCGGCCCCCTCGTTGATCTTGGCCTTGGCAGCGTCCACCATGTTTCCAGCAGCACTTTTGTCCGTCATGCGTCAACCTCCTGTGGAGTGGATTCCCGGTATGGGTCTCCACAGCCTGATCCTCCCTGGTGGCCGGGGCATGAAGTGAGGCTCAGGCCGCCGCTATCAATTCTCGCAAGTCCCTTGAGTCAGTCCTCATCCGGCCTGTTGGGGGAGGGCGCTGCGCGGCGTCTCTCCGCCTGGACACGGCGGTTCCGGCGCCTCGGCCGGGCTCCGGACACCATTCGCAGAGAGTTGCGTCCGGGCGGGTTCGGGGCGCTACAGTGCTTCACGTCATGGATACACAGATCGATAGCCATATCAAGGTGCCCGCGCAGGGCGAGAAGATCAGCATGAGCGGTGGCAAACTGCAGGTGCCGGATCACCCCATCATTCCCTTCGTGGAAGGCGACGGCACCGGGGCCGACATCTGGAGGGCCTCCGTGCGCGTGCTGGACGCCGCCGTGGAGAAGGCCTACGGCGGCCGGCGCAAGGTCGAGTGGATGGAGGTCTACGCGGGCGACAAGGCCAACGAGGTCTACGGCGAGGCCGTCTGGCTGCCGCCGGCCACCGTGGAAGCTTTCAAGGAGTACCTGATCGGTATCAAGGGGCCGCTGACCACGCCGGTCGGCGGCGGGATCCGCTCGATCAACGTGGCGCTGCGCCAGGAACTCGACCTCTACGCCTGCCTGCGCCCGGTGCAGTACTTCGAGGGTGTGCCCAGCCCGGTGAAGAATCCCGAGAACGTGGACATGGTGATCTTCCGCGAGAACACCGAGGACATCTACGCCGGGATCGAGTACATGGCCGGCACGCCCGAGGCCGCCAAGATGCGCGACTTCCTGGTGAGCGAGATGGGCGTCAGGAAGATCCGCTTCCCGGACACCTCCTCCTTCGGCGTCAAGCCCGTGAGCCAGGAGGGCACCGAGCGGCTGGTGCGCGCTGCCATCCAGTACGCCATCGACAACGGCCGCAAGTCGGTCACGCTGGTGCACAAGGGCAACATCATGAAGTTCACGGAGGGCGGCTTCCGCGACTGGGGCTACGACCTCGCCAAGCGTGAATTCGGCGGCGTCGAGATCGACGGCGGCCCCTGGCTGCAGCTCCCCGGCGGCATCGTGATCAAGGACGTGATCGCCGACGCCTTCCTGCAGCAGATCCTGCTGCGCCCGAAGGAGTACGACGTGATCGCCACGCTGAACCTGAACGGCGACTACATCTCCGACGCGCTGGCCGCGCAGGTCGGCGGCATCGGCATCGCGCCGGGCGCCAACATCAACTACGTCTCGGGCACCGCCGTCTTCGAGGCGACCCACGGCACCGCGCCCAAGTACGCCGGCAAGGACGTCATCAATCCCTCCTCGGTGATCCTCTCGGGCGAGATGATGCTGCGCTACCTGGGCTGGACGGAAGCTGCCGACCTGATCCTGTCGAGCCTCAGCAAGACCATCGGCCAGAAGACCGTCACCTACGACTTCGCCCGCCTGATGGACGGCGCGACCGAGGTGAAGACCAGCGTGTTCGCGGACAACCTGATTGGGAACATGTAGATAGTCGATGGGTGACCGTTGATGGTCACAGGGGGGCTGGGGCGGGTGCCCTGGCCTCCTTTTTCCATCAACCATCGACCATCACCCATCTGCGATACTCCCTCATATGGCGCGTGTGATCCTGGCTCTGGTGGGCGTGCTGCTACTGGCCGTCACGGCCCTGGCGCTGATCTGGGTGCTGGGGCAACTTCTGGTCGGGGTGGGCGTGGTGGTGGTGGGCACGGCAGGCGTGCTCTCGCGGCTGCTGTGGTTTCTGGTGTTCACGGGCCTGCTCTCGGGCCTGGTGTATTTCGTGGCCAGTGCGTGGCGACCGGCCACTCCTGGCGCGCCCGGGGGGGGCAGACGGCGAGGCGTGTCCTCCGCACCCGTTCCCCCTGTCCGTGTGTCCGGGCCGGTGGCCCCGCAGGAGTCGCCTCCAGCCCCCGCGGAGGGCTGACTGAAGGCAAATCTGGCCGCTCCCGGACGCTCCCGGGGTGACGTCACGACGTGAAAAATGTTACGCTGAGGGCAGAAAGGAGGTCTCGCCATGACCATCGCCATTGACGATCCCAAACGCACCGGGTACGCCGCCGAGGTGGTGGCGAACACCTTCCTGACCATGGCCCGCGCGGAGGGCCGCGACCTGACCCAGATGCAGGTGCACAAGCTGGTGTATATCGCCCACGGCTTCACGCTGGCGCTGCTGGGTCGCCCGCTGATCTACAACACCGTGCACGCCTGGCGCGGGGGGCCGGTCGTGCGTCGCCTGTGGCAGCACTGGGGCGAACGCGGCACCCGGCCCATCGACGGCGAACTGCCGGTGTCGGCCGGGGAACCCGACCTGGGCACCGACGCCGAGGCGCTGGAGGTCATCCGCTCGGTGTGGGCCAACTACGGCTGCATGGAGGGCGAGGAACTCTCGCGCCTGACCCACCGCTCGGGCAGCCCCTGGTCTCAGACCTATGGCCTGCCGACCGATCTGATCCCCAACGAGATCACCCGCGAGTACTACACCGGACTAGCGCGGAGTGCCTGAAGCCACACCGGACACCGCTGCTCCAGGGACGACCGTCACCGCGCAGGAGACGACCCTGACGCCCATCAGCCGCGCCATCCAGCAGGGGCTGGAAGTCGAGCGGCGCGACCTGCCCTCCCAGGGCGAACTGGATCGGCGCACCCGCGAGCTGCGCTACCGCGAGGCCGTCGATCAGCGGCTGCTGCGCCTGCTGATCGGCCTGAGCGTGTTTGGCGTGTCGGTGCTGTGGCTGGTGGCCGACGTGACCCTGACCCTGGCGCAGGGCTGGGGCACCCTGGGCGGCCGGCCCTTCAAGCTCGACAGCACCGTCATCGTCGCCTTCCTGACCACCAGCACGGCGACCGTGATCGGCCTGTTCCTGGTGTTCCTGCGCTGGCTCTATCCGTCGGGCACAGTGCCGGAGAGTTCACAGCGGTCGGGGCGCGGCGAGCGGGCCGAGGGCGTTCCGCCGGCGCGCTGAGCCCCAGCGTGGTGGGCCCCAGCCGTTGGGCAGGGCAGGGTGCGTCCCCCGGCGCCGGGCCAGTGGTAAGCCGGGCTTCAGTTGGGACAACACTTTCGGGTACACTGCATGGCTGTGACGCGCGCGGCCTCCACCTGAACCCGGAGTCCTCCAGCGCGTACTGGAGGCTCCTTGAGTTACTGGCGCAATACCCTGAAACCTTTGCTGGACGCCGAGACCGGCACCATGTTCAAACAGGCCCCGATCCGCGTGACGCTGGCCTTCCCGAACCGCTACTCGGTGGGCATGGCCTCGCTGGGCTATCAGGTCATCTACCGCATGTTCAACAACGAGGAAGGGGTCGCCTGCGAGCGCGCCTTCCTGCCCGACGACGTGGACGCCTTCGAGAAGACCGGTCAGGCGCTGCCCACGGTGGAATCGGGCCGTGACGCCGGCGACTGCCAGCTGTTCGCGTTGAGCGTGTCCTTCGAACTCGACCTGACCAACATCATCCGCACGCTGGACGTGGCCGGCATCCGCCCGCTGCGGGAGGAACGCGACGCCTCCGACGCGCTGGTCATGATCGGCGGGCCGCTGACGTCCTCCAATCCGTATCCGCTGACGCCCTTTGCCGACATCATCGTGATCGGGGACGGCGAGCAGATCGTGCCGGTGGTGTCCGAGGCGCTGCGCGAGGCGACCTCCAGAGAGGATTTCTACGACCTGATCGATGGGATGCCCGGCATCTTCCTGCCCGCCCGGCACAGCCACGAGCCGACCTGGGCGACCGCGCCCAAGGAACTGCTGCCGGCCTACTCGCAGATCGTCACGCCGCATTCGGAGCTGAGCAACATGTTCCTGGTGGAGGCGCAGCGCGGCTGCCCGCGCCCCTGCACCTTCTGCCTGGCGCGCACCATGTACGGCCCCAACCGCAACAACGAGGCCCAGCAGCTGCTGGACACCATCCCAGGGTGGGTGGAGAAGGTCGGGCTGGTGGGTGCGGCCCTCTCGGACTTCCCGCACACCAAGTACGTGGGCCGCACGCTCACCGACCGGGGCGTCAAGCTGGGTGTGTCCAGCATCCGCGCCGACACCGTGGACACCGAGCTGGCCGAGATCCTCAAGGCGGGCGGCCTGCGCACCTTCACGGTGGCGAGCGACGCGCCCAGCGAACGCCTGCGCCGCTGGCTGAAGAAGGGCATCACGACCGAAGACCTGATCAAGACCGCGCACATCAGCCGCGACCTGGGTTTCAAGGGCATCAAGGTCTACATGATGATCGGCCTGGGGCCGGAGAATGACGACGACATCAGTGAGCTGATCTCGTTCACCAAGGAACTCGCGGGCATCAACCGCATCGCGCTGGGCATCAGCCCCTTCGTGCCCAAGCGCCACACGCCGCACTTCGCCGACCCCTTCGCGGGCGTGCAGGTCATCGAGAAGCGCATGAAGCGCATCCAGAAGGAGCTGCGCACCACCGCCGAACTGCGCAACGTGTCCGCCAAGTGGGCCTGGGTGGAGAGCGTCATCGCCCGGGGTGGCCCGGAAGTGGGCATGGCTGCCTACCAGATCTACCGGCAGGAGAGCATCGGCGCCTGGAAGAAGGCGCTGGACGACGTGGGCTGGACGGATCCGTTCGAGGCGAACGCGCCCGCCATCGACCTGCCGCCCGGCCAGTACGTTGCCCCCGAGCACTCTGCCCCCGAGCACTACGAGAGCAAGGACGTCTCGGCCCACGCGCAGGGCCTGGCGGTCTAGCGGCCCGATCCCTCCGCACCCTCCCCGCTGTGGGAGGGTGTTTTGCATCCGGGGGCAAAGCCTGCCGGGCGCCGCCCTCGCCCGTAGGACGCCTCGGGTGACCGCCCGCCGCTTTTCAAACGCCAGCCTGATCCCCGTCAATTCCAGTCAAGCTCACGCCGTCCGTTGCGCGAAGGGGGAGAATGGCGCCATGAGTTCCCCTTCCCCCCGCCCCCAGACGACGGCGCAGACGATGGCGGAAAAGATCCTCTCGCAGCGCGGCGACCGGGCTGTGTATGCCGGCGACCTCGCGGTGGTGGAGGTCGATCAGGTCATGGTCGTGGATTCCATCGCGCAGAGCTTCATTGAGCGCATGGAGCGTGACCTCGGCGCCGTGCCCAAGTTTCCGGAGCGGGTCTCCATCGTCATCGACCACGTGGCACCGGCCTCCACCGTCTCGGTCGCGCAGGCGCAGAAGGAGGCGCGCGAGTACGCCGCGCAGACCGGCGTGCGCCTCTTCGACGTCGGGCGCGGCATCTGCCATCAGGTGCTGATGGAGGAGGGGCTGGCCCGCCCCGGCTGGATCGTGCTGGGTTCGGACAGCCACTCCACCACCTACGGCGCGGTGGCCGCCTTCGGCACCGGCATGGGCGCCACCGACATCGCCCTGGCCGCCGCGAGTGGCAAGACCTGGCTGAAGGTGCCCGAGAGCGTCAAGGTGACCTTCGTGGGCGACTTGAGAGACGGCGTGAGCGCCAAGGACGTGGCCCTGGAGATGATCCGGGTGCTGGGCGCGGACGGAGCGACCTACCAGAGCATCGAGATGCACGCGGGGGGCCGCTTCTCGCGCGGCGAGCGCATGACGCTGGCGAACCTATGCGTGGAGGCCGGCGCCAAGGTCGGGCTGGTGGTGCCCGGCGGCGAGATCCTGGACATGTACGACGTGCCCCAGTGGGTCTACCCCGATCCCGGCGCGATCTACGTGCAGCAGGTCGAGATCGACCTGAGCGCCCTGAACCCGCGCATGTCGGCCCCGAACGAGGTCGACAACGTCCACGACGTCTCCGAGCTGCGGGGACTGAGGGTCGATCAGGTGTTCATCGGCACCTGCACAAACGGGCGCATCGAGGATCTGCACGAGGCCGCTGCTGTGCTCAGGGGCCAGAAGGTCGCCCCCGGCACCCGACTGCTGGTCATCCCCGCCTCCTCGCAGGTCATGGAGCAGGCCATGGAGGACGGCACGCTGCTGACCCTGCAACGTGCCGGGGCGGTGCTGGGCACGCCGGGCTGCGGCCCCTGCATGGGCCGGCATCAGGGCGTGCTGGCCCCCGGCGAGGTCTGCGTGAGCACTTCAAATCGCAACTTCATCGGCCGCATGGGCGATAAGGACGCGAGAATCTATCTGGCGAGCCCGGCCGTGGCGGCGGCGACGGCGGTAATGGGGAAGATCGCGCTGCCGGGGGATGTGGTGGGGGTCGGGGCATGATGATGCCGGGCCGGGGTGTCATGCTGGAGTCCATGAGGCCACTCGATCTGATCGAGACCCACCGCGCCGATCTGGAGCGTCTGCTGGTGGAGACCGGAGTCGTCCGGCTGGAGCTGTTCGGCTCGGCGCTGACGCCCGACTACGATCCATCCCGCTCTGACCTCGATTTCCTGGTCGAGTTTGCCCCTGAGACCGATCTTGGCCCCTGGCTGAGCCGCTTTTTCGACCTTCGGGACGCGCTGAGCCGTCTGCTGGGCCGCCCGGTCGATCTGGTGTCGAGGCAGGCGCTGGGCAGCGCCCCGCTCCGCCGGCAGGCTCAGGACACCCGAACGCTGATCTATGCCGCCTAAGACCCGCAAGTGGCTGGAGGACGTGCAGGCTGCCGCCGGACTGATCGCCTCGTTCGTCGCCGGGCACACGCTGGAGGAATACCGCCGGAGCGCCCTGCTGCGTTCAGCGGTCGAACGTCAGCTGGAGGTCATTGGAGAAGCGGTGAACCGTATCGCCCGCCACGATCCGGGAACCGCAGCCCGCATCAGCCACCACCGCCGCATCGTCGATTTCCGCAATCAGCTCAGCCACGGCTATGACCTGATCGACCACGGACTGGTGTGGCGGGTGGTGCAGGACAACGTGCCGCAACTCATGTCCGAGGTGACGGCCCTGCTGGCCGCCCTCCCAGAGGAGAATCACTGACATGCCCCGCATCTGGAAATTTGGCGACAGCGTGAACACCGACGACATCCTGCCCGGCAAGTTCGCGCCCTTCATGGCCGGTGAAGACGTCTTCCAGACCTTCGCCTTCCACTACATCCGCCCCGAATTCGCCGCAGCCGTGCAGCCCGGCGACGTGCTGATCGGCGGGCGCAACTGGGGCCTGGGCTCCAGCCGCGAATATGCCCCGCTGGCGCTGAAGAAGCTGCGGATCGGCGCCATCGTGGCCCCCAGCTTCGCGCGGATCCACTACCGCAACCTGCTGAACCTGGGCATCCCCGCCTTCGAATACGACCTGACCGGCCTGCTGGACGACGGAGATCAGGTCTCGCTGGATGTGGACACGGGTGTGCTGACCCATCCGGGCGGTACCGTCCAGCTTCCGCCGCCGCCCGAATTCCTGCGCGAGGCGCTGGCCGAGGGCAGCATCCTGGCCTTCTTCAAGAAATACGGCCGCTTCCCCGGCGAGCGTCCGTCCTAAACTGGGCCCATGGCGACCTTGGAAGTGGAGTGCCCGGTGTGCTCCGAAGTGCTGGAACTGACAGAGGCGGATCGGGCGGAACTGCAGGTCGGAGACGTGATCGTCTGCGATTCGTGCAACGCCGAGATGGAAGTGACCCGCAACGGGGGCGGCGAGGACTTCGAGCTGGAACTGCTGGGCATCCTGACCACCTGCCCGAACTGCGGCGAGGAGTTCGAGGTGACCGAGGAACTGGTGGCCACGGCCCCCATCATCCGCGGCTCGGATGGCGTGGAGGTCAGCGTGGTGCCCTGCCCGCACTGCAAGGCGCGCATCGAACTGGAATTCGCCGCCGAGGACAGCGCCGCTGTCTAGGGTTTAGCGGTTGACTCGACTTGGCCGCGCTAACCTGTCAAACGCGAGGAGAATTTATGACTACCGTTCAATTTGAAAACCCAGATACCGGTGCGACCATCGAACTGACCAATCCCGAACTCGGCGAACTCGTCATCGACGACGAGACAGGTGTGGAATACGAGGTCGTGTCGGTCGAGCCGCCCCGGCTGGCCGCCGCCCCCAACGAAGCGGAGGACTGGGGCGAGTAAGTCCTTCAGCGCCCGGCGGTCGGCCCAGGGACGTGTCCCGGCTGACCGCTGAGTGCTGAGGGGGCCTGCTCCTCCATACCCGTCATGGCTGAACTTGCCGTGCTGTACGACCGCATCCGCCCCGACGAGAAGATGCTCTTCGAGGCGCTCGATACCCTGGGCGTGCCCTACGACAAGGTGTACGTGCCCCAGCTGAAGCTCACGTTCGACAACGTGGGCCGCGCCCAGGTGCCCTGGAAGGTCGCCATCGAGCGCTGCGTGAGCCAGTCGCGCGGTCACGCGGTCACGCGGGCGCTGGAGGGCTTCGGGGTGCAGGTCATCAACCCGGCCCACGTCATCGAGGTCTGCGGCGACAAGCTGGCGACCAACGCGGCCCTGCACAGGGCCGGGCTGCCCACGCCGCGCACCGGGGTGGCCTTCGACGGTGAAACGGCCCTGACCCTGATCGACGCCATGGGCTATCCCATCGTCCTGAAGCCCACGGTGGGGTCATGGGGACGCATGGTCAGCCGCCTGAACGACCGCCACGCCGCCGAGGCCGTGATCGAGCACAAGGAGGTGCTGGGGGGGCCCCAGCACGGCATCTTCTACGTGCAGGCGCTGGTCGACAAGCCCGGGCGCGACATCCGCGCCTTCGTGGTCGGCGGCGAGTGCATCGGCGCGATCTACCGCACCTCGGAGCACTGGATCACCAACACGGCGCGCGGCGCGACCGCCAGCAACTGCCCGGTCACGCCGGAGATCGCGGATCTGGCCCGGCGCTCGGCCGGGGCGGTGCAGGGGCAGATCGTGGCGATCGACCTCGTGGAAGATCCGCAGGCCCGGAACGAGTGGGGCGGATTGACGGTCATCGAGATCAACCACACCATGGAATTCAAGAACTCCGTGACGACCACGGGCGTGGATATCCCGCGCCTCATGGGCGAGTACGCCATCGGCCTGCTGGGCTGAGCACAGGAGCGATCCCCGGGTTCGACCTCCCGCTGGCCTGGAGGTGGACTGTTGCTTTGCCCCCAGACAGCCACGTCTGGACATCGGTGAACACCTCAGCCGGGCGGGGCCGGGGAGGCGCCCCTATACTCCCCCCATGAAACTCGCCATCGTCGGCGTCGGAAAACTCGGACTGGCCCTGCTGGAGGGCGTCACCGCGCGCGGCGTGATCCCCGCCGGGGAGATCGGCCTGCTGGACGCGCACAGCGCGCGCGTGGAGGAGATCGCGGCCCGCACCGGAGCCCGCGTGATCGGCCGCTCGCAGCTGGCCGGGGCGCAGCGCGTGCTGGTGTCGCTGCAGCCGCGCGTCTTCCCGGAGGTGAGCGAGTGGCTGGCGCAGGAGAACGTCGGATACATCAGCACCATGGCGGGGGTCAGCATCAGCACGCTGGTGCGGCGGCTGGGCACCCAGCGGGTGGTGCGGGTCATGCCGAATCTGGCCGCCACCATCGGCCGCAGCCAGACCGCCATCACCGGCCCCAAGGAGGCCCAGGACGCCGGCGACCTGGCCTTCGCCCACACCCTGTTCGGCGCGGTGGGCGACGCCTACGACCTGCCCGAGCACCTGTTCAACGCCTTCACGGGCATGAGCGCCTCCGGCCCCGCCTACGCCGCCGTGGTGGCCGAGGCCCTGGCAGACGGCGGCGTCCGCATGGGCCTGCCGCGGGCCCTGGCCAACGAACTGGCCGCCAAGCTGCTGGTCGCCAGCGGCGAGCTGCTGCAGCGGCGCGCCCATCCCGCCATGCTCAAGGACGAGGTCGCCAGCCCCGGCGGCACCACCATCGCCGGGCTGGCAGCGCTGGAAAACGCCGGAGTGCGCGGCGGGCTGATCCAGGCCGTGATCGAGGCCACCCGCCGGGGCACGGAGCTGGGGCGCGACCAGGAGTAGGCGGGCTGGCGCGGCGTCCTGGGCGCGGGCGTCAGACCAGCGTGAGAGCCTGAGCGCTAGGCTCGGCGGCAGATGAACGCTTCCCCCTCCCTCCGGTTCGCCGCCCGCCGAGTGCTGGCCCTGGCTGCCCTGACGGCGCTGGTCGGCGCGCAGGGCGCTGCACCCCCCCGGCCGTATTACCCCTACCTGCCGGGGGAGCGCTGGACGTATTCCAGCGGCGAGTCCCAGGTGGTCGGCGCCAGCGTGGTGCACCGGGGCGTGAAGGTCACGCCGGTCAGCCACCAGTACGGCAGCACCACCTACACCCAGGATCTGCTGGAACTCCGCGCCGACGGCAGCGTGTGGCTGCGCGGCGTGAATGCGGGCGGGCGCCTCACGTGGTTCACCGCGCCCCTGAACGTCTACCCGCCCGGCCCCCTGAGCCCCGGCATGGCCTGGACGAGCGGCAGCAGTACCTTCAGGCTGGCCAGCCACGTGACCGGCATGAGCGCCCTGCGGCTGTCGGCGGGCACCTTCAATGCCCTGAGCATCCGCACCGATACCACCGCCGGCGGCAGGGTCAGTACCCAGACCACCTATTTCGTGCCGACCCTGGGCATCGTGCGCTACCTGGCGGGCGACGGCAGCGTGGTCGACCTGCAGCGCTGACGAGAGGGCAGGGGAGACTTCCAGGGTTCCTGGGAGGGCACCCACCCGGTCATTCCGATGGACGTGTCGTCTTCCAGAGCTGCCCAGCGGCCCTCGCCACCCTGGGTGTGGCCCGATCTCCGCATGGATCAGGGTTTTTTGCGGCGCGCCCGGTAGGTCAGGAGCTGGGCGTACATCTTCGTCCGGGCCCGCGCGCCTTTCCAGAAGCCGCGTTTCTTCTCCTTGACGACCTGGGCCACGTTGGGCAGCACCACATAGTCCCAGCGAGCACCGGTGGCTTTCAGGTGGGCGGTGATGGCGGGCTCGGGCCAGCGTTCTTCGCTGAGGTGGGGCACGCCCAGCAGCCAGCTTCGCCGGGCGACCCGCTGGCCGCTCAGGTTCGGGGTGAGCTTGTTGCCCCAGTCGGTCACGAAGCCCCCCCCGTCGAACACGCCGATGCTCATGTCCAGGGTGCCCGCGAGCACCGGCTCCAGCAGGGCCTCCAGGTGCTCCAGGGTGAGGCCGGTCAGGTCGGCGTCCAGCATCACGATGAAGTCGGCGTCGGTGGCCTGTAGGGCGGCGCCCAGGGCAGGCCCCTTGCCGCTGTTCTCGCTGAGTTCCACAACCTGCGCCCCGGCCCCTCGCGCCACCTGCGCAGTGTTGTCCGAACTGCCGTCCGAGGCGACGATCACGTCCGAGGTCAGCTGCCGCGCCACGTTCACGACGACCGCGACCGTCTCTTCCTCGTTGAACGCAGGAATGATGACCGCGACAGTCGCGTGGGCGGGAGCGGACATGCAGCATATGGTAGTCGAAGAGGGCCAGGGTGGGGGTACCCCGGCCGGGGGGGGGCGGCCGCCAGCGAGGCCAGAACCGGGCGGCGACCTGCCGCGCCCGCCGTGCCGTACACTCGTGTGTCATGGATCTGAAGGCACAACTCAAGCACGCCGTGGAGACGGCCGCCGCCAGCCTGGGCATGCCGGTGGACGCCGCCATCCAGGAGACGCCGGCGACCAAACCGGGCGATTACGGCACCCCCGCCGCCTTCCAGATGGCCAAGAGCGCCGGAGGCAACCCGGCGCAGATCGCGGCGCAGCTCGCGCAGACCGTGGTGCTTCCAGAAGGCATCCGGAAGGTCGAGGCCGTGGGCCCCTTCCTGAACTTCTTCGTGGACATCGGCTGGTTCATCCGGCAGGTCGTGGAGAAGCCCTTCGAGATGCCCGCGCTGCACGGCAAGGTGGTCATCGAGCACACCTCGGTGAACCCCAACAAGGAGCTGCACGTGGGGCACCTGCGCAACGTGGTGCTGGGCGATTCGATGGCCCGCATCCTGCGCGCGGCCGGGCACACCGTCGAGGTGCAGAACTACATCGACGACACCGGGCGGCAGGCGGCCGAGTCGCTGTTCGCGGTCAGCCACTATCACCGCGAATGGGACGGCGTCCGCAAATACGACCACTGGATGGGTGAGGGTTACGTGCAGCTCAACGCCGACCCCGCCAAGCCAGCACTGGAGGAGGGCATCAGCGCGGTCATGCACCGGCTGGAGGCGGGCGTGCTGCGCGCCGAGGTCGAGAAGGTCGTGGGGGCCCATATGCAGACCACCTTCCGCCTGGGCGCCCGCTACGACCTGCTGGTCTGGGAGTCCGACGTGGTGGGCAGCGGCTTTCTCGACCAGGGCCTGAACATCCTGGAGGGCAGCCCGTACACCACGCACCCCACCGAGGGCAAATACGCCGGCGCCTTCGTCATGGACGTGTCCGAGTTCATGCCCGGCCTGGAAGAGCCCCAGGTGGTCTTGAAGCGTTCGGACGGCACCGCCATGTACGTCGCCAAGGACATCGGCTACCAGTTCTGGAAGTTCGGCCTCTTCGAGGGCATGAAGTTCCGGGCCTTCATGGATGATCCCGAGGGCAGGGCGATCTACACCAGCGCCCCCGACGGCCAGCCGGACGTGGCGAAGCGCTTCGGTCACGCCCAGGAAGTCATCAACGTGATCGACTCGCGCCAGGAGCACCCGCAGAAGATCGTGCGATCCTCGCTGGGCGTGGCGGGCGAGCGGGACAAGGAGGAGCGCTCGGCCCACCTGTCGTACGCCTTCGTGACCCTGGAGGGCCAGACCATCAGCGGCCGAAGGGGCATCGCTGTCGCTGCCGACGACGCCATGGACGAGGCCGAGAAGCGCGCCCTGGCGGTGCTGACTGAGATCAACCCCGAGTTGGCGAAGCGTGAGGACGCCGCCGAGATCGCCCGCCGCATCGGCATCGGCGCGATCCGCTTCGCCATGCTCAAGGCCGAGCCCACCCGCAAGATCGATTTCCGCTGGGAGCAGGCGCTGGCCCTGAACGGCGACACGGCGCCCTACGTGCAGTACGCGGCGGTGCGGGCCGCCAACATTCTGAAGAAGGCCCAGGAGGCGGGCCTGGCCGTAGGCGGTACCGGCGCCGACTGGGCCGCCCTGCCCGAGATCGATCTGGCGCTGGCCAAGCAGGTCGCCCGCCTGCCCGAAATCGTGGCCCAGAGCGTGCGCGTGCATTCGCCGCATCTGGTCGCCCAGTACGCCCTCGATCTGGCGACCTCCTTCAACGCCTGGTACAACGCGAAAACCAGGCAGGGCAAGCCCGCCACCAACGTCCTGCAGTCCGAAGAGGGCCTGCGTGAGGCCCGGCTGGCGCTGGTCGGGCGCCTGCGTCAGGCTTTCGAGGAGACCCTGGCCCTGATCGGCATCGAGGTGCCGGCGGCGATGTAGGCGCCCTCAACCGGACGCCGCCTCCAGGTTGCCCAGGGGCGGCGTTCCCGCTGAGCCGGCTGGAGGTCGTCAATCCTCCTGCCCCCGCTGCTTCGCAGCTCTGCGAGCCCGGACGGAGTTCGGGCCGTTTTCAACGGCTTACAAACGGAATCCGGTTCAGCACTGATGCGGACAGTTTCATCACGCCATCGCTGAATAACTCGGTTATTGCTGTCTGGGACGCCATCTGAATTCCCTCTCTGAGTCCCAGCCTCCCCCACGAGGGGAGAGGGGCCAAAAACATCGTGTTCATCGCAGTTGAAAGGACACTTAATCAGCATTGTTCGGACGACTGTCCATGCCCGTTCCGATTGATTCCGATGTGTTTTCAGAATCAACCTGACTGGAGCGGAATCCATTTCAGGCCAGGTTCAGCGCTGGGCGGTCGGGCCTTCCAGGCGTTTCAGGAAGGCCACCAGCCGCGCAGCCATGCCCGGCGTGAAGCGGTTGGCCCCCAAGTGCTCGCCGCGCAGGGGGATGACCTCGCTGAGGGCCGGGTCGGCGTGGGGGCTCAGGCGCGCGGAGTTGCGCGTGGCCGAGACGGTGGAGTCGTCCGGGCTGCTGGCGATGAACAGCGGCAGGCGGGGCCCCAGCAGGGTCAGGTAGAGGGGATCGAACTCGTTGCCGGGTGCGCCGAGCACCCCGTAGGCCGCCTCGATCTCGCTGCGGCGCGACAGGGCCGAGCCCCAGGCGGCGCTCAGGTCGACCCAGGCGTCGATCAGGGCGACCCCGCTGACCGCGTAGGGGGCGCCCGGCAGCGAGCTTCGCAGCGCCAGCAGGCCGCCCATGCTGATGCCCAGCGCGTAGGTGCGGCCGTTCCAGGGAAAGGTGCGCACGGCCGAGGCGTGGGCCAGGGCCACCTCGGTCAGGGCGGCGGGACTGCCCCAGCCGGTGGGGCCGCCGTCGCCCCCCAGCAGGACAGCGAAGTTGGCCGCCAGCAGCGGCGCGATCAGGCCGTTCATCTGGACACTGTCGCGCATCCGTTCGGCGGTCTGGCCCCGGGGGTGGGACACGACGACCAGCGGGCACAGCCGGACGGCGCAGCCCGCCGGCACCTGCAGGTACGAGGCGCCCTGGGGGGTGTCCTGCCGGAGCCACTGGCCCGTCGGCCCGAAACGGGGAAGGGCGGTCGTGCTGGCGGAGCCCTGGCCGGGCAGGGAGAACAGACTGAGGGTGCTCAGGAAGGGCAGCAGGAAACGGGCTCGCACGCGGCGTGTACTGTAGCGCCCGGCATCTGACGGCACTCTGAAGCGGGCCTTCACCCCCAGTGGCTCCGTCTGTCGGGGGGCACCTGGGGGGGCAGACTTCCGGGCTCCCACGCTCAGCGGCCGAACAGCCATGAACTCACGCGGGTCGGGAGCAGTAGGCGGCCCAGCAGGGCGGGCAGCAGCAGGGCGATCAGGCCGTAGGCGGCCACCGTGAGCAGCAATTGCCAGGTCGTGCCCTGCGGCTCGCGCCAGAGTTCCAGCGCCTGCAGGATGGCCGGATGCAGCAGGTAGACCTGCAGGCTCACGGTGCCCAGCGTGGCCACGGCGGCGCGCACCCGCCCCGGCGTGCGCTGCAGCCGGAAGGCCAGTCCCAGCAGGGTCAGGGCCATCAGGCTGGTGAAGACCCAGCTCAGGCCGGCGTACACCACCGGCGTGACCTGCCCGCTGCGGACATATTCCAGGGCCACCGGCAGGTACAGGGCGTAGGCCACGGCCAGCAGCGGCAGCAGCACCCCACGCCGGCGCCGCCACCACGCCGGGAACTCGCTGAAGCGGGCACCGACGGCCATCCCGACCATGATCGGCAGCATGTACCACAGCACTGTGCTGGCCGGAAAGGGCAGCCGCAGCACTTCTCTGTTGAGCAGATACAGCCCGAGCTGGGCGGCGACCCCCAGCAGCAGGGCCGCCGTGATGCTGGGCCGGCGCCGGGCGACCGGCAGCAGCAGCGGCAGCACGAGATAGACCTCCAGCGCCACCAGCAGGAAATACAGGTGATAGCTGGCCTTGCCGTACAGCAGCCAGTCGCGCCAGCGCTCCGGGTCGCTCAGGGTCTCGGCGCCGCGCTGGCCCGTCCAGACGTACCACAGCGCGTACAGCACGCTCCAGAGCAGGTACGGCCAGCCGCCACGGGTCAGCCGCCGGACGAAGTAGCGCCGGGGCTCGAAGTGCTTGAGCAGGCTGCGGGTGAGCACCACGGCCGAGAGGAACACGAAGGCCGGTACCGCGAAATGCAGGGTGCGGTTCAGGATCAGCAGCGCCTCGTGGCCCAGCGTGCCCGGCTGGGCGTAGCGCAGGGCCAGCCCGCTGGCGTGGTGCCCCACGACTTCCAGAATGGTCAGGCCACGGAACATGTCGATGGCCGTCACCGTGGTGACGGTGGCCGGCGCGGAGGACTGGAGGGGCAGGACAGGACTGGTCATGGTCGGCAGGGCCGGAGACGAACTGTAGCGTCCGGCCCGAGCGGGCGGAAGCGGTCTGGCACCCGAATGGGCCGCCTGTGCGCCTTGGCGTTTTGCTCATGAACCGGGTCGCTGGCCTGCCGGGCTCAGCTCCTGGGCGCGGTCGCCCGGTTCTTCAGCGTCCGAACAGCACCAGGCTCAGGCGGGTGCGCTGGAGGGCGCGGCCCAGGAGGGCCGGTACCAGCAGGGCGATCACCGCGTAGAGCGCGATGGTCAGCAGCTTCTGGCCGCCCGAACCCTGTGGCTCGTACAGCAGGCCCAGGCCCTGCAGGATGGCCGGGTGCAGCAGGTAGACCTGCAGGCTCACCGTGCCCAGCTTGGCCATGGACACCAGCGGGCGGCCGTGGCGCGGCCGGAACTGGATCTGCCAGACCAGACCCATCAGGGTCAGCGCCATCAGGCTGGTGTAGCCCCAGGTGAGGAATTCGAAGAGCCCCGGCGTGGCGCGCCCGGTGCGCAGGAACTTCAGGGCCTCGGGCAGATACAGCGCGTACACCACGGCCAGCAGCGCCAGGATCACCCAGCGGTGCTCCCGCCACCAGTCCGGATACTCCCGCAGCCGTGGCCCGACCGCCACCCCCAGCAGCAGCGGCAGGATGTACCACAGCACGCTGCTGGTGGGGTAGGGCAGGTGCAGCACCTCGCGGTTCAGGAAATACAGGCCCAGCTGGATGGGCAGGCCGATCAGTAGCATGTCGGTGATGCCGGGCCGGCGCCGGGCGACCGTCATCAGGGCCGGCACCAGTACGTAGGCCTGCAGGGCGACCAGCATGAAGTACATGTGGAAGCTGGCCTTGCCGTCCAGCAGCCAGGTTCTCCAGCGCTCGGGGCTCCGCAGCACGGCCGGGTCGCGCTGGCCTGTCCAGACGTACCACAGGGCGTACAGCACGCTCCACAGCAGGTAGGGCCAGGCCGCCCGCACCAGCCGCCGGCGCGCGTAGCGGCGCAGGTTGAAGCGGCGCAGCAGGCTGCGGATCAGCACGGCCGCTGAGAGGAACACGAAGGCCGGCACCGCGAAATGCAGCGTCCGGTTGACCACCTGCATGGCCGCATACTCGAAGCTCTCCGGCTGCAGTAAGCGCAGGGCCATGCCGCTGGAGTGGTGCAGCACCACCTCCAGGATCGTGAAGCCGCGGAACAGGTTCACCGCGTGCCGGGCCGAGGGCCGCTTCTGGTACGTCCAGCGGTCGGCCTTCACCTCGCCGGGCGGCGGCGTAACCACCTCCCGCTCACGCACGTCCGCGGGCATGGCCATCAGGCGCGGGCCCTCACCTCGAAGCCCAGGGAACGCAGCACCCCGGCCGCGCGCCCGACATCCTCGGCGCTTTCCAGCCCCAGCCGCAGGGCGCCGCCCTCCTCGCGGATCGCCAGCACCTCGATGTCCTTGATGTTCACGCCGGCCGCGCCCAGCGCCTGCGTGACCGCGCCGATCTGGTTGGGCCTGTCCGGCACGGCGACCACCAGGTCGAATTTGGCCGGCAGCAGGCTGCGCCGCACGACCGGCAGGCTGTCGCGGGTGCGTTTGCCCTCCTGGGCGGCGGCCAGCAGCTCCTCGGGCTCGTCCAGGTCGGCCTCCAGGCGGTCGAGCTGGCGGCGGAAGCGCGAGAGCGCCCCCCGCAGCGCCTCCTTGTTCTCCACCACCATGTCGCGGCTCATGCGCGGGTCTCCGCTGGCCACGCGGGTCAGGTCGCGGAAGCCCCCGGCGGCCAGCAGGCTCAGGCGTTCGTCGCGGGCGACCATGTGGGTCAGGGCCAGGCTCGCCAGATACGGCAGGTGGCTGATGGTCGCCACCAGCGCGTCGTGCGCGTCGGGGGGCATCACGACCGGGGCGGCGCCCAGGTGCTCGACCAGCGAGCGGGCGCGGCTGAGCGCGGTCAGCGGCGTGTGATCCGTGGGCGTGAGCACCCACACGGCGTTTTCCAGCAGGGCGGCGCTGGCGTGGGTCACCCCGCCGCGTTCGCTGCCGGCCATCGGGTGCCCGGCCACGAAGGAGCGCACCCCCAGCCGCTCCATCTCGGCCGCGATGCCGCCCTTGACGCTGCCCACGTCCATCACCAGGGCAGACGGACTGAGCCAGGGGGCCAGCTCGCGGGCCAGCGGGGCCAGCGCGCGCATGGGCGCGGCCAGGATCACCAGATCGGCTCCGCGCAGCCACTCGCCGCACTGGGCACGTACCTCGTCCACCACGCCCAGCGCCTCGGCCTCGCGCAGCACGTCCATGCTGGCGTCCAGGCCGATCACCCGGCGGGCCAGGAAACGCTGGCGCAGCCCCAGCGCCACGCTGCCGCCGATCAGTCCGACCCCCGCCACCACGGCCGTGTCGAACAGGGCGGTAGGGGTCACGGGGGGCACGGATTCGGTCATCCAGGCGAGGCTAGCACGGGGTTTTCGGGGTCGTGGGCGCAACGTTCAGACGGGCCGGCGCGCGGGCCAGGGCAGGCAGCCGGGGCTGGCGCGCCCTGCCAGAGGTCTGCCTGCGAGAGGTCTGCCTGCTAGAGTTCTGGGCGTGCCCGGCCCCGAAGTCCTGCTGTACGGCGTTCCGCTCGCCTTCCTGGCCGGTTTCATCGACGCGGTGGCCGGGGGCGGCGGCACCATCACGCTGCCCACCCTGTTCTTCATGGGCCTGAGCCCGGCGCAGGTCGTGGCGACCAACAAACTGCTGGCGATCTTCGGCTCCGGCAGCGCCACCCTGCAGTACGCGCGCAAGGGGCATGTCGAGTGGCCGCTGCTGCTGCGCCTGATTCCGCTGGCCCTGGTGGGAAGCGCCCTGGGCGCGTTCCTGGTGCGCTTCATCGACCCCGCCGCCTTCCGCACGCTGGTCGGGGTGGTGATCCTGGGGGTGGGCGCGCTGGTGCTGGTCAACAAGCGCTTCGGCCTGGACGACCGCTACCCCGGCCTGACGGGCCGCGTGCTGGCCCTGACCCTGCCCGGCGCGCTTTTCATCGGCATGTACGACGGCTTCCTGGGCCCCGGCACCGGCACGTTCCTGATGTTCCTGTTCGCGCTCGCGGGCTTCAATCTGGTGCGGGCCAGCGGCAACGCCCGCACCATCAACTTCGCCACCAACCTGGGCGCCTTCGTGTTCTTCCTCATCGGCGGGCAGATGGTGTGGTGGATCGGCCTGCCGATGGGCCTCGCCAACGCGCTGGGCGCCACACTGGGCGCCCGCATGGCCATGCTGCGCGGCTCGGCGTTCGTGAAATGGATGTACGGCGGCATCGTCCTGCTGGTCTCCGCGCGGCTGCTGCTGGGCTGAGCCCACGCCCCTGAGCGTGCCCTGCCCCCCGGCGCGGATTGTCAGGCCGACCCTGTGTGTGGGGCGCCAGCGCGCCACAATGACCGTATGACCTCACAGACGACTGCCCAGTCCGGCCGCACCAGCGGTGACTCGCCCCTCCAGCAGGCCATCCTAGCCGGCGGCTGCTTCTGGTGTACCGAGGCCGTCATGAAGGACGTGCGCGGCGTCACGATGGTCGAGAGCGGCTATATCGGCGGGCAGACCCAGAGCCCGGACTACCGCTCCGTGTGCTCCGGCACCACCGGCCACGCGGAGGCCGTGCGCGTGACCTTCGATCCGGAGCAGGTGAGCTTCAAGGATCTGCTGGGCCTGTTCTTCGCCACCCACGACCCCACCACCCTGAACCGCCAGGGCGCCGACACGGGCACCCAGTACCGCAGCGCCGTGTTCCCCCTGACCCCCGAGCAGGAGCGCGAGACCCGCGAGGTCATCGCCGATCTGGGCGCGCAGAACGTGTTCGACCGGCCCATCGTGACCAGCATCGAGCCGTCCAGCACCTTCTACGTGGCCGAGGACTACCACCAGGACTACTACGCCCGCAATCCCGGCCAGGGCTACTGCATGGCCGTGATCGCCCCCAAGGTCGCCAAACTCCGCAAGTACTACGGCGAGAAACTGCGCGCCTGAGCCGCTGGATCTGCCGCCGGATCTGAAGGGGGAGAGGGGCTGAACCGGCCTGCTCTCTCCGCCCGGTCTCCTGCCGGGTCAGAGCGACGGAGCGGGCCACCCGGGCTCACGCCCCGTCGGCCAGATGTGCCTCCAGATCGCGCCGCACGCGGATCGCCAGCGGGAAGGCCAGCAGCTCCCGCACCCGCTCCAGATCGGGAGTGCGGACGTAATGCAGGTCGAACAGCTCGCCCAGCGTAGGGGCCTCCACGTCGCCCGGCAGGAGAGTCACGGGGTCGCCCACCCCGACCTCGCCGGAACGCAGCACGCGCATGTACGCGCCGGGCCGTCGGGCCCGGGCGAAACGCTTGACGAAGGCCGGCTCGTGCAGGTTGGCGGCCAGCGTGGCGCAGGGAATGCGCGGCGCGGTGACCTCCAGCAGCGGCCCGGCCTCTCCGGACGGCGGGTGGAAGTCCAGGCGGTCACCGACCCGCAGCTCGGCCGAGGCCCAGCGGCTCAGGAGCAGGTTTTCCCCGAAGAGGCCGGGCTCCGGGGCCTCGCCCAGCGCCTCCGCCCAGAAGTCCAGATCCGGGCGGGTATAGACGTATACCGCCTGATCGGGGCCGCCGTGGTGCCGGCGGTTCAGGACGTGATCGCCGGCCAGCCCCGCCGCCGTGACCGCCACCCGCCCGGACACGGCCCGCTTGCGGATGCCGGTCGTGATCGTGCGGGCGCCCACCTGCAGGGAAGAGGGCTGGGCCACGTTCACGGACTCGACCCGGGCGCGCTTCCCCCCGGCGGGCTGGGAGGCCTGGGGAGACGTTCCCGTGTCGGATGAGGTCATCGATAAAGGCTAGCAGAAGCCCCGGCGGCGCCCAACGGTGTGCCCGTCCCATCCCGCCGGCCCCGCCATCCCCTACTCTCCCCCCGATGAAGCTGCTGCCCCGCGTCCCCTGGCGCTTCCTGAGCGCGCTGCTGGTGGGGCTCCTGGGCACGGCGCCGGCGGTGCCCGACGACCCTGGGCAGACCCCCGTGCTGGACGTCCGTGGCCTGGACATCCTGCGCGCCCCGCTGCCCCCCGTGACGCCCGGGGTGCTCGACGGGCTGGGAGCCTCGGCGCCCTGTCCTGCCCCGCAGGCGCCCCTCGACCGGGTGCTGTACGACTCGCTGCTGGGGCACGGCGCGGCGCTGAGCTGTGGGAACGCCTTCACGGGCCTGCTCGCCTTTCCGGAGGACGACGCCGGGATCAGCGACCAGCCGACCTCCCCCCTGGGCGGCTTCGAGGCCGTCGTCCGTGCCATCGGCTCGGCCCGACGGGAGGTGCTGCTCGCCAACATGGTCTGGGACGACGGCGCCGGGTCGCCCGGCGAGGCGGTCGCGGGCGCCATCGCCGGGCTGCGCCGTGATCTCACCCTGCACCCGGAGCGGTACCCGCAGGGCGTGACCGTCCGCCTCCTGCTGGGCAACTCGGTGCGCTTCGGCGATCTGCTCGACCCCACGGCGTCGGCCTACTCGGCGGCGCGGCAGCTGCTGGCGGCGGGGGTGCCGCTGGGCCACGATCCCGTGCCCGGCTGGCGCCTGGAGATCGCCAACTACGCCTACGCCTACCCGCACAGCCACGTCAAGCTGCTGGTGCTGGACGGTCAGGAGGTGCTCAGCGGGGGCTTCAACATCAGCTGGTTCCACGTGCCGACCTCGACCCCCGGCGGCCTGGGCCTCAGCGATCTGGCGCTGGGGGTACGCGGCCCGGTGGCCAGGCACGCGGTCGCCGCCTTCCGCGACAGCTGGCTGCACGCGCGGCCGCTGGAGTGTGTGGCCCGGCCCGACCTGGACGCCCTGCGGCGCGACTGCCCTCTGGGTGACACCACCGCGCCCTACGGGCTGGTCTGGTCGGCGCCGCCCCGGCCCAGCGGGAACTCGCGGGTGTACGGGCTGTACCGCCGATCCGGCGAGGAGGCCGCCGATCAGGCCGTGATCCGCCTGCTGGGGGCGGCGACGGGCAGCATCGATCTGCTGCAGTCGCAGGTCAGCGGCACTCCGGCGTGCACCCTGAGCCTGCTGGCCCCCGGCGGTTGCCCCTTTCCGAATCGGCACCTGCCGGTCTGGCAGGCCATAGCTGGGGCCGTGCGGGAGCGCGGCGTGCACGTGCGGATGGTGCTCGACTACGACCCGCTGCTGCGCCTGGAGACGCTGGCCTTCCTGGCAGGGCTGTGGGACGTCCTGCGGCCGCTGGGGCTGGAGGATCACCTTCAGGCCCGCTGGTCGGGCACCGCCGGGGGCCAGCACACCAAGGCCGCCCTGATCGACGACGCCATGCTGGTGGTGGGCAGCCAGAACCTGCAGTTCGCGTCGTTCGGCGCCCAGGGCCTCAGCGAGTATTCGCTGGCGACCAGCGACCCCCAGGCCCTGGCGCTGGGCAGAAGGCAGTTCGACTTCGAGTGGGCCCGCGCTCAGCCCCTGTCGCTGCCCTCCTGGCTGCGCCCGCCGCCCGGCCGCTGACCTCGGCCGGGAACCCGGTCTGCCTGGAGCTGAATCTGCCACCCATCCCGTCTGAAGGTGACGTCTGCCCCGCCCTCACCGCCGCGCGCATGGTGAAATACAGCCCATGAGTCCCCTCAAGCCAGCCCGATCCACGCCGGCCCGGCCCGCCCCCCCGGTGGCCGACCCGGATCGCTGGGGCGTGTCGCCGGAGGCCGGGCGCTGGCCCACCCTGGCCGTGCTGATCGGCCTCTATGCCGTGAGCGTCACGCCCTTCCTGTCGGGGCTGCTGCGCGGCGAGGCCCAGGACATCGGGCGCGGCGTGATCACGGCCATGGCCACCGCCCTGCTGCTGGGTCTGGTGTGGCGCGGGCACGTCTGGGCCTGGCGGCTGACCCTGGGCTTCAGCGTGCTGGCCGGGCTGCTGGTCTTCGTGGGCGGGATGCTGGCGGGCGCGAGCACCGGTGGCCCCGCCGGCTGGGTGGTGAGCGGCGCCGGCCTCGCCTACCTGCTGCTGGGTACGGCGCTGGTGGGCACCCCCGCCATCCGGGCCTTTCTGGATGAGCGCTGGGCGTCCAGAACCCGCCCCCGCAGGACACGCCCGTGAGTGGCCCCGCGGGCGAGTCCGGACGGCGGTTTACCGTGCAGGGCACCAACAACGCCTTCGCCTGCGACCACTGCGGCGCGCCTGTCCAGCCGCTGCGCAACGGCAGTGTCCGGAACCACTGCCCGGCGTGCCTGCACTCCAAGCACGTGGACGTCCTGCCCGGCGACCGCGCCAGCACCTGCCACGGCCTGATGGTGCCCGTGGGGATCGAGCAGAGTGGCAAGAAGGGCTGGATCGTCGTCCACCGCTGTGCGCGCTGCGGCTTTGAAGGCCGCAACCGCGCCGCCCTGGACGACCCCGCGCAGCCCGACGACTGGAATGTGCTGGTCGCCCTCAGCGCGCCGCCGCCGCTCTGACCGCCGAAGCCGGTTCTGGCCAGCTCAGAGGCGGGCCGCCGTGCTCCGGTGAACTTCCAGACGGACTGACCCCCCGCCACCGGTCGTCCGCCCGGTGCCCCACCCGCGGGTGGACAGGCCCGCCCTGCCCCGGCTGAGCCCGGGGGTATCCTGTGCCCCATGGCGTTGTGGGTCTTTTTCGGTTTCATCGTGCTCAGCGCGACCTTTATCCTGCTGCTCAGTCGGGGGCCCCTGAAGGCGGCGCCGAACACCCGCGCCCTGCGGATCGTGGCCCTCGTGCAGTACGGCGCGGCGGCGCTGCTGGCCCTGGCCCGCCTGACGGGCGTCGCGTGAGTGCTCCGGCCGGCACCGCCCTGCCGCCCGGCGTCTCGCTGATCGACCTGCACTTCGGGGGGAGGCCCGGCGTGATCGCGTCCTACGTGTTCGACACCGGGGACGGGCTGGCGGTCGTGGACACCGGCCCGACCTCCACCCTGGGCGCCCTGGAAGCGGGCCTGAGTGGGCTGGGCGCCCGGCTCTCCGACGTGCGTCACCTGCTGCTCACCCACATCCACTTCGACCATGCCGGGGCCGCGGGCACCCTGCTGGAGCGGCTGCCCGGGGCGCGCGTCTACGTGCATGAACGGGGCGCCCCCCACATGATCAGCCCGGAGCGCCTGTACGCCAGCGCCGCGCAGATCTACGGGGGCGAGATGGAGCGGCTGTGGGGCGAGATGAGGCCCATCCGCCCGGAGCAGCTCACGGCTCTGTCCGGGGGAGAGCGGCTGAGGCTCGGGCACCTCGACGTGGACGTGGTCTATACCCCCGGCCACGCGATTCATCACGTGGCCTACCAGGCGGGGGCCGACCTCTTCGTGGGCGATGTGGCCGGGGTGCGGCTGGCCCCGTCCCAGACCACCCGCGCCCCCACCCCGCCTCCCGACATCAACCTGGAGGTCTGGCGCCAGAGCGTGGCGGCCCTGCGGGAACGGCCGGCCGAGCGGCTACACCTCGCGCACTTCGGCAGCTACCCGAACGACCCCGCGCACTGGGACGGCCTGCTCTCGACCATGGGCCGGGACGCCGGGCGGGTGCGCGCCGGGATGGACGCCGGGCAGGACTTCGCCACGCTCTCCGCGACCTTCTCCCAGGAACTGCTGGCCGAGCTGCGCGCCGAGGACGCCGCCCTGCCCGGCCTGTACGAACTCGCCTGCCCGCCCTGGATGAGCGTGCAGGGGCTGATGCGCTACTGGCAGCGTCAGGCCACCCGCCCTGGCCAGCAGGAGCAGGTCTGATGCGCGTGCTGGTCGTGGGCGGCGGGGGGCGCGAACACGCCATCGTCCACGCCTGCGCCCGCCATGGCCACGAGGTGCTGTGTACGCCCGGCAACCCCGGCATCTCGGAGCCGGCCCGGATTCTGGAGGGCCCCCAGGACGCCCGCTCGGTCGCCGAGCTGGCCGCCAGGGAAGGGGTGGATCTGGTGATCGTGGGCCCGGAGGCGTACCTGGCCGCTGGACTGGTGGACGAGTGCCTGGCCCTGGGGGTGCCCGCCTTCGGGCCGACCCGCGCGGCCAGCCGGCTGGAGGGCGACAAGGCCTGGAGCAAGGCCTTCATGGGGCGCCACGGCATCCCCACCGCGCAGCACCGGGCCTTCGGCACGCTGGAGCCGGCGCTCGCCCACGTCGCCACCCGCCCGCCGCCCATCGTGGTCAAGGACGCCGGGCTGCGGGCCGGCAAGGGCGTGACCATCGCGCGGAGCCAGGAGGAAGCCCGGGCGGCCCTGCGGGAGATCTTCAGCCAGGCAGACGCCCAGGCGGTCATCGAGGACTTCATGACCGGCCAGGAGGTCACGGTGCTTGCCCTGTGTGGTGGCGGGCGCTACGCCCTGACCCCGCCCAGCCAGGATCACAAGACCATCCACGAGGGCGACACCGGCCCGATGACCGGCGGCATGGGCGTGATCTGCCCCTTCCCGCTGCCGCCGGGCGACCTCCGGTTCATCCGCGAGCGGATCATCGAGCCCACCCTGGCCGGCCTGAGCGCCGAGGGGCTGCCGTACTGCGGCGTCCTGTACGCCGGCCTGATGCTCACCCCGGACGGGCCGAGGGTCGTGGAGTTCAACGCCCGCTTCGGCGATCCCGAGGCCGAGGCGGTGCTGCCCCTGCTGACCTCCGATCTGGCGCAGCACGCGCTCGACGCGGCGACCGGCTTCCTCGATCCGCAGACTGTGGTGTTCAGCGCGGAGGCCAGCGCCACCATCATCCTCGCCGCGCCCGGCTATCCGGCCGAGCCGCTGCGGGGCGTCCCGATCCGGCTGCCCGAGCCCCAGGACGGGCAGATCATCTACCACGCCGGCACGGGCCGGGCCGACGCGGGGCTGGTCAGTGCCGGGGGGCGGGTGCTGGCCCTGACCGCCACCGCGCCCACCCTGCCCGAGGCGCTGAGGTCGGCGTACGCCCTGGCCGACGCGGTGGACTTTCCGGGTGCCCAGCTGCGGCGGGATATCGGTGGGCGGATCGGCCTGGGAGCGGCCGGGGCGGGGAAGCAGGGTGGGCAGGAACACGCCCCGCCCAGATCCCCGACGTCCTGATCCCCCTGCGGCTCACGCGGGGGCGCCGCCCCTGTCAGGCGCCCGTTTGACCCTGCGGCGCCCCCGCGCTAGCATTCCCGTCGCGCCCGATCCACGGACGCGCATCTGCCGGTGTGGCGGAATGGTAGACGCACTCGACTCAAAATCGAGCGGGAAACCGTAGGGGTTCAAGTCCCCTCACCGGCACCAACGAGGTTCTCCATGATTCTGAATCTGTTCCTGATCCTGTTCGCCGTGATCTGCCTGGCGCTCGTGTTCTTTATCCTGCTGCAGGTGCCCAAGCAGGCGGGGCTCTCGGCCAGCATGGCGTCCGGCGGCTCGCTGCTCGGCGGGCGCGGCGTCGAGGGCGGCCTGATCCGCGTGACCAGCGTCCTGGGCGGCCTGTTCATGCTGCTGGCCCTGCTGATCAGCTTCATCTCGCGCTGAGCCGTCGCACTTAGCCGGCACTTTAATCGTTGGATGAGACACCGGTGAAGGGTCTCATCCGTTTTGTCGTTTGTAAGGCGAGTTGAAGCTATTTCCTGCGTTTGTCAGGTCTGGCACTCATGAATGGGCAGGGGATGAGCAAACGTCGCTCTCTCCCTTGACCTTCCCTAAGTCAATCCATATATTGACCGCGCTGGAAACAACATGCTGTCCGTCTACTTCAACGGTGAGAACCGCTGAGCCCATTTCCAGAATGTTCGGAGGATCAAATGAAGAAAAGCGTTCTCGTTGCCCTGGCCCTGACCCTCGGGACGGCCTCTGCCGCACCGTTCGTGTTCCCCGCCAATCAGTCCGTGAGCAAGCCCAGCGACGTCAAGACCGGCGGCACCCTGCGCCTGACGGTCGCCGGCGACTTCGACTCCTTTAACCCGCTGGTGGCCCAGGGCCGCCCGAACATCCCCGAGCTGACGGATGCGGGCGGACTGTTCACGGTCGATCCGTACACCTACGAGTACGAAGGCTACATGGCCGAGAAGTTCACGCAGTCGGCCGACAAGCGCACCTTCACCTTCACGCTGCGCCCTGAGCTGAAGTGGAGCGATGGTCAGTCCATCACCGCCGACGACTTCATCACGGCCTTCAAGATCTACGCCGCCGACGACGAGGCCAACCTGTACTCGTACATGAGCGACAACGGCAAGCCCGTGACCTTCAAGAAGCTCGGCGCCCTGCAGCTCAGCGTCACCTTCCCGCGCGCCACCGTGCAGAACCTGGAAACCATCTCCTACCTGAGCCCGCTGCCGGATCACGTCTTCGGCAAGGCCTTCGGTGCGGGCGGCGCTGCCGGCGTGAAGGCCGCGCGTGCCCTGTGGGACATCAACACCGATCCCAGCAAGCTGGTCGTCAGCGGTCCCTTCAAGGTGCAGAGCTACCGCCGCGGCGAGCGTCTGACCCTGACCAAGAACGCCAACTTCGGCGCCTGGAACAAGGACAGCGCCGGCAAGGCCCTGCCGTACCTCGACGGCCTGCAGTACGCCGTGGTGAAGGATTCCAACGCCCAGCTGGCGACCTTCCTGGCCGGGAACTCCGATCTGCACGCCCCGACCAACCGCGACCAGCTGGCCCAGATCGTGGCCGCCAAGAACGGGGGCAAGCTGAGCGCCGAGGTGCTCGCCAACGCCGGCCCCGCCGCGTCGGTGGACTTCCTGTACTTCAACTGGAACAAGAGCAGCGATCCCTTCAAGCAGACGCTGTTCCGCAACCCGCGCTTCCGGCAGGCCATGAGCCAGCTGATGAGCCGTGAGCAGATCATCGATCAGGTGCTGGGCGGCCTGGGCGTGCCCGCCTACACCAGCGTGTACCCCCTGTACAGCGACTGGGTGGCCCCCAGCGTCGACAAGTACAAGTTCAACCCCACCGCCGCCTCGGCTGCCCTGGACGCCCTGGGCTTCAGGAAGCGCGGCGCCGACGGCATCCGTGTGGACTCCAAGGGCAACCGCCTGAGCTTCACGCTGAACACCAACTCCGAGAACCCCCGCCGCCAGCAGATCGCCAACATCTTCAAGGATGAGGCCAAGAAGATCGGCGTGGAGGTCAAGACGTCCTTCGTGCCCTTCAACCAGCTGCTCGAAGTGGTCTACCCCGAAGCCGACGCGGCCAAGACCAACCGGCAGTTCGACGCGGCCATCACGGGCCTGGGCGGCGGCGGCTTCATCAACCCGGTCGGCGTGGCCTCGGTCTTCACCTGCGGCGGCGACCTGAACGGCTACAACCAGAGCAAGCAGTGCATCGCGCCCTGGGAAACCCAGCAGCTCAACCTGTTCTACAAGAGCACGGCCGAGTTCGACCAGGCCAAGCGGCGCGCCATCGCCAACCAGATCCAGAAACTGCAGGTCGACAACCAGGGCCTGATCTACATCCTCTCGCAGAACGCCCACTACGCCTGGGACAGCCGCGTGCAGGGCGAGTCTCCCAAGAAGATCGCGACCCCGCTGTGGGCCAGCCCCTACTTCGGCGTCCGCAACATCGCCCAGACCTGGGTCAACAAGTAACCGGGCGGGGCCGGGGAGGAGTCTCACACCCTTCCCCGGCCCGGTCAGTCCCACCCGGTTCTCCAGTTCCTCGGTGCGCGGGGCCCGTCGTCCGGGCCCCGCGCACCCTCTTGAGGTCGGTTCTCTCCTGCTCCGGCTGCCCCCGGCGTTCACACCCTGGCGGCTCCCGGCGAGCGTATAAAAGGACAAGCGTGCTTCCCTTCGTCTTCCGCAGATTCCTGCAACTGATCCCTACGTTCCTGCTGGCGACCATCATCCTGTTCGCCATCGTGCAGGCCGCGCCCGGCGACTTCCTGACCCAGCTCTCGCAGAACCCGCGCATCAGCGCCGAGCGGCTCGACCAGCTCCGCACGATCTACAAGCTCGACCAGCCGGTGGTCGTGCAGTACTGGTCGTGGCTGACCCGCTTCCTGCGCGGCGACCTGGGCGACTCCTTCGCGGCGGCCCAGCCGGTCTGGACGCTGGCCGCCCCACGTATCCTGAACAGCCTGATCCTGGTACTGATCTCGACCATCCTGGCCTACGGGCTGGGCATCCTGATCGGCGTGTACGGGGCGCTGCGCCCGTATTCCTTCGCCGACAAGGCGATCTCGGTCTTCGCCTACTTCGGCCTGGGGCTGCCGTCGTTCTTCTTCGGGCTGCTGGTGATCTTCCTGCTGGTGACCATCAAGCAGAACACCGGCTGGGACGTGCCGATCATCGGCAAGTCGAGCGCCGCCTCCGAGAATGCCGGCCCGCTCGCCTATGCCTGGGACGTGTTCCTGCACGCCCTGGCGCCCAGCATCGTGCTGGCGCTGCGCTCCATCTCCAGCGAGAGCCGTTTCATCCGCGCGCAGATGCTCGAGGTGCTCGGGCAGGACTACATCCGCACCGCGCGGGCCAAGGGCTTGGCGCACAACGTGATCACCTACAAGCACGCCTTCAAGAACGCCTCGATCCCGCTGGTCTCCTCGCTGGGCGGCCTGCTGCCCGGACTGATCGCCGGGGCGGGCTTCGTGGAGGTGGTCTTCGCGTGGCCGGGCATCACGCCGCTGCTGCTCGACTCGCTGGGCAACCAGGACTTGTACGTCATCGTGAGCATCACGGCCCTGTCGACGGTGCTGTACATCGTCGGGAACGTGGTGTCGGACATTCTGCTGGCGGTCATCGATCCCCGCATCCGGTTCAACTGAGGGCTGCCATGACCACCGCCACTGCACCGACTTCCCCCAAGCCCATCCAGACCCAGTCGCTGTACCAGATCGCCTGGCGCCAGTTCACCCGCCACTCGCTGGCGCGCTGGGGCATGACCATCCTGGGCCTGCTGTTCCTCTCGGCGATTTTCGCGCCTTTCCTGTCGCCGTATTCGCCCACCGAGTACCGCAGCGACGAGACCCGCGTCTCCTGGGCCCCGCCCAGCCGCGTGCACATCCGCACCGAGGACGGCCGCCTCACGCGCCCCTTCGTGTACGGCGTCAAGCGCGAGGTGAACCTGGAAACCTTCCGCGACGACTATGTCGAGGACAGGACTCAGGTGTATCCGGTGCGCTTCTTCGTGCCGCGTCCGGAATCCCCCTACAAACTGCTGGGGCTGATCCCCATGAACGTCCGGCTGTTCGGCGTCGAGGAGCCCGCGCGCATCTTCCTGTGGGGCACCGACAACCTGGGCCGCGACCAGTTCAGCCGCGTGCTGTTCGGCGGCCAGTTCAGCCTGAGCATCGGTCTGATCGCCACCCTGGTCTCGGTGGTGCTGGGGATGCTGCTGGGCGGCATTGCCGGCTTCTTCCGGGGCTGGATCGACACCCTGATTATGCGCCTCGTCGAGGTGCTCAGCGCCGTGCCCGAACTCTTCCTGCTGATCACCCTGCGGGCGCTGTTTCCGCTGGACATCAACCCGCTGCTGGTGATGTACTTCATCATCGGCATCCTGGCCCTGATCGGCTGGGGCGGGATCGCCCGCACGGTGCGCAGCCAGCTCCTGAGCACGCGCGAACTCGATTACGTGCAGGCGGCGCAGGCGCTGGGCGCGGGCAACAGCCGGATCATCTCGCGGCACATGCTGCCCAACACCCTGTCGTTCATCATCGTGGCGGTCTCGCTGATCATTCCCAGCTACATCCTGCTGGAGAGTGGCCTGTCGTTCCTGGGCATCGGTCTGGTCGAGCCCTACGCCTCCTGGGGGGCGCTGCTCAAGGTCGCGCAGGACGGCGGTTTCGAGAGCATCAGCGGCCGGCCCTGGGTGCTGATTCCGGGCATTTTCATCTTCCTGGCCGTCATCGCCTGGCAGTTTGTGGGAGACGGGCTGCGGGACGCCTTCGACCCCCGCAAACGGCAGTAAAGGGCTCCCAAAATGTATGATGCGTAGCGTGCAATTCCCGGAGGAACAATGACCCATCAGGGCGAAACCTTGCTGGCCGTGAACGGCCTGAAAACCTACTTCTACACCGACGACGGCGTGGTCAAGAGCGTCGACGGCGTGACCTTCCACATCAAGAAGGGTGAGACCCTGGCGGTGGTGGGTGAGTCCGGCTCCGGCAAGTCCGTGACCAGCCTGTCCGTCATGCGGCTGATCGCCATGCCGCCCGGCAAGATCGTGGACGGCGAGATCCTGTTCACCGGCAAGGACGGCGTGCAGAAGAACCTCGTGACGCTGCCCGAAGCCGACATGCGCAAGATCCGCGGCAACGACATCTCCATGATCTTCCAAGAACCCATGACCTCCCTGAACCCGGTGTACACGGTGGGCGACCAGATCGCCGAGGCCGTCACGCTGCACCAGGGCAAGAACAAGAAAGAGGCGCTGGGCGTGGCGACCGACATGCTGCGCTTCGTGGGCATCCCCGCCCCCGAGAAGCGCGTCCACGAGTACCCGCACCAGATGTCCGGCGGCATGCGCCAGCGCGTGATGATCGCCATGGCCCTCTCGTGCAACCCCGCCCTGCTGATCGCCGACGAGCCCACCACCGCGCTCGACGTGACCATCCAGGCGCAGATCCTGGATCTGATGCGCAAGCTGCAGACCGACATCGGCATGAGCATCCTGTTCATCACGCACAACCTGGGCGTGGTGGCCGAGATGGCCGACCGCGTGGTGGTCATGTACGGCGGCCGGGTGGTCGAGGAAGGCGACGTGGTCGAGATCTTCAAGGCGCCCCGCCACCCCTACACCATGGGGCTGCTGAACTCCATTCCGCGCCCCGGCGACTACGTGCATGTGCCCGGCGCACCCAAGGGCCGCCTGGAGGCCATTCCCGGCAACGTGCCCAATCCGCTCGACCTGCCGCCCGGCTGCTCCTTCGAGCCGCGCTGCAAGTTCGCGGTGCCCGACTGCAGTAAAGCCGTGCCCGCGCTGGAAGACACCGGCCACGGCCACATGGCGCGCTGTATCCGCTGGCGAGAATTCGAGCAGGCCCAGGCCGAGGTGAGCGCATGACCGCCCCCGTTTCCACACCGACCTCCAGTGCCTACGCCGGCGTGAGCCGGGGCATGGCCGCCAAGGGCGACACGCTGCTCGACGTCCAGCACCTCGAAAAGTACTTCCCGATCCGTGGCGGGCTGCTCTCGCGCATCGTGGCGAACGTCAAGGCCGTCAACGACATCTCCTTCACGGTCAACCGTGGGGAGGTGGTCGGCCTGGTCGGCGAGTCGGGCTCGGGCAAGACCACCGCCGGGCGCGCGATCCTGCGGCTGATCGAGCCCACCGGCGGGCAGGTGATCTTCAACGGCACCGACATCACCAAGCTGTCCAAGGGGCAGATGCGGGACTACCGCCGCGAGATGCAGATCATCTTCCAGGATCCCTTCGCCTCGCTCAACCCGCGCATGACCGTCTCGGACATCATCGGCGAGGCCATGCAGATCCACAACCTGCACCCGGGCAAGGGGCGCATCGACCGGATCGCGGAGCTGCTGCAGCGGGTCGGCCTGCGCCCCGAGCACATGCGCCGCTACCCGCACGAGTTCTCCGGCGGCCAGCGCCAGCGCATCGGCATCGCCCGCGCCCTGGCGGTCGATCCGACCTTCATCGTCGCCGACGAGCCGGTCTCGGCGCTCGACGTGTCGATTCAGGCGCAGGTCGTGAACCTGATGCAGGATCTGCAGGAGGAGCTGGGCCTGACGGTGCTGTTCATCGCGCACGACCTGCACGTCGTGGAGTACATCTGCGACCGCATGATCGTGATGTACCTGGGCCGCATCATGGAGATCGCGCCCAGCAACGAGCTGAACAACAACCCCAAGCACCCGTACACGGAAGCGCTGCTCTCGGCCGCGCCGGTGCCCGACCCCACCATTAAGCGCCAGCGCATCATCCTGGAAGGGGACATCCCCAGCCCGATCAACCCGCCCAGTGGCTGCGTGTTCCGCACCCGCTGCCGCTACGCGATCGCCGAGTGCGCCAACGTGGTGCCCGAACTGCGTGAGGTCTCGCCCGGCCATTTCAAGGCCTGCATCCGCGACGACGTTCTCTGAAGCCCTAGGCACTGCGATCCCGCCGACCCCCACAGGGAGGCGGGATTTCTGTTTCATTCCTGACCGAACCTCTCACATCTCACAATTGAGCCCGGCGCACGATGGGTTCATGAAGAAAGCCGCCACGCTCGCTGCCGCCCTGATCGCCTCTCACGCCCTCGCCGCCGACCTGCGGATCTACCCCAGCTTCACTGAAGTCCGCGAGGGCGTGAGCGCCTCCTCCACGACCCTCACCGTCCGCCTGCCGCAGGAGACCTGGGCGGGCATCCTGCCCGGCAGCATCGACCTGGAGGGGCTGGACTTCACCCAGGCCATCCAGAAGCAGGAGGCCAACTGGCTCGCTGGCCTGGAGGGCAAGACGGTCTACCTGCTGCGCGACGGCAAGACCCAGCCCGTGACCCTGGTGCGGGCGCGCGACCTGCTGGTGAAAGACGCCCAGGGCCGCTACTTCACGGCCCGCTACGAGGAGCTGCAGTTCGACGTGGCGCCGCCCAGTAACCCGCTCTCGCCCTCGCAGACGCTGACCTACACGCTGCAGAAGGCGGGCAGCGGCACCCTCAGTTACCTGACCCGCTCGGTGTCGTGGGCGCCGCGCTACACCCTCAAGGCGGGCAGCGGCGGCGCGCAGCTCTCGGCCCTGGCCGACATCCGCAACGCCACGGATCTGCCCTACGACGTCAAGACCACCGAGCTGTACGCCGGCGACGTGAACGTGCAGGGCAACCCACAGGCCGGCTTCATGATGCGCGAGGCGACCGCCGATGTCGCCATGGCAGCGCCCGCCCCCGCGCCCAAGATCGAGAGTCAGGGCGAACTGCGCGGCCTGTACCGTTACGCCCTGAGCACGCCCTTTACCCTGCCCGCCAACGCGGTGGTCACGCTGCCCTTCCTGACGCCGAAGCTCAACACCTTCGAGCGCTACGTGGGCCTGAACACCTATTTCAGCACCGAGCCCCAGGACGGCACCCTGAGCCGCTTCTACCGCTTCAAGGCCGACGACCGCCTGCCCGCCGGGCCGATCACGGTGCGCGAGGATGGCCGCATCGTCGGTCAGACGAACATCGGGGAGACCCGCAAGGGCGGCACCGTGGAATTCACGCTGGGCGACGACCCAGACGTGGCCTACACCCGCACCGTGCAGACCGCCGCGCAGGTCAAGGACGGCAAGGGCAACGTGGTCAGGACGACCTATAAGGTCACCTACGCCTTCGAGAGCAGCAAGGAACGCGCCATCCGCGCCGAGATCACCGAGCGGATCGGCGGGCGGATCATCATCATCGACACGGCGGCGCCTGTGAAGAACCAGGGGATCGCCAACCTGAAGGTGGACGTGCCCGCGAAGGGCAAGATCAGCAAGAGCTTCACGGTGGTGGTGGACAACAGCTGAGGAGGTGACGTTAAGGCTGCGGGCGCCTCAGTCCGCTACGCGGCCAGCTCCCCTGGGGGGGAGCCAGGGACTTCTTGGCTTCCCCCCAGGGGAGCTGGCGCCGAAGGCGACTGAGGGGTTCACGCCACCCCGCCTACAGAATCCCGCCCAGATACTCCAACACGTTCGCCTTGACGGGCATGAAGTAGGCGTGCTGGTCGCGCTCGCGGGCAAAGGCGAGGGCCTGGGCGGCAAAACCACGGTTCCAGTCCAGGGTGGGCTCGAAGCTGCGCGGAAAGACCGCGTGGTTGCGGGCCCGCCAGTAGTTCAGGCTGGACTCGGTGAGCACCGTCGTGGCGCCCCACCAGACCTCGGTGCTGTCTGGCAGAAGGTCGGCCCAGGCGTCCATCAGGCGCAGGTCGAAGAAGGGCTGGGTGAAAAAGCCGCAGGCGCCGGCGTCCAGCTTGCGCTCCAGGTAGTCCCGCTCGCGGGCGAAGGACTGGCGGTAGGGGTCGAGGCCGGCATAGACGCGCAGGTGCGGCGCCTCGCGGGTCAGGCGGCGGATCATGTCCACGGCGTCCTGGTCGTAGACCTTCGCGCTCATGTCGGCGGGCGCGTCCCCGGTGACCACCAGCACCTCGTCGATGCCGTGCGTATCCAGCGACTCCAGCATGGGCAGCGGCTCGCGTGGGTTGTAGTCCACCGCCCGCAGGTGGGGCACGGCGCGGTGGCGGGGCCGGGCGAACGAGCAGCCCAGCCACGAGCGCAGCGAGTAACGTGTCAGGTCGGGCACGTTCACGGTGTCCACGGTGCTCAGATGTTCGGCGACCTCGGCCAGCTCGGCGCGCAGGCCACTTCGGGATCGGGGGACGAGTTCGACGGAAATCCGGGTCACGGGCCGCCTCGGGCGGCCGCAGAGGGCAGAAGGCTGATAGCAGATGGCAACAGCTCACCCTGGCCTTCCGCCTTCTGCCTTCCGCCTTCTGCCGCGTAGCCAAGAATCGGCCCCAGCCAGCGCTCGATCTCGTCCAGGGGCATCCCCTTGCGCGCCGCGTAGTCCTCGACCTGATCGCGGCCGATGCGGCCCACGGCGAAGTACCGGGCGTCCGGGTGCGCGAAGTACAGGCCCGACACGGCGGCAGCGGGCCACATGGCGCAGGATTCGGTGAGCTGCAGGCCGATTTCCTCTGCATTCAGCAGGGTGAACAGCGTGCGTTTCTCGGTGTGGTCGGGCTGGGCGGGGTAGCCGGGCGCGGGGCGGATGCCGTCGTAGCGCTCGCGGATCAGTTCCGCGGTGCCCAGCGCCTCGTCCGGCGCATAGCCCCAGTGGCCCACCCGCACGTCGCGGTGGAGCTTCTCGGCGAAGGCCTCGGCCAGCCGGTCGGCCAGCGCCTTGACCAGAATGGAGTTGTAGTCGTCGTGCTGGGCCTCGAAGGCCTGGGCCAGTTCGTCGGCGCCGTGGATGGCGACCGCGAAGGCGCCGATGTGGTCACCCTCCGGCTGAACGAAGTCGGCCAGCGCGACGTTCGGCGTGGTCTGGTCGCGCTGCTGGCGCAGGGTGTGGAGGGTTGATGGTTGATCGTTGATCGTTGATGGTCTGGTCTCGTTACCATCGACCATCGACCATCGACCATCAACAACAATGTCGTCCCCCTCCCGCCGCGCTGGCCACAGGCCGATCACGCCGCGCGCCGTCAGCAGGCCCTCGTCAACGATCCGCTTCAGCAGCGCCTGGGCATCCGCGAAGAGCTTGCGGGCCTCCTCGCCGCGCAGGGGGTCGCTCAGGATGGTCGGGTAGAGGCCCTTCATCTCCCAGGCGATGAAGAAGGGCGTCCAGTCGATGTACTCCAGCAATTCCGAAAGGGGCTGTTCGATGACCCTGCGCCCCAGCTCACGCGGCGCGGGCGGCGGGGTGGGGGAGAGGCGGGGGGCACGCTCCCTGGCGGTCTCGATGGGGATCAGGCGCACCTGGCGGTCGCCGTGGCGCAGGCGCAGGGCGTCGTATTCCTCCCGCACCCGCTCCTGCACCGCCGCCGGATCGGCCAGCAGGTCGGCAGTGGTCGTCACGGCGCGGCTGGCGTCCAGCACATGCACCACCGGCCCCGGATAGGCCGGGTCGATCTTCACGGCGGTGTGCGCGCGGCTGGTGGTCGCGCCGCCGATCAGCAGCGGCTGCGTCATGCCCCGCCTCTGCATCTCGCGGGCCACGGTGACCATCTCGTCCAGACTGGGCGTGATCAGGCCGCTCAGCCCGATCACGTCGGCGCCGATGCGGGCGGCCTCATCCAGGATCTTCTCGGTGGAGACCATCACGCCCAGGTCGGTCACCTGATAGCCGTTGCAGGCCAGCACCACGCCCACGATGTTCTTGCCGATGTCGTGCACGTCGCCCTTCACGGTCGCCAGCAGCACCCGGCCCTTGCCACCGGCCTCCTGCTTCTCGGCCTCCATGTACGGCGTAAGAAAGGCCACGGCGCGCTTCATCACGCGGGCGGACTTCACGACCTGGGGCAGAAACATCTTGCCGGCCCCGAACAGGTCGCCCACCACGTTCATGCCGTCCATCAGCGGCCCCTCGATGACCAGCAGGGGCGAGCCCAGCTCGCGGTACGCCTCCTCGGCGTCGGCCTCCACAAAGTCGGTGATACCGGCGACCAGCGCGTGCCGCAGCCGCTCGGCCACCGGGGCGTCCCGCCAGGCGCTCTGGGCGGCGGCCTCGCGCTTCACGCCCCTGTAGCCCTCGGCCAGCTCCAGCAGGCGTTCGGTGGCGCTCAGGTTCCCCTCTTTCGGCGGGCGGGCCAGGATCACGTCCTCCACGGCCTCGCGCAGCTCGGGCTCGATGTCCTCGTAGACCGCCAGCATCCCGGCGTTGACGATGCCCATGTCCAGCCCCGCGCGGATCGCGTGGTACAGGAAGACCGCGTGCATGGCCTCGCGCACGTGGTTGTTGCCCCGGAAGGAGAAGGACACGTTGGAGATCCCGCCCGACACCAGCGCGCCCGGCAGGTTCGCCTTGATCCAGCGGGTCGCCTCGATGAAGTCGATGGCGTAGCGGTCGTGCTCCTCGATACCGGTCGCCACGGTCAGCACGTTGGGATCGAAGATGATGTCCTGCGGCGGGAAGTGGGCCTGTTCGGTCAGTAGGCGGTAGGCGCGCGAGGTGATCTCCTGTCTCCGCTCCAGCGTGTCGGCCTGCCCGCGTTCGTCGAAGGCCATGACGACCGCCGCCGCCCCGTAGCGCCGCAGCAGCCGCGCCCGCTCCAGAAACTTCTCCTCGCCGTCTTTCAGCGAGATCGAGTTCACGACCGCCTTGCCCTGCACCCGTTTGAGCCCCGCCTCCAGAATGTCCCAGCGCGAGGAATCCAGCATCAGCGGCACGCGCGAGATGTCGGGCTCGCCTGCCAGCAGGTTCAGGAACTTCACCATCGCGGCCTCGCCGTCCAGCATGCCCTCGTCGAAATTCACGTCCACGATCTGGGCGCCGTTCTCGACCTGCTGGCGGGCGATCTTCAGGCCGGCGTCGTAGTCCCCGGCCAGGATGGCCCTTGAGAACTTCGGACTGCCGGTCACGTTCGTCCGCTCGCCCACGTTCACGAAGTTCAGCTCCGGCGTGACCGTCAGCGCTTCCAGTCCGCTCAGGCGCAGGTAGGGCGGCAGCTTCGGCGCGGTGCGGGGCGGCAGGCCAGCCACGGCGTCGGCAATGGCGCGGATGTGCTCGGGCGTGGTGCCGCAACAACCGCCCACGATGTTGACCAGCCCCTCGCGGGCGAAGTCGGCCAGCACGGCGGCAGTGTGCTCGGGCGTCTCGTCGTACTCGCCGAACGCGTTGGGCAGGCCGGCGTTGGGGTGAACGGAGACCAGCGCCTCCGTGTTCGCGGCGATGTCGCGCAGGTGGGGCCGCAGCAGGTCGGCGCCCAGCGCGCAGTTCAGGCCCAGGGAGAACAGGTGGGCGTGCGCCGTGCTGACCGCGAAGGCCTCCGGCGTCTGCCCGCTCAGCGTGCGCCCCGAGGCGTCCGTGATCGTGCCCGAGAGCATCACCGGCAGGGTTTTCCCGCTCCGGGCGAACGCCTCCTCGCAGGCGAACAGCGCGGCCTTGGCGTTCAGCGTGTCGAAGACCGTTTCCAGCAGCAGCAGGTCGGCCCCGCCCTCGATCAGCCCCAGCGCGGCGGCGGTGTAGGCCTCGACCAGCCCGTCGAAGGTCACGTTGCGGAACTCGGGGCGCTCCACGTCGGGCGAGAGGGTCGCCGTGCGGTTGGTCGGGCCGATGGAACCCGCCACCCAGCGCGGCCGGCCGTCGCGGGCGGTGAACTCGTCGGCCACCTCGCGGGCCAGCCGGGCGCCCGCTACGTTCATGGCGTGGGCCAGGGCTTCGGTGCCGTAGTCCGCCTGGCTGATGGTGGTGGAGTTGAAGGTGTTCGTGGAGGCGATGTCCGCGCCGGCCTCGAAATAGGCGCGGTGCACCCCCCGGATCACGTCGGGCCGGGTCAGCTGCAGCAGGTCGAAGTTGCCCCGGTACATCCGCAGGGGGTCGGCGTCCGGCAGGCGGAAGTCGGCTTCGGTGAGGCTGGCGCGCTGGAGCATGGTGCCCCAGGCGCCGTCCAGGATCAGGATTCGTTTCTGCGCCTCGGCGCGGATGTCTGCAGTCGTCACGTGGTTCTCCCGGAGTACAAGGAGGCCGCTCACTGGCGGCCCGAATGATCTGCGCTGTTCACGGTGCTGGTTCCACTGTGCAGAGCGCCGTCTGAAGGGCCATCGATCCCGCCTGCGCCATCGTCGGCGCCCCTGCGCGGGTCTCTCCTGTGGGCACCGAATACCGCGATGAGGGCCGGTTGCCACGCCATCAGGGGGCAGGAAATACCCTCCGGCGATTCTGGATGACCGTGCCAGAGCGGCGCGGTGAGTGGAGGATAGCGCAGGCCCTCGTGGGCGAAAGGAAGCTGGGTTGGACAGGGAGGCCCGTGACCCCCGCTATCAGACCGCCATCAACCCTGGCCTGTAGGCTGTTCCCATGATTCTGCGCTCCGCGTTGCACCGTGGCCTGACCTGCGCCGCCCTGGCCCTCCCCGCGCTGGCCCAGGCCACGGCCAGCCTGCCGGAGATTCCGCCCGTGCCGCCGCAGACGGGCACGCCCGGAGAAATCGCGCCGACGCCGATTCCCGCGCCCGGAAAGCCTGCACCTGCGAAGCCCGCGCCCGCTCCAGTCCCTCTGGCCGATGTGGCCGCCAATTTGTTCACGCCGCGCAGCGTGACCGGCCCCCTGAAACTCACCTTCACCATCCGGAATACGGGCACCCGAACCCTGGTCTTCGGTGCTCGGCGTGACAACGCCCAAAACTGCGCTGTAGCTCCGCTGCTGCGGGTCGTGCGAGTGGGCACGGGCGAGGTCGTGTATCCCACACCAGGTGCGAAGCGGCTGTGTACGCAGGATTTCATCGTGAAGTCGGCCCCGGTGAAGGGGAATGCCAGCTACTCGCGTGAGCTGACGCTGCCAGTCGGTGAGTACATGCTCGAAAGCTGGTTCGCGGGACTGGCGAACGGCGTGCCCGTCAAGCTGCCGGCGCCGGCGATGCGGGTGACCGTCAAGTAGAGATACAAGCGGCCCTGGCCTGTCGAAGCCGTTCTGTTTCAAGAACAGCAGTTCCGTACGGCCCTGGTGCGCTAGCGTCTGCCCATGAGTCCTATGAGCCCCAGCGGCAGGCCCGTTACCCTGATCACCGGCGCTGCCGGGGGCATCGGCTCGGCCCTGGCCCGAGTCCTGGCGCCTATCCATGACCTGATCCTGAGCGGGCGGGGCGATGCGAGGCTGGCGGCGCTGTGCAGCGAACTCGGGGCCACTGGGCTGCCGCTCGACCTGACCCGCCCGCAGACGTTCGCGGAGGCGGTCGCCGGTCTGAAGCGGGTCACGAACGTGATCCACAACGCTGGCGTGGTGGAACTGGGCGCGGTGGCCGATCAGGCGCACGCGGTCTGGACGCACACCCTGGCCGTGAACACGGTCGCCCCGGCCGAACTGACGCGGGTGCTGCTGCCCCGAGTCCGGGAGGAGCGGGGCACGTTCGTGTTCGTGAACTCCGGCGCCGGGTTGCGCGCCAATGCGGGCTGGGCCAGCTACGCGGCCAGCAAGTTCGCCCTGCGCGCCGTGGCCGATGCCCTGCGTGAGGAAGAGGCCCTCCACGGCGTCCGGGTCGGCACGGTCTATCCCAGCCGCACCGCCACGCCCATGCAGCAGCTCGTCCGCTCGCAGGAGGGGGGGGCCTACGACCCGGATACCTACATCGAGCCGCAGAGCGTGGCCGCCACCATCGCCTTCATGCTGGACGCGCCCCGGGACGCCGTGCTGACGGACGTCACGGTGCGGGCCGGCGTGCGGACATGACCCGCCCAGATCAGGTGGGGCCAGACCAGGCGGAGTTCGACGTGATCATCGTCGGCGCCGGCCCCGGCGGGCTGAGCGCGGCCCTGACCCTGGGGCGGTCGCGGCGGCGGGTGCTGCTGCTCGACGGCGGCCCGCCCCGCAACGCGCCGGTGGGGGCCGCCCACGGCCTGCTCACCCGAGACGGCATCGGGCCGGACGACCTCAAGGCCCGCGGGCTGGCCGACCTGCGTGCCTATGACGTGACCGTGCGGCCCGAACCCGCCCGCGAGGTGCGGCCAGACGGCACAGGCTTCGCGGTGCGCGTCGGCCCGGACTGGCACCACACGCGCCGTCTGCTGTTCGCCAGCGGCGTGCGCGACATCCTGCCCAATGTGGCCGGGCTGCGCGAGCGCTGGGGCCAGGGCGTCTTCCACTGCCCCTACTGCGACGGCTGGGAGCATCAGGACAAGGCCATCGGCGTCTACGGCCAGGGTCAGGCCGCGCACCACCTGGCCCTGACGGTGAGGGCCTGGTCAGACCGGGTCACGCTGATCAGCGACGGCCCCAGCCTGCTCACCGACCTGCAGGCCCGCGATCTCGCGCGGGTCGGCGTGCGGGTGCGGGAACAGGACGTGCGCTCGGTGACCGGCACGTCGCCGCTGTGCGTGACCTTCCACCGGGCGCCGCTCCTGCCCCTGGACGCCCTGTTCGTCTCGCCCGCGCAGGAGCAGGGGAGCGCGCTGCCCGCCGCGCTGGGCTGCGCCCTGAACGAGCAGGGCCGGGTGGTGGTCGACGACCTGGGCGAGACCAGCGTGAGTGGCGTGTACGCGGTGGGCGACATGACCGGTGCCCCGCAGTACGTGGTGCAGGCCGCCGCCGCCGGAATGCACGCGGCCACCTGCATCAACACCAGCCTGATCCACGAGGACGTCCGGGCCCTGGGCGCCGACTTCCACAAGGGCCAGGCCGAAGTTTGAGGGTCATCCTCTTCGATCTGGACGGGACACTGCACGACCGAGCAGCGACCATCCAGATCTGGCTGGAAGGGCACCTTCGGCGCTTCGATCTCCCATCCGGCTATGGCGTCCGTTTTCTCGAGCTGGACGACTTCGGCTACCGTTCGAAGCAGGACGTGATGCCACAGCTCGTGCAGGAGTTCGGGCTGGAGCACCACCCAGACGCCCTGTGCGCTGATTTCTGGACGCGTGTGGACTCGGCCCAGGCCATGCCCCACGCGCACACCGTCCTGCGGGCTCTGCGGGAACGCGGGGTGAGGATAGGCGTCGTGACGAACGGCTGGGAGGAGCTTCAGACGCGCTCCCTGGAGGCCTGTGGTCTGCGCGATCTGGTGGACGATGTGGTCATCAGCCGCGCGGTCGGCCTGAGCAAGCCCGATCCGGCCATCCACCGGCTGGCGCTGGAGCGTCTGGACGCACCGGCCGGCGACTGCTGGTTCGTGGGCGACTCGCCCCGCAACGATGTCTGGGGGCCGCAGCAGATCGGCCTGCGGGCCGCCTTCCTGAACACCGGGCACGCGCTGGGGGCGGAGAGGCCGGACGCCGTGCTGGACGACCTGCGGAACGTGCTGGGTCTGGGCTGATCGGCCACATCATGACCGTCGGCAGTGTGTGGTCGCCGCCGCCCCTGTAGCATTCCACCCGTGACTGGCCTTCCCCTCCTTCCCATCGCCGAGGTGATTCCAGCGGTGAAACAGGCGCTGTCGGTGCATCCGCTGGTGGTCGTGCAGGCGCCGCCTGGGGCGGGCAAGAGCACCGCGCTGCCGCTGGAACTGCTGGACGAGCCCTGGCTGGCGGGTCGGCAGATCATCATGCTGCAGCCCCGGCGGGTGGCGGCGCGGGCGGTGGCGGCGCGGCTGGCCGAGGGCCTGGGCGAGGACGTGGGCGGCACGGTGGGCTACCGCGTGCGCTTCGAGTCGCGCGTTTCGGCGCGCACCCGCCTGGAGGTCGTCACTGAGGGCATCCTGACCCGGCGCCTGCAGCGCGACCCGGAACTGGCCGGCGTGGGGCTGGTGATCCTCGACGAGTTCCACGAGCGCTCGCTGAACGCCGACCTGGCGCTGGCCCTGCTGCGCGAGGTGCAGGGCGCCCTGCGGGACGATCTGCGCGTGCTGGTCATGAGCGCGACCCTCGATCCTGGTCTGCCTGTGCGGCTGGGCGCCCCGCTGATCGAGAGCCAGGGCCGGGCGTATCCGGTCGAGGTGCGCTACCTGCCCACCGATCCGGCGGGCCGGGTCGAGGACGTGGTCGCCCGCACGGTGCGCGCCGCCCTGGAGGAGCACCCCGGCGACATCCTGGCCTTCCTGCCGGGCGTGCGCGAGATCCGCGGCGCGCAGGGACAGCTCTCCGGAGTGGGCGCCGAGGTGCTGCCGCTGTACGGCGACCTGCCCCTGAGGGAGCAGCGCCGCGCCCTGCTGCCCGACCCGCAGGGCCGGCGCAAGGTGGTGCTGGCGACCTCCATCGCCGAGACCTCGCTGACCATCCAGGGGGTGCGGGTGGTCGTGGACGGCGGCCAGAGCCGGGGGCAGGCCTTCGACCCGGGCACGGGCCTGAGCCGCATGGTCACCGCCCGCGTGACCCGCGACAGCGCCACCCAGCGCGCGGGCCGTGCCGGACGAACGGCCCCCGGCGTGGCCTACCGCCTGTGGAGCGAGCGCACCCAGGCGCTGCTGCCGGAGTCGCGCCCGCCGGAGATCCTGGAGGCCGACCTGGCCCCGCTGACCCTGGAACTGGCCCAGTGGGGAGAGAGCGATCCCGCAGCGCTGGCCTGGCTGGACGCGCCGCCGGAGCCCCGAGTGGAGGTCGCCCGGACGCTGCTGCGCGGGCTGAGCGCCCTGGACGCCGGGGGCCGGGCCACCCCGGAGGGCCAGCGCCTGCTGGAGTTCCCGACCCACCCCCGGCTGGCGCACCTGCTCTCAGTGGGCGCCGGGCGGGGGCTGGGTGCCCTGGCCGCCGACGTGGCCGCGCTGCTGGAGGAACGCGACCCGCTGCCCCCGGGAACGGGCGCCGACCTGACCGAGCGCGTGTCGGCGCTGCGGGCCTGGCGATGCCGGCAGCCGGGCAGGGGAGACGAGGCCGTTCTGGAACGGGTCGAGCGCCTGTCGCGCCAGTGGCGTGGCCTGCTGGGGGTGAGGGCGGACGATTCCCCGCCCGAGACCTTCGATGTGGGCTCGTTGGTGGCCCTGGCCTACCCGGAGCGGATCGCCCTGGCCCGCGAGGCGGTGGCAGGCCTGCCGGGCGGCCGCTACCTCCTGGCCGGTGGGCAGGGCGCCGCTCTGCCCGAGGGCGACGCCCTGGCCGGGGCGCGGGCGCTGGCGGTGGCTCACCTGGACGCCCGGCAGGCGGAGGGCCGCATCTATCTGGCGGCGCCGCTGGAGCTGGCCGCCCTGAGTGAGCAGGCCACCTGGCACGACTCCGTGCGCTGGGACGCGCGGGCTGGGGCGCTGGTGGCGAAGCAGGAGCAGCGGCTGGGCGCGCTGGTGCTGGCGGCCCGGCCTCTCAAGAACCTGCCTGCTGAACAGCGCATCACCGCCCTGTCAGGAGCCATTCGCAGCGAGGGGCTGCACCTACTGAGCTTCAGCCCGGAGGCCGCCTCCTTCCGGGCCAGGGTCGAGTCCCTTCGCGCTTGGCGCCCCGAGGACGGCTGGCCCGACCTGAGCGACGACGCCCTGCTGGATACCCTGGAGGAGTGGCTGGGGCCGCACCTGGGCCCGGTTCGCACGCGCGAGGAACTGGCCCGCGTGGCGCTGCTGCCCGCCCTCCAGGCCCGGCTCCCGTGGGACAAGACCCGTGAGCTGGACGAACTGGCCCCCACCCACCTGAGCGTGCCCACCGGCAGCCGCATCCGGCTGACCTACCGGCCCGGCGAGGCGCCCATCCTGGCCGTGAAGCTGCAGGAACTGTTCGGACTGGCCGACACGCCCACCGTGAACGCGGGGCGCACGCCCGTGCTGCTGCACCTGCTCTCGCCGGCAGGGCGGCCCGTGCAGGTCACGCAGGATCTCAGATCGTTCTGGAACTCCTCGTATTTCGAGGTTCGCAAAGACCTGCGCGGCCGCTATCCCAAGCATCCCTGGCCGGACGATCCCTGGACGCATCGGCCCATGAAGGGCGTCACGAGAAAGGGCGTATAGGCGCAGGCTGTTCGTCTTGCGGTGGACTGAACCTTGATCTGCCGAGTCTGTGACGGTCGGGTCAGGGGTCAGGGGCGAAGCTGAGCCGAGATGAGACCTCATTTCCTCGTCCCAGCCCTGGCCCTGCTGGGCTCGGCCAGCGCGGCGGACTATTCCAAGACCCTCTGGTCGTACGTGACTGGGAGTGTGAAGGCCACGCCGCTGATGGAATCGCGCGTGATGGGCCAGATCGTCATTAAAATCTGGGCCATGCCGCCAGGATTGCCTGTCGAGGGGATTGAGGTCATCTATATGCCCAAGGTCAACCAGGCGCACTGGGCGGTGAAGGTGACGAATCCACAGGTCAAGGCCAACGTCATGTTGGGCGCGCAACAGCTCACATTTGTGAAGATCATGACCGATCCCAAGCGAACAGACCAGAAGATGAACGTCTTCCGGGTGGGCGACGGCATGTTCAGGAACATGTACCTCGCAGAGGGCACCCTCACTGACAGATCGGGCACCTCGGCGCGTCTGTTGATGCTCCTGACTCCGCAGATGCTGGACAGGGACACCAGCCCTCTGGAATTGCTGAAATAAACCGCCCACGCTGGGCCCGCGCCCGGATCACTTCCCGTCTTTCCGCGGATCGGCGTCATGGCAGCCGCCCAGCCAGTGCTCAGTCACCACCGGCCTTCAGGCTGAGGCGGCCACCTTCCGCGCCACGAACAGCACCCGTGTGAAGGCGTAGTACACGCGCTCACCGGGGAACTCGCCCCTCAGCCGGGCGCGGTAGGCGTCCAGAAAACGCCGTTGATCCGCCTCTCCCAGCTTCGAGAGGTAGGGCACCAGGGCCGTGCCGCGCGTCCACTCGATCAGCCCCTCGGCGCCGGGCAGCACGACCGGGTAGACCTTGCTCAGCGCGGTGATCTCCCCGGCGCCCAGGGCGTCGAGCAGTTCGGCGTAGCGGGCGGGCGTCAGCACTGGCGAGGCGCCCTGGGCCGTGCCGAAGCGCGAGAAGCCGCCCAGTTCGGCTGTGAACTCGGCGGCGGTGTCGCTCAGCAGGCGGTGGCTGGCGTGGTCGTGGTTGGCGGGCACCTGCACGGCCAGCACGCCGCCGGGGTTCAGGTGGCCCCACAGCCGGCTCAGTAGCGCCGGGTGATGGGGCAGCCACTGGAGGGCCGCGTTCGAATAGATCAGGTCGTACTCGCCCCCCAGGTTCAGGATGTCGTCCTGTACGAACGACAGGGTGGGGGCCAGCTGTGCCCGCGCCCCCGCCAGCATCTCGGCGCTGCTGTCCAGACCGATGACCAGGGCCTCCGGAAAGCGTCGGGCGAGTTCTACGGTCTGCTCGCCGGTGCCGCAGCCCAGGTCGATGATCTGCCGGTAGGGCTGCTCGGGAATCATGGCCTGAAGGTCGCGGGCGGGGGCACTCCGGGCGGCCTGGAAGCGGTGGTACTGCTCCGGATTCCACGTCATGGCCTCAGCGTAGGCCTATGGTCGTCTCGCCTGCGCAACCGGCGCGGGGACAGCGCCTGGGTCTCGCAGGGTCGGGGTTAGGGGGCCAGAGAGAACGCACGGAACCCGTCCAGACCACGCTGGACAGGCTCCGCCAGAGGGGGGGCAGGGCTTCCGCTACAGCAGTCTCGCCAGGGCGCCGCCGACCAGCATCAGGCTCAGTACCACGCCCATCGCCAGGGCCAGCGAGCGGGGGCTCGGGGCCGGGTTCACGCCGCCCGTCCCTGTCCGCTCAGGCCGGATTCGGGGTGGAGGCTGCTCAGCGCGGCCTTGAGGTGCTTGTAGACCTCGCGCTGCAGTTCCAGATCCTCGGGTAGCTCGTAGCGGAGCTGCTCCATGGCCTGCACGAGGTGGGCGCCGCCGGGGCTGCGCTCGTGATCCGGGCGGGCCCAGTCGGGCAGCTCGGGGGTGCTGGTGGGCTGCCGCTTGGCATCGTCCCAGTCGGCCCACTGCTTGGGCAGGTCGTAGAGGTACCGGCCGATGCCGAAATGCACCGCGCAGCGCTTCAAAGCGTCGGAGCTGGCGGCCTTCAGGGTGCCCAGGTCGCCCTCGGGGGCCTCGCCGATGTCCTCGCGGGTCACGCCCAGCACGGTCAGGCGGCCCTTGACGGTGGGCAGGCGGGTGCCGGCCACCACCTCGACCTCGAAGTTCCAGCCGTCGGGGCAGATCGCGTCGAGCCTGTCCTGCACGGCGCGCGCGTCGATGTGGGCCAGCATCAGCGCCCGCTTGCGATCCTTGGTGATCACTCCGGGCTTCCACGCCACCACATGAGCGGGAAACGGGGCCTGGAGTCGTTTCTGGACATCGCTCAGCTTCATGGATTTAGTTTATAACGTAATAGCATTCTGGTCAAGACAGAACGGGGCGACTGAACTTAGTGCATTGCTCGCCCCACTCTCATCCGTTCCGCTGCACATGGGTCTCTAGAAAACTCCGTGCAGGACGACTTCGACGAATCGGGGTAGTCGAGGTCTATGGCCGTCCCTGACCTGACGCCGCACGGGCCCAGGTGCTGCCCAGACGAAAACGCCCCCGGTCGTCGCCGGGGGCCTGTGCGGGGGAGGATCTACTTCGTTTCGGTCAGGCTGAAGCTGCCGGTGCCGCTGTAGGCGTACACGCGCCAGCGGTAGGTGCCGCTCGCCGCCGCGTAGTTCACGGTCTCGGAGCTGGTCGAGCCCAGGCTGGAGGCCACGGTGCTCCAGGTCGTGCCGCTCAGCTTCTGCAGGTACAGGTCGAAGTCGGCGCCGCTGGGGCCGCTCAGCACGCCCTTCAGGGTGCCGCCCGCATAGCTGAAGCCGGCCGTGCCGGGCTGGTAGCTGCTCGACCCGCTGGCGCTCAGCGTGCCGGTGTAGGTGGTGCCGGTGCTGGGCGGCGGCGTGACGGCGCCGCTTCCGGTGTAGAGCAGCAGGTTGGGGCTGCCGGTGCCGGCACCCGTGACCTTGCCGCTGGTGGCGCTGCCGGTCAGGGCGCCGGCCACCTGGGCGGGCGTGTAGGCCGGGTTGGCGGCCAGCACCAGGGCGGCGGCGCCGGCCACGTGCGGGGTGGCCATGGAGGTGCCGCTGATGGTGTTGGTGGCCGTGTCGTTGGTGATCCAGGCGCTGGTGATCGAGCTGCCGGGCGCGAAGATGTCCAGGCACGAGCCGTAGTTGCTGAACGAGGAACGGGCGTCGGTGTTGGTGGTCGAACCCACCGTGATCGCGCTGGGGGCGCGGGCCGGGCTGGAGTTGCAGGCGTTCACGTTGTCGTTGCCGGCGGCCACCGCCATGACCAGCCCCTTGCTCACCGCGCCGCTCACAGCGTCGTCCACGGCCTGGCTGGCGCCGCCGCCCAGGCTCATGTTCGCCACGGCCGGGCCGCTCTTGTTGGCCGCCGCCCAATTGATCCCGGCGATCACGCCGGAGTTGCTGCCCGAGCCGGCGCAGTCCAGCACCTTCACGGCGACCAGATTGACCGCCTTGGCCACGCCGTAGGTGCCGCCGCCGACCGTGCCCGCCACGTGGGTGCCGTGCCCGTTGCAGTCCGTGTTGTTGGTGTCCACCTGATTGCTGCCCCAGACCGCGCGGCCGCCGAACTGCGCGTGCGTGGTGCGGATGCCGGTGTCGATGATGTACGCCGTGACGGTGCTGGCCGTGGTGCCGTAGGTATAGCTGCCGTCCAGCGGCAGGGCGCGCTGGTCGATACGGTCGATGCCCCAGGTGGCGCCCGTCTGGGTGGCGTCGGCATGAACCACGCCGTCCTGCTCGATGTACTTCACGCGCGGGTCGCCCCGGAGCGTCTGCAGGTTCTGGGCGCTGAGGGTCGCCGCGAAGCCGCTTAGGGCCTGGGCGTAGATGTGCTGGATGCGGACGCCCTGCGGGTCGAGGCCCAGCGTGCCGATCAGGCTGCCTGCACTCTGGGTGCTCAGGCTGGAGCCCAGCGCGCCCTGACTGAAGACCACGATGTACTGGCCGGGAATGGCAGCGGCGTTGTCGGTGCCCAGCAGGGGGGCCACGGCCGTGCCGGTGCGTTCGGGGGCGGCTGCCACCGACTCCGGGCTGGCGGCGGTCTGCACCGGGGTCTGACCACAGGCGGCGAGCAGCAGGGTGACAGCCAGGGTTCCAAGAGCAATACGGGCGTGCTTCATCCAGACCTCCGGGGTAAGAACGTGATGAGGGGCGTGAACTGTGGGTTAACGAGGGTGGTTTTATCGGTCTGACCGCTCATCCTGGACAGGTCGTCTAGGCAATACACCCATTTCCACCCCTGCGCCGTTCAAACGAAAGAACCCGGCCAGACCGGCCTTTTCCTTTGCCAGTCCAATTATGTGAATGCGTACACTTTTCGACGTTCGGGGCCACAGCCTTTCTAAGAGGATGGTGAAGGGGGAAGAGGCCCGCCCGCGGCGCCCCAGCAGCCCACGTCCAGACGGTCTGCCGTCCGCGCCTGCCCGAGTGCGTACCATGCGGGTATGAGCCGCACGGCGACCCTCACGCGCACGACCAGCGAAACGGACATCACGGTCCGCCTCGATCTCGATTCTCCAGCCTCCGACGCGCCCGCCACCGGGCACGGCTTTTTCGACCACATGCTCGACGCCCTGGCCCGCCACAGCCGCCTGGGCCTGACCATCACGGCGACCGGCGACCTGCACATCGAGCCCCACCACCTGATCGAGGACACCGGGATCACGCTCGGGCAGGCGCTGAGCCAGGCGCTCGGCGACCGCCGGGGCATCGAGCGCTACGGCAGCGCCTTCGTGCCCATGGACGAGACGCTGGCCCACGTGGTCATCGACCTCTCGGGCCGGGCGCACCTGGCCTTCGAGCCCGAGACGCTGGAGGTCTGGGGCACGGCCGGCGGCATGACCCACTACCACCTGCGTGAATTCCTGCGCGGCCTGTGCAACCACGGCGGGATCACCCTGCACGTCCGCCTTCTCGCCGGGCGTGAGGCCCACCACGTCATCGAGGCCATCGTCAAGGCGCTGGCCCGCGCCCTGCGCGACGCGGTGCGGGTCACGTCCGACGCGCTGCCGAGCACCAAGGGGAGCCTGTGAGCTCCGTGCAGCCGGGGGGGCGCCCTGAGGTACTGTTGCTCGACTACGGCGCCGGAAATGTCCGCAGCGCCGCCAAGGCCCTGGAACGCGCCGGGATGAGCGTGCGCGTGAGTGCCGACCCCGCCGACGTGTCCCACGCTCGCGCCGTGGTCGTGCCCGGCCAGGGGCACTTCCGGCAGGTCATGCAGGCCTTCGATTCCAGCGGCTTCCACGCGCCCGTGCTGGACGCCGCCCACTCGGGCGTGCCGATCCTGGGGATCTGCGTGGGGATGCAGATGCTGCTGGAGGGATCCGAGGAGGCGCCGGGCACGCCGGGGCTGGGGCTGGTGCCCGGCACGGTGCGGCGCTTCGTGCCCGCGCCCGGCCAGAAGGTGCCGCAGATGGGCTGGAACGCCCTGGAGGCGCGCGGGGATTCGCCCCTGCTGCGCGGCCTGGACGCCGGGGCCTACGCCTACTTCGTGCATTCCTACTACGTGCCCGCCGAGGTGCCCGTGGCCGACGGCGCCCTGACGAACTACGGCGTGCCCTTCTGGGCGGCCCTGAGCGTGGGCAACCTGCACGCCACGCAGTTCCACCCGGAGAAGAGCGGCGCGGTCGGGCTGGCGATCCTGGAGCGCTTCCGGACGAACGTGCTGGGGTAGGGGAGAGGATGGGTGGACTGGTGGGGCGACATGACCCGGCTCACACCAGCGGCCCTGTCCAGGGACTCCCCCTGCCCGCCACACCTCGCCCGGCTCTGGTGCCCTGCCGCGCTTTGAGCGACAATCAGGCATGACGCAGACCACCATCCCCGACGGCAGCGCCGCACCCCGGCCGAGTGTGCCCGACATCGACTGGGCGAACCTGGGCTTCAGCTACATCCGCACCGACTGGCGCTATCTGGCGCACTGGCAGGACGGGGCCTGGGATGCCGGGCACCTCACCGAAGACAACGTGCTGCACATCTCCGAGGGTTCCACCGCGCTGCACTACGGCCAGCAGTGCTTCGAGGGCCTCAAGGCGTACCGCTGTGCGGACGGCTCGGTCAACCTCTTCCGCCCGGATCAGAACGCCGCCCGGATGGCGCGCAGCTGTGAGCGGGTGCTGATGCCCGCGCCCAGCCAGGCGGCGTTCATCGACGCCTGTCGGCAGGTCGTCCGGGCCAACGACCACTTCATCCCGCCCTACGGCACGGGCGGCAGCCTGTACCTGCGCCCCTTCGTGATCGGCGTGGGCGACAACATCGGGGTCCGCAGCGCGCCGGAGTTCCTGTTCGGCGTGTTCTGCATCCCGGTGGGGCCGTACTTCAAGGGGGGCCTGAGCCCCATGAATTTCGTGACCTCCGGGTACGACCGCGCGGCTCCGCACGGCACCGGCGCGGCCAAGGTGGGGGGTAACTACGCCGCCAGCCTGCTTCCCGGCCAGGAGGCCAAGGCCCGGCACTTCGCCGACGCCATCTACCTCGATCCCGAAACGCACACGAAGATCGAGGAGGTCGGCAGCGCCAACTTCTTCGCCATCACCAAAGGCGGCTCGACCTTCGTGACCCCCAGTTCGCCGTCGATCCTGCCCAGCATCACCAAATACAGCCTGCTGTGGCTGGCCGAGCACCGCCTGGGCCTGAAGGTGCGGGAGGGCGACGTGCCGATCGACCGGCTGGACGAGTTCTCCGAGGCCGGCGCGTGTGGCACGGCCGCCGTGATCACGCCCATCGGCGGGATCCAGCACGGCGAGCGCTTCCACGTGTTCCACTCCGAGACCGAGGCCGGCCCGGTCACCCGCCGCCTGTACGAGGAACTGGTCGGCATCCAGTTCGGCG